>DASXTK010000001.1:0-8644 GCA_036505485.1 Acidimicrobiales bacterium
GGCGACCCGACCAACGTCGACGTCGCTGGGGCAACCGCGGCAGGCATCCCCGTGCTGCACGCGCCCGGGCGCAACGCCGACGGGGTCGCGGAGCTGACCGTGGCGTTGCTGTTGGCGGTCACCCGTCAGCTCCTCCCGGCCGATCGTGATGTCCGTGACGGCGAGGTGTACCGGGACGGAACCATCCCCTACCAACGGTTCCGGGCCCACCAGATCGCCGGTCGAACGGCCGGGCTGATCGGGCTGGGTGCGGTTGGGCGGGCCACCCGCTGGCGGCTGGAGGGGCTGGGCATGCGGGTGATCGCCGTCGACCCCTACGCCCCGGACGCCACCCACAGCCTCGCCGAGCTGTTGGCCGAGGCCGACGTGATCTCCATGCACGCCAAGGTGACCGAGGAGACGATGGGGCTGATCGACCGGGCCGCCATCGGGCGGATGCGCGAGGGCGCGGTGTACCTCAACACCGCCCGGGCCGCGCTCCACGATCTCGACGCGCTGACCGAGGCGCTGGCCGAGGGACGGCTGGGGGGTGCGGGTCTGGATCACTTCAAGGGCGAGATGCTCGATCCGGCCCATCCCATCGTCAAGCTCCCCAACGTCGTGCTCACACCGCACATCGGCGGGGCCACCTACGACACCGAGGCCAATCACACGGCGCTGCTGGCCGACGACGTGATCCGGCTCCTCCATGGCGAACGGCCCCACCACATCGTCAACCCCGAGGTACTGAGATGAAAGAGATACGGGCCGCGGTGTTGGCCACCGCTCAGGAGCTGTCCCGGCGTGGGTTGGTCGAGGGAACCTCGGGGAACGTGTCGGCCCGGGTCGACGACGAGCGGGTGTGCATGACCCCGTCGTCGGTTCCGTACGAGACCATGACCGTCGACGATCTGGTGGTCACCGACCTCGAGGGGAAGGTGCTCGAGGGCGAGCGCAGTCCGACCACCGAGCGCTCGCTGCATCTGGCCTGCTACCGGGCCTATCCGGAGCTCGGCGGCGTGATCCACAGCCACCCGGTCTTCGCCACCATGTTCGCGGTGGCCCGCCAGCCCATTCCGGCCGCCATCGAGGAGGTGACGGTCTACATCGGCGGCGACATCCCGGTCTGCGAGTACACCATGACCGGCACCGACGAGCTGGGCGAGGCGGTGGCCCTGATGCTGCACGACCGGGGCGCCACCCTGCTGGCCAACCACGGGATGGTCACCGTGGGGTCCACCGTCGAGAAGGCCCTGCATGCGGCGCTGGTGGTGGAACGCACCGCCCACATCGTGTGGGGCGCCCGGCAGCTGGGCGAGACCCACTCCGTGCCGGCCAAGGTCAACGAGGACTTCGCCGGCGTCTACCGCTTCATCCGGGAGCAACGGATGTGATCCGCAAGGGGGACCGCACCATGGAGTTCATCGACTACGAGGTGAAGCCTTGGGGCCCGACGGCAAGGGTCGCACTCGAAACTGAGATGGCGATGGTTGCTAGACAACCGCTCCCATCTCAATTTCGGCTCTTGTGACCTGTCCGTGGGTGGTCTGTCGGTCGAGTTCGGCTGGATGCTCACGTGGGGCGCGGGCTTCGCCGGTGGAACGACGCTCCGAGGGATGGTGGCGGAGCGGAGCGGCTTGTTCCATCGCTCTTTGAACGTTTTTGGTTGCCTACCAACCAGAAACGTTCAAAGAGCTCCCGGACGCCGGTCCCCGACGACCCAACGTGTCCCGGCATCGGGTTGAGCCACAAAGATCGTTCGGGGCCAGCTCGTTTGGCCGCCGCCCTTCCCTCTCGAAGCGTCATTTAGCCACCGAGAGCAGCCCATGGCGTCACCGAGCCGCGAAACTCGACCCACGGACAGGTCACAAGAGCAAGGACGCGGTCGCCAGCTCCACTGTGATGAGGCGTTGTTCTACTCGTCGAGGATGTCTCTTATCGCCTGGAGCTTCTCGGCGGAATCGTCGCCCGCCAGGTCTCGTAGCAGCTTGACGGCGCCCAGATCGGCCTGCTGTACGGCCTCGATGATCTCTCCGACCTTCGACTGGGTCACGTAGATCACGACGTACTCGTCCTGATATCTCGGGACATCGGCGGTGCCAGTCCGGAGCAGAATCGACAGTCCCGCCCGGGCCAGACTGCGCTTGATCTGCGTCACAACGTGGATGCCAAGCTTTCCAGCCCCGTTGATGTCGCGCAGGTCTCCCATGCTTATGCGGTGGACTCCCCCACGGCGCTCGACGGTCTCGCGGAGCTCCTGGAAGGTGGTGGGCTTGCGTGGTCTGCGGCGCTGCTCGGGCATCACAGTCAACCTGCCAGAATTTATCTAGATCGTCAATAAATTCTCGTAGATGATCGTCGGCGCCGGCGCCGTTCACGTCGCCCGGCTCCAGGGAAATCTTCCACAGCCCTTGGGCAGGTACGTCGGCGTGAAGCCGCCGGCGGCGGCTCCGAGCAGCACGGCGAGCTTGTCGGGGAACTCGTCGGTCACTAAGTCGAG
Organism: Acidimicrobiales bacterium; assembly: GCA_036505485.1. Lineage (GTDB taxonomy): Bacteria > Actinomycetota > Acidimicrobiia > Acidimicrobiales > VFJN01 > DASXTK01. The sequence goes on from DASXTK010000001.1 coordinate 2,480, forward strand.
GTGACCGTCGCCATTGGTCGGACGGTAACCCCGCGTGACGACCGGGATCCGGTCATGGCCCCCGACTAGCGCTCCCCGCACAGCGATGATCGGAATCGATGGGCAGATCGTCGCCGAAAACGCCCATACCACTGAAGATGCGCGCCCCATGGGTGGCGATGCCATGCGACAATCGACTACAGGGAAGGGCATTACGACAGCACTGCTAGCGACAGCACCTAGGGGGAAGCCATGACCACGTGGCGATCATGGCTGGCCGTTTTCTTCGCGGCCGGTCTCGTCGTCTCCGCTTGCGCGGACGACGACGATAAGGGGGCGAACGACGGTGGTGGTGGCGCGGACAGCGCGTTCGAGGCCATCAGCTACGACGAGAGCGCCCAGTGCGGCCAGGATCCCTACACCGGCAACCTGGCCAAGCTGGAGGCGGTGGACGAGCTGACCGTCCGGTTCACGTTGTGCAAACCGGACGTCGCCTTGCCGGCCAAGGTGGCCTTCTCGTCGGTGGGCATCCATCCGGCGGAGTACCTGGAAGAGACCGGCGGTTCGCCGATCGACGAGCCCATCGGCACCGGGCCCTACAAGCTCGAGGAGTGGGATCGGGGCAACCAGATCGTCCTGACCCGCAACGACGACTACTGGGGCGACAAGGCGCCGACGCCGACCGTGGTGGTCCGGTTCAGCCAGGAATCGGCCCAGCGGCTGGTCGAGCTGCAGTCCGGCACGGTCGACGGGATCGACAACGTCGGCCCCGAGGATTTCGCCACCGTCGAAGGCGACGACAACCTCCAGCTGATCGAGCGTGACCCGTTGAACGTCTTCTACCTGGGCTTCAACGTCGACAAGGCGCCGATGGACAACGAGAAGGTGCGCCAAGCCGTGGCCTTTGCCGTCGACAAGGAACGGCTGATCGAGAACTTCTACCCCCAGGGCTCGCAGGTCGCCGACCAGTTCCTGGCCCCCGGGATCCCGGCCTACGAGGACGGAGCCAACACCTACACCTACCAGCCCGACAAGGCCCGAGATCTGTTGACCGAGGCCGGCTTCCCGAACGGTGTCGACCTCGGGACGCTCAGCTACCGCAACGAGCCGCGCCCCTACCTGCCCCAGCCGGCCCAGGTGGCCAGCGACATCCGGGACCAGCTGTCGCAGGTGGGCATCACCGTGTCCCTAGACGAGCAGGAGTCCGGCGCCTTCATCGACAACGCCAACAACGGCGACCTGGGCTTCCACATGCTGGGTTGGAACGCCGACTTCCCGGATCCCACCAACTTCTGGGACTACCACTTCGGCGAGGGCGGCACCCTGCAGTTCGGCACCGGGTTCGACGACCTCCACGAGACGCTGAGCGAAGCCGCCGCCACTGTGGACGCGGATGAGCGGGCCGACCTGTATGCCGAGGCCAACACCGAGCTCATGCAGCACGCCCAGGCCATCCCCATCGCCTACGGCGGCTCGGCCGTGGCGTTCAAGGACGATGTCGACGGCGCCCACGCCAGCCCGCTGGCCAACGAAGCCTTCGCGGCCATGCAGCCCGCGGACCGGGACCAGCTGGTGTGGATGCAGGGCGGCGAGCCGTCCGGCCTGTACTGCGCCGACGAGACCGACGGCGAGGCGCTGCGGGTCTGCGAGCAGATCAACGAGTCACTGCTGGCCTACAAGGTGGGCGGGACCGAGGTGATCGCCTCGCTGGCGGCGATGCCGGAACCGAACGACGACTTCACCGTGTGGACCTTCGAGCTGCACGACGGCGTCAAGTTCCACGACGGCAGCGCCCTCGACGCCAACGACGTGGTCCAGAGCTATCGGGTCCAGTGGGACGCCGAGGATCCGCTCCACGTCGGGCGGGACGGCACGTTCACCTACTGGGGGGCGCTGTTCGGGGGGTTCCTCAACCCGCCACCCGAGGAGCCCGGCTGAGCTCGAGCGGGAGCCGGCAGGTTCGCTGAAGAGGACTGGGAAAGGGCTGCACCAGTGACGCGTCTGGTCCTTCGACGCTTGCTGAGCTCGATCCCGGTCCTCTTCGGCATCCTGCTGGCCACCTTCGCCATCGCCCGCCTCCTGCCCGGCGACGCCTGCCAGGCCGCCCTGCAGGAGCGGGCCAATCCCCGGACCTGCAACGACTTCAACCACCGCAACGGCTTCGACCAGCCGGTGCTGGTGCAGTTCCGGGACTACATGGGCGACGTGTTCACCGGTGACCTGGGCGACTCGGTCAAGTTCCGTCGCCCGGTGACCGACCTGCTGGTGGAACGGCTCCCGGTCACGCTGCAGCTGTCGACCGCGGCGCTGTTCCTGGCCGTGCTCATCGGGGTGCCGCTGGGGGTGATCGCCGGCTATCGGCACAACAGCAAGACCGATGTGGCCACCATCGTGGGCGCCAACGTCGGGGTGTCCATCCCGGTCTTCGTGCTGGGCCTGGTCCTCCAGTACCTGTTCGCCAAACAGCTGGCCAACACGCCCTTCGGCCTGCCGCCGTCGGGCCAGCTCTCCGCGGGCAGCCTGCCGGATCCCTGGTACCAGGTCTGGGGACTGCGGGAGAACCCGGTGTTCGAGTTCATCGCCAACTTCGACCTGCTCAACGCGGTGTTGATCTGGCGCTGGGACGTGTTCGTGGACGGGATCCAGCACCTGATCCTCCCGGCCCTGGCCTTGTCCACCATCCCCATGGCGGTGATCGCTCGGATGACCCGGTCGAGCCTGCTCGACGTGCTCGGGCTGGACTACGTGCGCACCGCCCGGGCCAAGGGGCTGCGTGAGCGGGTGGTGGTGATCCGCCACGCCCTGCGGAACTCGCTGCTGCCGGTGGTGACGGTGATCGGGTTGTCGCTCGGCACCCTGCTCGGCGGGGCCATCCTCACCGAGACCATCTTCAACCTCACCGGCGTCGGGAAGACCCTGTTCGATGCCATCCAGGGCCGCGACTACTTCGTGGTGCAGGGGTTCACCTTGGTGGTGGCGGTGACGTTCGTGCTGATCAACCTGCTCACCGACATCCTGTACAGCTTCCTCGACCCCCAGGTGAGGGTGGGCTGATGGCGATCGAGGAGATCCCCCTCTCGGAGCAGCAGGCGGCCGAGGCGCCTCCTCCGGCGCAACGCCAGCACGGGCTGTGGCGGGACGCGGTGCGGGAGACGCTCCGCCGGAAGTCGGCCCGGGTCGGCGTGGCCATCCTCGGCCTGCTCGTGGCCATCGCCGTGTTCGCCCCGCTCCTGGCGCCCTACGGCGAGCGGGAGGTGCTGATCGAGTCCGAGGGGCTGCGGCCCCGGACCGAGCCGTGCATCCACCTGAGCGTGAACTGGATCCCGGACGTTCCCGTCCTGCGCCAGGTCGAGCGGTTCCTGGAGGTCAACGGGTTCTCGTGCTCCGGCAGTCAGCCCCAGCATCTGATGGGATTGGACGGCAACGGGCGGGATGAGTTCACCCGGATTTTGTATGGCGCCCGGGTCTCGCTGTTGGCGGGTGTGGTTGCGGTGTCGTTCGCTGTGATGATCGGCACTGTTTTGGGTCTGGTGGCCGGGTTCTTCGGCGGTTGGCTGGACAACGGGGTGATGCGGGTGATGGACGTGTTCCTGGCTTTCCCGGCGCTGCTGCTGGCCATCGCCATCGTGACCGCCCGGGGTCCGGGGCTGTTCAACGCCGTGATCGCGGTCTCGGTGGTGACCATCCCGGTCTACGCGCGGGTGGTCCGGTCGCGGGCGCTGTCCATCCGGGAGCAGGACTTCGTGACCGCCGACCGGGCGCTGGGCGTGTCCAACCTGCGGATCCTGACCCACCGGGTGCTGCCGAACTCGCTCACGCCGTTGGTGGTGCAGGGGACCCTGGGGATCGCCACCGCGGTCCTGGAGCTGGCCGCGCTGTCGTTCGTGGGGCTGGGCGGCGACCCGGACCAGGCCGAGTGGGGCCGCATGCTGGCCTTGGAGCGCAACCAGGTGTTCACCTCGCCCCACCTCGTCTTCTACCCCGGCGTGATGATCATGCTGAACGTGCTGGCGTTCAACCTGATCGGCGACGGGCTGCGGGACGCCCTCGATCCGAGGCTGCACCGATGAGCACCAGTCCGCTGCTGGAGATTCAGGGCCTGCGGACGTGGTTCTTCACCTCCGACGGCGTCGTCAAGGCCGTCGATGGGGTGGACCTCACGCTGGGGGCGGGAGAAGTGGTCGGGCTCGTCGGCGAGTCGGGGTCCGGCAAGACCGTCACCGCATTGTCGACACTGGGGCTGGTCGATCAGCCCGGCCGCATCGTTTCGGGGTCCATCAACTTCGACGGCCACGACCTGCGGGCCGCGTCCAACGAGCAGATGCGCCGGGTGCGGGGCGGCCGGATCGGGATGATCTTCCAGCAGCCCATCTCGTCGCTGAACCCGTCCTTCCGGCTGGGCTTCCAGATCGCCGAGGTGTACGAGACCCATGAGGGGTTGCGCCGGTCGGCGGGTCGGAAGCGGGCGGCGGAGATGCTGGGCCGGGTCGGGATCCCTGACGCTTCGACCCGGGCTCGGGCCTATCCGCACCAGGTCTCCGGAGGCCAGGCCCAGCGGGTGATGATCGCCATGGCCCTGGCCGCCCAGCCCGAGCTGCTGATCGCCGACGAGCCGACCACGGCGCTCGACGTCACCATCCAGGCCCAGATCCTCGACCTCATCCGTGACCTGCAGGCCGACTTCGGCATGGCCGTGCTGCTGATCACCCACGACCTGGGCATCGTGGCCGAGCTGTGCGACCGGGTGGCGGTCATGTACGCCGGGCAGATCGTGGAGGAGGCCGACACCCGCACGCTGTTCCGGTCGCCGAAGCACCCCTACACCCAGGGGCTGATCGGATCGGTACCCGTGATCGGACGACGGCGACACCACCTGGATGTGATCCCAGGACGGGTGCCCAACCTGGTGGACCTCCCTGGGGGCTGCCGCCTCGCTCCCCGATGCGAGGCCCGGGTGGCCCATGAGCTGACGCAGTGCACCTCGGCCCTGCCCGCGCTGGTGGAAGTCGAGCCTGGGCATCGGGTGCGCTGCTTCCTCCACAGCGACGCGGTCGAGGAGACCGCGGCGGTCCCGGTCGAAGTCGCTGCCGCTGCCGCCGATCCGGTCGAGTTGGCGTGACGACCGAGCCTCTCCTGTCGGCCCGCGGGGTGGTCAAGAGCTTCCCGGTGCGGGGCGGCGCGTTCGAGCGGACCGCCGGGTTCGTCCGGGCGGTCAACGGAGTGGACCTGGACATCTATCCGGGCGAGGTGGTGGGGCTGGTCGGAGAGTCGGGCTGCGGCAAGAGCACCTTGGGCCGGGTGTTGCTTGGCCTGCTCCGGGCCGACGCCGGTTCGGTCCAATTCAACGGCACCGACGTGCTGGCGGCGCGGGGTCGTTCGTTGCGTTCCTTGCGCCGGCAGATGCAGATCGTGTTCCAGGACCCGTTCTCCTCTTTGGATCCGCGGGCCACGGTGGCGGATTCCATCGCCGAGGGGCTGCGGGCCCACCGGGTTCCGGCCAAGGAACGGGCGGCGCGGGTGCAGGAGGTGCTGGAGCTGGTCGGGCTCGAGCCGTACCACGCCCGCCGCTATCCCCATCAGTTCTCGGGCGGCCAGCGGCAACGCATCGGCATCGCCCGCGCCCTGGCGGTCAAGCCCCAGTTCCTGCTGGCCGACGAGCCGGTTTCGGCGTTGGACGTGTCGATCCAGTCGCAGATCCTCAACCTGCTGCGGGACCTCCAGGCCCAGCTGAACTTCACCCTGCTGTTCGTGGCCCACGACCTGGCCGTGATCGAGCACCTCTGTGACCGGGTGGCGGTCATGTACCTGGGCCGGATCGCCGAGATCGGCAGCCGGGACCGGGTGTTCACGGCGCCGCAGCATCCGTACACCGAGGCGCTGCTGTCGGCCATCCCGGTCGCCGACCCGGAGCGTCCCCGGGAGAGGGTCCGCCTCAAGGGCGAACTGCCGAGCCCCCTGGATCCGCCCCCGGGCTGCACCTTCCACCCCCGCTGCCCGATAGCCGCCACCGGCATCTGCGACACCGAGGAACCCCAACTCCTCCCACCCCCCGACCACCCCACCCACCTAGCCGCCTGCCACCTACGCACCGGCCCCCACCAAGACCTCGCCCCCCACCCATGACGTTCTGTGAACGAAGGGGGCGGGCACGAACGCCCCGGCGTGGGGGCACGGAGTGCCCCCACG
>DASXTK010000002.1:0-9212 GCA_036505485.1 Acidimicrobiales bacterium
TGACAAGCCCACCGGGTGGCCTTCTGGGGTCGGGCCGGAGCGTTCCGTCGGGGTTCATACCGCCGGGTCCGATGCACTTCCCGGTCTCTTCCACAGGGACGCAATCCCCAGTGGGGTCGCTGTTGGTGGTGGGGTTGTCAAGCCCGTACTGGTAGGGGTTGATGGTCTTTGGCCGCGCGGTGTCGTAAACGGTGTCGGGGGCTGTGAAGATGCCTGTCGTGGGGTCGTAGTAGCGGGCGTTCAGGTAATGGAGGCCGGTGGTATCGTCTTCGATCTGGCCGATCCAGGTGTGGTCAGTGTCGGGTTGGGAGCCGGTGCGAGCCTTGCCGTATGGCAGGTACGTGCGGACGATGTCGGGAGTACTGGCGCCGGCGGGAATGGTCTCCTCCACTGAGCCTTGGTTGTCAGTCACGAGGTAGTCCAGGCCGGCTGGGTTTCGGGTCGCGACTGGAGTGGCGCCGAAGGCGTAGCTACGGACGGCTGAGCTCGGACCTGATGTTGGTGCAGTGATCTCATGACCGTCGATGTAGAGGGTTTTGCCTTGTGGGGTTTGGCGTAGCAGACGCTGGCCATCAGCGTCGTAGATGAAGCTGCTGTCGCCATCCGGGTTGGTGGCGTCGATCGACGCAAGGTTGTGTCCGGCGTCCCAAGTGAAGGTTTCGTTCTGGGTGCCGACGTTACGGCTGGCGAGATTCCCGTTGTTGTTCCACGTGTAGGTATTCGAGCCAGCGGCCGTCGGAACGTGTGGGCGAACGGAGGCGGCACCGCTGGCGGGATACGTGTATGTGATGGTGCTGCCGCCTTCGGTACGAGTCGTGATGTTGCCGTCGGGGCTGTAGGTGTAGGCGTGGTTGTACGGGTTAGCTCCTGTGCCCCGGGCGCCCGTCTGGCAGTTGCTCACTGGCGCTGTGGTGAAGGCGTCAGTGAGCCGGGAGCGCTGGTCGTACTTGAAACATTCACGGAACGCGGCGCCATTGAGGTCGGTGTTGCGTTCAGTGACGTTGCCGGCCTTGTCGTAACCAATGCTTCGGTTCTGCACCTGTCCGCCGCCGGTCGCCGAGGCGACCTGTGAGCTAAGCCGCTGGTTGTTGTCGTAGCCCCAGAACCGGCCCAACGCCGGAGTCGCCGAGTTCCCGTAGCCGAACAGGAATGGCCGGCCTCGGTCGTCGTACATCGCGGAGTACACGTAGGACTGGCCGGAACTGTTGGTCATGGTTTCCGGGAGACCGATGGAGTTGTAGTTCGTAAACACGTACTCCGAGGACAGGCCTCCGACGGCCGGCATGACCGTGGTGATCGGATGGTCGGCGGCGTCGTAGGCGTAGAGGACCGAATAGGAGCCAGTCAGTCCAGTAACCCCCGCCGGCACTGTCCAGGTCTTCTGCGTCGGCCGGTAGCGGTTGTCAAAACCGCTGACAGCGACGTCCCAGTTTCCTGCCGGCGTGACCCGAGTCGACTTGTTCAGGAAGCCCTTCGCCACCTGGTCGTACGTCCAGGTCGCCAGCATTTGGCCCGTGGGGGAATCCTTGTGGCGCTCGATTGGCCGGTTGAGATTGTCGTAGACAGTGTGGACCTGCGCGCTGGCGGCGTCGGTGACCCGGGTCTGGTTCCCAACCAGGTCGTAGCCGTACGACCAGCTGCCGGCGTCGGGATCCTTCATAGTTGACCGCCGAGCGGCCATGTCGTAGGTGTAGGTGATCTTGTTCGCCGCAGGATCCGTGACGGTGAGAAGACGGTCCGCTAGGTCGTACGTGTAGTCCGTGGAACGCCACGCGGTGCCGTCAAACTCCTGGACGCTGCCGGTACGCCCGTACGCGTCCGTAACTGTTTTCGTCTTGGTGCCACCTGCCGGTGGGGTGACCTCCACCGAATTGTGCGTGTATGCCGTCGTCGTTGTTCGGTCCGGCAGGGAGGCGGTACCGATCCAGAAGTCCTCCTTGGTCACCCGCCCGACGGCGTCGTAGCTCGGGATAGTTCGGTTCGCCCACCCACCAGATGGTGCAGCCAGAAGTCCCAGCCCCGGGGTGCCAGCGACTGCCTCCGGCATGTTCATCTGTTTCGGCAGACCTCGGTCATCGTAGATCGTGTCTGTGACGACAACCTTCCCCACTGCCGGCGACAGGGTGTGGGTTTGACGCTCCCTCAGCAGACTGTCATAGACGACCCATGTGCTGAGGTAGCGAGGAGCGCCACCGGTTCCGTTAGTGTCCTGCAGTTGTTCCGTGCGGATGACGGGCACCTCAGTTCGGTTGGGATCCACGTCGTAGCTGAACCGCCACGACGGGTTCGCCGAACCGAACTCGGTTGGGAGCCGCGCCTCAGTTACCCGGCCCAGTGCGTCGTAGATGAATGTGGTCTTGTGATCATTCGGGTCGCTGGTCGCGTTGCCGTTGGCATCGACAGTCGAGATTGGCAACTGGCGACCGAAGGTGCACGCAACCGGGCAAGGCCCAGTTGGGTTCCCGTTGATGTCCGTCTCGACGAAGTTCGTCGTCTGCACATGCCCGGCAGGGTTGGTCACGCTGACTCTCCACGGCAGCGTGACCGGCGCGGTCGGGCTGCTCGCGACAGGGCTGTAAGCCGTTGTCGTTTGCCGGTTGAGCGGATCTGTGACCACGAGGGGACGACCAAGCGGATCGAAGGTCGTCGTTACGGTGCTCCAGACAAGGGGCGAGTTCGTAATCTTCGTTCGCGCCCCGGTGGGATTGCCCTTCGTCGGGGCGGTGCTGGAGCCCAAAGCGGCGCCGTCGTACGCGGTTTCCGAGCGTGTGATCTCGGTGCCGAAGCATGCCGTCCCGTTGTAAAGGGTCTGCGCAGACGGGTAGTCCCACATGACTTTCGCGGGGTTCTGCACATAGCTGGTCTTGGTGCACCGCACATTGCTGCCCTGGTCATCCCAGCCGCGCTCGACGACGTTGATCGGGCGACGGAAACGAGTATCGACCGTGTCGTAGACGGTTGATGTGCGATGCCGCGCGAACACCTCGCCGGAGTCTGGTTTCCGTCGCCGTTCGACGGTGTCGTTCTCTGCAACCCAAGAGGCATCCGCCATGTCGTTCAAGGGGCAAGCAGGAGTGCACACATCGGGAGCGTCCGCCGTCTTCTGGACGACATAACCGTGAACCACGCCGCTTTCGGTGGTGCCGTCGGTGCGCAGCGACGCCTCGTCGAGACTTCGTCCGGCAAGCCAGTTGTCGTCGACGGCGCCGGTCACAGTGCCGTCGAGGCTCGACAGCGTGACGGTCCGATACCCAGGACTCGGGTTCTGGACCACATCACCATTCAAGCCGCGGAACAAGCGATGCCAGGTGCGAGTTTCCGTCGACCCACTGCCCTGAACGACGATCGTGTCCTGATAGCCACGCCATTCCGACCAAGACCGGAGATCGTCTCGTGTGAACGGGTCGTCGTCGTGATGCCATCCGCCATTCGGCAACCCTGCCTGGATCTGGTCGCCGTACACATAGCTCGTGACCATCGGTGTTGACCCACCGGTAGTGTCTTTCACCTCGACTTGAGTGACGAGGTACTTGTTGAATGCTCGGAACGTCGGGTTCGGATCGCCCTCGGGGGCCCAGCGCTGAGGGAAGCAGTCTGTTGTGTTCTGATCCCACAAGATGTTCGGGCCGCTGGTCGGCGGCGCACACGGGTGCGGCTGGCCGTAAGTGATGTTGACCTGACGACCGAACTCATCTGTAACCGAGCCGATACGGTTGTGCGGCATCAACGGTTGGCCAGCTGGCGGGTTGAAGTGATTGTTCAACGCGAACGGAGCGAACGTCGTTGGAGGCAGCCGCAGCGGCACGGCACCGGCGGATGACAGACCTGTCCGTTGGATCTGCGTGAGGAACAGCTTGTTGTCATCTGTCGTAGCGGGATCCCCGGCGTCCGCGAACTGATACTTGAGCTCTACCTTGTCCACAGGATGGAACGTGCTGATCCCCTGGTTCGCTTCGGTGCGCACAGCCGTGTATCGCTGCGTCGAGAAGAAGGTTGGCGAGCCCATCCCACACGGCGCGTGGTCACACAGCAGTTCCACCGGGATGTCCGGATACTGTTCAGGATGCTGCTCGCCTTGAGCAGGTTCCGCACAACCCGGGTCGAGTGATGCGCATCGGACGGCCGAGTCGAAGGTGACTCGGAGTCCCTCAAAACCCGGGTTCCCCAGCCGGCGGCCATACGTGATCTCGCTCAGATAGCCGCCTCGGTCGTATCTATAGCCTGGCTCAAATCCTCCGGCACCAGTGAATTTGTTGGTCTCTTCCTTGTACTTGAACTCTTGGACATTGCCGTTCGGGTCGACTACCCGATCCAGGTTCCACCGCCACGCCTGACGGCACCACCCCAGGTGAGACTCTGCCTCGTTGTAGCAAGGCTCGCCTTGATCGTCGCCCACCACGAGAGTGGTCCACGTCGAGGAAGTCTTCCAGGAAACGCCGGCATCCGTGTTGTACCCCAAGCCAAACCAGTACTCGGTTCCGTCAGGCGTTACGACCTTCCAGTATTCACCGTCCTTGTCGCCGTTGGTCTGATTTCCCTCAGCATCCGGAGGGTTGTTCAGCTTGAGCCGCTCCACCTTCCAGCGCGGATCGGACTTCAACCGCCAAAGGTCGTCTGGTCCCGGGATTCGCACCAATTCCGAGGAGTGCCCGTTCAATGAGATCGAAGCGTTGTCGTTCTTCCAACACAGATCCCCGGTCTGCGGGCCGTTCGGGCCGTCATCCCGGCAAGCGTTGTAGCCCCGCTCGATAAATGAGTCAGCAAAGTCACCCCAGCCCAACCCGGCTCGACCCGCCTGCGTGTTCTTCCCGGTCACCATCCCATCGACGGCACCCGAGGAATACGCCAAATTGACCTCCGGCGTGGCGCCTCCCGGTGACGGCGGCAACGGAACGTCGTAGTTCCACGAGAATTCGCCCGAACCGACACCAACCTGCCAATCGCCGGATACACCGAACGGTGTCGCTTTGAAGGAGCCGTTCTCCCCCTCCGCTCCGGACGTGACCGCCAACACCATCGGGCCGGCCGGGGCAGCCGGAGCAGCCTCCGTCGCCGCGCCTTCCCCTGCTCCGGTCACGGACTCAGAAGCACCAATCGTCGCAGCCGACTCGGCTGTGAGGTCAGGGACGTCCACCACCAAGCGGTTCTCGCCGGGCTCGTTGCGGGTCCGCAATGGCGTTCCGGCCACGTTGCATCCGAGCGGCACAGGGTTTGCGAGTGCGCATTCGGGTAGCGCAACTACCCGGAGCCGGTCACTAAAGCCTGAGCCATAGAGGTCTTTGAATGCTGAGTAGTCCACCGACAAAGTCGCCGGGATAGCCGAGCCACCGGCGGGCGGGGCTAGCGCGGAGCCGTCCAGGCCGCTGACTCGGAACGCGAACCCGGTTATCCCAGCGGGAGCTGTGACGGCCTGATCCAGTACCTCGACCTGGACGGCCTGGCCACGCGAGGAGCGAGAGCCGGCGGCGATCGTCACAGGGAGGTCACCAGCTTGGTGCTCAACACCCGGGGAAGTCAGCGTCAGATCGGAGACCCCAGGCGTTGGGAGGTTCACCGCCTCAGCTTGCGAGACCTCGAGCGGCGTGTCTTCGATCGGATCGGCGGAGACACCGGGTTCGAACGGCGGAGCGACCGGGTCGTCCTGCGGTGTAGACGGGACGATGTCGTCCCACCAGTCCGGGACCTCAGGTTGGCCTCCGCGTGGAGGCGGGTCCGCCGCCGCTACCGGGGACATCCCTCCCGCGATGCTGCCCAATACCACCAACGTCGCGAGAACACGACGGCGCCCAAACCGCCTCACAGCCACGGCTCCCCCTGATGACCCCAGCCCGGACGGATGGGCGACGTGGTGTGCCCCGGGCGCCACTTCTCGCGGCGAAGTTACGGCAAGTCACCTCGCATAGCAACCCCAAAGCATCCTGTAATTGAGATGCCCGTGGTTGCGTAGCAGCCACGGGCATCTCAATTTGTGGTATTGCGACCGCGTTAGCGGTTGGCGAATTGGTTGCCTTTGGCCGGGGGGCGGCGGTCGCCCCAGGGCTTGGGGCGGATGGAGGTGGAGCCGCCTGCGGCCGAGATCGCGTCGGTGGCCTTCTTGGAGAAGGCGTGGGCTTCTACTCGGACCTTGCGGGTCAATTCACCGCGGCCGAGGACCTTCACGAGGGCGCCCTTGTGGGTCAGTCCCTTGGCGTGGAGGGACTCTGGGGTTACTTCGTCCAGGCCGGATTCCTCGATGGTGTCGAGGTTGATGGCCTGGTACTCGACCCGGAACGGGTTGTTGAAGCCCTTCTGCTTCGGGACCCGCATGTGCAGCGGCATCTGGCCACCCTCGAAGGCGGCAGGAACTGTCCCGCGAGCCTTCTGGCCCTTCATGCCCCGGCCGGCGGTCTTGCCGCCCTTGCCGGCGATGCCCCGGCCTACCCGCTTGGCTCGCTTCTTGGAGCCGGGCGCGGGCTTGAGGTCATGGATCTTGATCGTCATGACTCATCGTCCTTCTTGGCCGCGGCCTTCTTCGCGGGAGCCTTCTTCGCAGCTGCGGCCTTCTTCGCCGGTGCCTTCTTGGCAGCGGCCTTGGCCGGAGCGGCTTTCTTCGTGGCCGCGGCCTTCTTGGCCGGGGCCTTCTCGGTCGTGGCTGCGGCCTTGGCCGGTGCCGGCTTCTCGTCGGCAGTGGCTTCCTTGGCGGCAGTGGCCTTGGCCGGCGCCGGCTTCTCCGCTGCCGCCGTGACCGCCGTCTTCTTCGCTGCTGGGGCCTTGGTGGTTGTGGCGGCCTTCTTGGAGGCCGCCTTCGACACGGCGGTGCCGTCGGTCTCCTCCACCACGATGAGGTGGGGGACGCGGGCGATCATGCCTCGGATCTCGGGGCGGTCCGGCAGGACGTTGGTCTTGCCGATCCGACCCAGGCCCAGCGCCCGCAGGGTGCCGCGGTGCTTGGGCTTGGTGCCGATGCCGGAGCGCACCTGGCGCACCAGCAACTGCGGCTCGGCCATCAGACGGCCTCCTGCGTGGGCGTCGGCTGCACCCGGTCGCGCTCGCTCTCCTTGTAGGCCCGCCAGATGGCGCCGGGCATGATCTCCTCCGGCGACAGACCCCGAGCCTTGGCCACCTCGTCGGGCCGCTTCAGCGCCTTGAGGCCCTGGATGGTGGCCCGTGCCACGTTGATGTGGTTGGGCGACCCCAGGGACTTGCACAGCACGTCCTTGATGCCGGCCTCCTCCAGGATGGCGCGGGCCGCGCCACCGGCGATGACCCCGGTACCAGGAGATGCCGGCTTCATCAGCACCCGCCCGGCGCCGGTCTCACCGACGATCGGGTGGGTGATGGTGGAACCGGCCAGCGGCACCTTGAACAGGTTCTTGCGCGCTTCCTCGGTGCCCTTCTGGATGGCCAGCGGGACTTCCTTGGCCTTGCCGTAACCCAGGCCGACCCGGCCGTTGCCGTCGCCGATGACCACCAGCGCCGTGAACGAGAACCGTCGGCCGCCCTTGACCACCTTGGCCACGCGGTTGATGTTGATGACCCGCGATTCGTGCAGGGTGGCGTCGCCCGAGGCGCGCGGGTTCTCCCGCGGCTCGCGCTCACGCGGCGGACGACCGCCACGACCGCCGCCCCCTCCGGGACGGCCGCCTCCGCCAGCTCCTCCACCGCCGGGACGATTGCCGCCGCCTCCGCCCCCTCCGGGACGGTTGCCGCCAGCTCCCCCGCCGCCCCCTCCGGGGCCGGGACGATTTCCGGTGTTGCCGTTGGCCATGACTAGAACTCCAGTCCTGCTGCTCGGGCTGCGTCGGCCACCGCTGCAACCCGGCCGTGATAGAGGAAGCCACCCCGGTCGAACACGACTTTGCTGACCCCGGCGGACTTGGCCCGCTCGGCGACCAGCTGGCCGACCTTGGCCGCGGCGTCCTTGTTCGATGTCGGTCCGCTCCGCAGGGCAGCCTCGTGGGTCGAGGCGGCGGCCAGGGTGCGACCGTCGCGATCGTCGATCACCTGGACCGAGATGTGCTTGTTCGAGCGATAGACGGCGAGACGCGGGCGCTCGGCAGTCCCGCGCACGTGCTTGCGCACGCGGGCGTGACGCCGGATGCGCAACTCTCGCTTGTGCTTGGCGGTACTCATCGCTGCTACTTCCCGGCCTTCCCGGCCTTGCGTTGGACGCGCTCCCCGGCGTACCGCACACCCTTGCCCTTGTAGGGCTCGGGCTTGCGCCAGGCTCGGATGTTGGCGGCGACCTGGCCGACCATCTCCTTGTCGATGCCCTCCACGACGATGCGGTTGGGGGCGGGCACCGTGAACGTGATCCCGTCCGGGGCCCTGACGTCGACCGGGTGGCTGAAGCCGAGCGCCAGACGGAGCGCGGCCGGACCCTGCGCGGTAGCCCGGTAGCCGACGCCCACGATCTCCAGCTCCTTGGTGAAGCCGGTCGTGACGCCGACGACCATGTTGTTGACCAGCGACCGGACCAGACCGTGCAAGGCCCGGTTCTGGCGCTCGTCGTTGGGTCGTTCCACCACCAAGTTGTCGCCGTCCTGGCGCACGACGATGTCGCGGGGCAGGTCCCGGTCCAGAGTCCCCTTGGGACCCTTCACCGTGACGTGCCCGTCCTTGACGGTGACGTCGACGCCCCCCGGTACGGGGATCGGGGCTTTTCCAATACGAGACATCAGTCCACCCTCACCACACGAAGCAGAGGATCTCGCCGCCGACGTGGCGTTTGCGGGCCTCGCGGTCGCTGAGCAGCCCCTGGCTGGTGGACAGCACGGCGACGCCGAGCCCGCCCAACACCCGAGGAACCTCGGTCGACTTGCTGTACACGCGCAGCCCGGGCTTGGACACGCGCTTGATCCCGGAGATGGTGCGAGCCCGCTCGGGGCTGTACTTCATCTTCACGATCAGCACCTGTCCCGGCTTGCCCGGGTTCTCGTCGAGGTCGAAGCCCTCGATGTAGCCCTCTTTGGTGAGGACACCGGCCAGGGCTTCCTTGAGCTTGGACGACGGCATGCGGACCTCGTCGTGCATCGCCGTGTTGGCGTTGCGGATCCGGGTCAGCATGTCCGCGATGGGGTCGGTCATGGTCATGAACGGCCTCCCCTCACCAGCTCGCCTTGGTGACGCCGGGCAGTTCGCCGGCGTGCGCCAGCTCCCGCAGGCACACCCGGCACAGACCGAACTTGCGGTACACCGCATGTGGTCGGCCGCAGCGGCGGCAGCGGGTGTAT
>DASXTK010000003.1:0-3607 GCA_036505485.1 Acidimicrobiales bacterium
GTGGCCACCAGGACCGCGTCGAGCTCCGCCGGACTGATTCCGGATGCGTCGAGGGCCCGCTTGGCGGCCAGAACTGCCAACGGCGCGGTCGATTCCTCGGTGTTGCCGATGCGACGCTCGCGGATGCCGGTTCGGGACCGGATCCAGTCGTCGTTGGTGTCCAGATGTTGGGCCAGGTCGTGGTTGGTCACCCGACGCTCGGGCAGCGCGGTGCCCCAGCCGGCCACCGCGAATCGAGCCATCGGATGCATCCGATGGCTGCTGCGACCGACGCGCCCGTTGGCGGGCTCGGCGGTCAAGACCCGAGCGTGGGAGACCATCGTCAACCGAGCACCCTCACCCAGGCCAACGGTTGACCATCACGGACCCGTTCGCCGGGATGGGCGAGCAGGCCCATCAGGAACCCGGTGTGGGGACTGACCACGTCGACGGCGCCGGCGTTGCGGTCGATCGAGCCCATGACCTGACCGGCCTGGACGATCTCGCCCTCGCTGGTCACCACCTCGGGCGGAAGCAGCCGGAACACGCCGGCGGCCGGCGCCGGGATGAGACGCTCGGGCACGTACAGGTCCTCGGCCAGGGTGTGGTCAAGAGGGCTCATGCGGCCTCCGGATCGTGGGCACAGGTTCTCAAGGCATTGCCTCCGGGGGAGTGGAGTGGGGGAGTGAGGCGGTCGCGGGGTGAGCTGCGAGCATCCCGGCGGCCTGGGCCGCCCCTTCGGGGGTCCCCAGGCTCACGACGCGCATCTCCGGTACCGTACGCCGGGCCAGCCCGGCCAAAATCCGGCCTGGGCCGATTTCGACCAGGGTGTCGGCACCGAGGGTGCTCAGCGTCCGTTGGCATTCGCGCCAGCGAACCGGTTCGACCAGATGCCGGGTGAGCTGGTCGGGCCAGCAGGCGGGATCGGTGTGGGCCAGGGCGTCGGTGTTGGCGACGATCGGCGCCTCGGGCTCGGTGAAGCTCAAGATGTCGAGCAGCGGACGCAGACCCTCGGCCGCGTCGGCCAGCAGCGGGGTGTGGAAGGCGTGTCCCACGTCGAGAGGGATGGCCCGGCGGACCCCGAGGGTCTTGGCCCGCTCGGCGGTCTTGTCCATGGCCTGCATGGTGCCGGCGATGACCACCTGGCCGGGGGCGTTGTCGTTGGCCACCCAGGCATCGAGGTCGGCACACACCCGTTCGGCTGTGTGGATGTTGGCCCCCACCAGGGCGGCCATCCGTCCCGGGTTGGCGTCGGCGCTCTGCTGGCTCAGCTCAGCCCGGCGCCCGGCGAGACGCAGCCCGTCGTCGCGGCCGATCCCTCCGGCGGCGACGAGCGCGGTGATCTGACCCAGGGAATGCCCGGCGAAGGCGACGGGACGCTCGCTGACCTGGTCGGAGAAGCTCTCCCAGGCCATCAGCGAAACCAGCAGCACCGCCAGCTGGCTGGCCCGGGTCGTGCTCAGCTCCGCGGCGTCCGCGTCGAGCAACAGCCGGCCGAGCGGAGCATCGAGCACCTCCTCGGCGTGTTCCACGATCCTCCAGGCCCGATGGGCGCGCCAGGCGTCTCCCATGGAGGGCGCAGCCGCCCCCTGGCCCGGGAAGATCACGGCATAAGGCAAGGCGACTAACTCCATCCAGCGAGTAGAGGGCGGGATGAGGTTCGACCGCACGAACGCCACACCGTTACATCCGACTCTCTGACCCCACGCTCCCAGGCCCATAGGCGACATGTCCAGGAAATCCCAGGAAAGCGGATCTGTTCGATTGGGCAAACGGGTACCGAGGTAGCAATCGAACTAAGGCTCTCTGACTTAAGGGGGGAAGATGAGCACAAGGCTTCGATTCGTCGTAGTCGCGCTCGCGCTTGCTGGGTTTATCGGGACGCCGGAGACGGCAGGGGCTCGGCCAGCCGGTTCCACCGGACCCAGGCAGGATGCACCCGCGACTCCTGTCGACAAGGACTCGTTCAAGACCCTGCTGTCTGCCGGTGACATGAGCGGTGATGCCGCGGCGGCCGGTCTGGACGCCGCAGCCCCGCAGGCCGGCTTCCGTAGCGCCACCAACGTCCAGGTCAGCCGGGATCAGGATCCGGCCGCCGGCCTGCGGTCCGGGGCCAGCGAAACCACGGTGGCCGCGGCACTCGACAGCTTCCGTGCCGTCGCCGGCTGGAACGACGGGGAGGGCTTCCAGTTCGCGCCGTTCACGCCAGGGACTCCGGCGCTCGGCTTGTCCGGCTTCGGCTTCACCCATGACGGCGGCCGCACCTGGACCGATGGCGGTGCTCCGCCCATGGGGAACACGGTTGCTTTCGGACCGGGCACCCAGGGTCGCAGCGCCACTGGGAACTACGTGACCCGGGGCGATCCGTGGCTGGACGTCGATTCCGGGTTGCTGAACCCGACCTTCTACTACGCCAACCTGGCCGTCTGGGAGGACGACGCCGCGGCTCCGCCGGCCGGCATCAGCATCCACCGGGGCCAGTTCGATCGCCGCGGCAACTTCGCCTGGGGTGACTCGGTGCTGGTCCAGTCGCCCAACTATCCCAACGACTTCCTGGACAAGGAGGCCCTGGCGGTCGACCGGCGAGGTGGCCACACGGCGTTGTACGTGTCGGTGACCAACTTCGAGGAGGTCTGCAACATCCCGACCGGCGGGTTCGGAACGATCGAGATGTACCGCTCGCTCGACGGCGGAATGACCTGGGCCCGTACCATCATCCAACCGGACGAGACCATCGTCACCGACCCGGCCGATCCGGCCTGCGGTCAGGACGGTGTGGTCAACCAGGGCTCGATGCCGGTGGTCGCCCCCAACGGCGACGTCTATGTCACCTGGGAGCGCGGCTTCCAGGCCCCGGATGCCGGGGGCAGCGTGCTGGCTCGACCGACGATCGCCTTCGCCCGTTCCGGCGATCAAGGTGCCACCTTCACGGCGCCCTCCCAGGTGGCCTCGATCTGTGGCATCAACGACAACGAGCCCGCGGCGTACAACCGCACCAACTCCAACGACTTCCCGCGGATCGCCGTGGCCAAGTCCGGGCTGCACCGTGGTCGGATCTACATCAGCTATCACGACTGCAGTCCTGCCGCGGGCTCAGCGGCCAGCGACGCGGACACGGACGTGTTCGTCACCTTCTCCGATGACCGGGGAGCGACGTGGAGCACGCCGACGCCTGTCCACGCGATAGCCGACGGCAAGCAGCAGTTCTGGCCTGTGGTCAGCGTGGACCTGCTCGGTCGGGTCGACGTCACCTACTACCAGATGCAGGACATCAACGTGACACCGGATCCGAACGACATCGAGTGCAGCGTCCGGACCGGTGGTCCGCTCAACGACCCCATCCTCAAGCAGAGCACGGTGACGACGTTCTCCGACGTCTTCCGGGTGCGCTCGAACAACGGGGGACGAACGTGGGGGGCACCGCAACGGGTCACCGACGTGACCACCAACTGGTGCAGGGCGACGCCGATCAACAGCATCATCCCCAACTTCGGAGACTACAACACCAGCGTGTCGCGGCTGTTCAGTGTGTTCGCGGTCTGGGCCGACGGCCGTAACGCCGGGATCGTCGATCGCGTCCCCACCGTGTTCTTCTCACGGTTGTAGGGCTATAGCTCGTTCCGGCGTT
>DASXTK010000004.1:0-3430 GCA_036505485.1 Acidimicrobiales bacterium
TGGGTCCGCCGCGATGCCGCGGCGGACGGCGATGGTTTCGACGAGATCGCGTTCCTCCGCCCCTGGGCCACCGAGGAGCTCAGATACCTGGAGAAGGTGTATAGGACCGCACCGCGGCGCCAGTGCGGCGACCGGCTCGAACCGAGCGGGGCGCTGCCCGAAGCTGTGGACCTCGGGGAGTCCGGCCGTTCTTCTTCCCCTCCACCCAGGCCCGGCTTCATACCAGCTGCCAGATCGTGAGTCGCTCGGGTAGTTCCACCTCGTCCTCGGGACGTCGGGCCGGCTCGTCCTCGGGCGGAGGACCCATGGGCCATTCTTCCAGGAAGGTCAGATGGTCCTTGACCACCCCGACCAGCTGGAACCGCTCCGGCGGCAGCCAGTTGGGCACCGCGTCCTCGTGCAGCACCAGGAACACCGGCTGGTCCGGGAAGGCCTGCCGGTACGCCTCGATGGTGGCCATGTCGAAGTCGTCGGGCAGGTTGGCCACCACCTCGTCGAAGGCCCACCACACGAACACGGGCGTGTTGCGCATCGGGTCGTAGATGTCGACCGTCCAGGTGTACAGGTACACCCCCTGCTCGGCGCCGGAGGGACGGGAGATGGCCTGGGCCATCCGCCAACCTCCGTCCATCTCCTGGTGGTGACGCAGCGGAAGCGACTGGCCGGCGAACGCGATGACCAGGGCCGTGGCGGCTGCGCTGCCGGCGACCTTGAGCACCCAAATCCGGTGGGCGACGGCCCAGCCCAGGGCCAGGGCCATCAGCAGCATCACGGCCGGGATCACTGCGGGTACGAAGCGGCGACCCCACCACATCATCCGCATCGAGACGTGGGCTTCCCAGACGTAAAGGGGGAGCAGGATCCCGCCCGGCAGCAGCAACAGGAACAGCGCCGGCTTGCTGCGGCGAACCGTGGCGACGACCAGGCCCAGCCACATGACGACCAGCCCGGGCACGGTGATGAACAAGGCCAGCCACCGCAGGTTGACCTCGTCGTAGGTGCGGGCGATGGCGCCGACGCGGATGTCGAACCCGCGATGCGGTCCGCGGTACCAGAAGGCCAGGAGGAGGGCCGCGGCGAGAGCACTGATCCCGATCCCCACGGGAACGCGCGCTCGGCCGAGGGCGGTCAGGACATCGGGCCGGGGCCGATGGTGGGCCCCGGTGTTGCGCAACCGCCAGCGTTGCAGGGCCCAGACCACACCCCCGGCGGCGAGCAGCCCGAGGCAGATCCAGACCACGGCGGCAAGCGTGAGGATGCGGTTCTCCCGGGTGTAGTCGCCCCGCAACGTGTAGGCGTTCCAGAACGCCCACGGCAGCAGCAGGGCCAGACCGGCACCGGCCGCGGCCACCCGCCGGTCGGCCCGGCCCAGGGCGATGGCCAGGGCCAACGCGCCCGCGGCCAGGACCACGTAGAGGAAGCCGTCCGGCCGGACGAGGAAGCTGACGCCGACGAGGGCACCCCCGATCAGCGCCCCACCGGCCCAGGCCCGGTCGATGGCCAGGACACCGGCCAACAACGCCCCGGACAGGCACAGCTGCGCCGTGATCTCCGTGGAGGGGTACTTGGCCTGCCACACCTGGATCATCGAGGTGACCAGCAGCGCCGCCGCGATGACCGCGACCGGCGTCCCCGCGGCCCGGCGAGCCGCGAGCACGAACGTGGTCACCCCCAACATGGCCAGCACCGGGGTGGCGGTCCAGATGCTCTTGCCTCCGAACAGGTCGTACACCGTGGCCCGCAGGGCCGAGTCGAAGTGGAAGAACTGCGAGGTCACGGCGTCGGGCTCGTGATAGGCCGGACGCACCCCGTCGGGCTGGCGCCGCTGGTAGAGGGGGTTGTCGAGCCCGACCTCGGCGATGGGGTCGGGGATGGCCACGTCACCGTCGCGGGCGATGGCATAGGCGTGGGCCACATAGATCCCGGGGTCCTTGTCGCCGTATCCGTAGGTGAACCCGGGGAGGAAGAAGTAGGCCGCGGCCAGCAGGGTCGCCACCGTCAGGCCGACTTCCCAGGGGTCGAGCTCGATGGCGATCCGGCCCCCGAAGGCGTAGGCCACCGAGCCGATGAGGACCATGACCACTAGCCCCCACCACAGGGCCGCGCCGCCGGAGTGCCGTCCAGTCTCGGCCAGGTACCACGACACCGTTCCCACCGAGGCCACCAGGCCGACCGCGCTCAGGATGACCAGCTCGCCCAGACCGACCGTCGGTCGAACCCCACGATCGGTCGCCGGCGTCGGAACGGGCGGACCCAGCAGGGGCGCGCGAGCAGGCGCGTCCACGACCGGTTGCGTTGGTACGGCTGTGACATCCGGCGCCGCCCCGAAGGCCGGTGGGGCCGGGATCGGCCCTGTTACCGGATCGATGGTCTCGACCAACTAGTGCACCTGTTTGCTCCGCTCCGCCTCGCCCGCCCGGTCCCTAGCTCTCAACTGTCGCTCCAGATCCCCCCGAGCGAGACCAGCCCACCGAGGTCGTCGTGCCGATCCGACTGCACGTCGAGACGTGCGGCCCGGCGACGTACCGCATAGATGCGCTGGAAGTAAGGGTCTGCCAGCCGGGTTGAGACATCGTAGGTCCCTCCGGCCAGCACGAGCCGGGGGATGTGGTAGTCGACGATGCGAGACCCCGGGCCCTTGGTGCGGAAGCGGTGCACCGGCGCGGCCACGTGCACGCCGTCGGTTCGGTAGAGATCGATGGCCAGGGCAACGTCCTCGTCGGCCGCGGAGTCCATCTCGACCCGGACGGTCAGCTCGCCGCCGGTGGCCACGACCTTGAGCTCCCGGTCGTCGGCATCGACCACCTGGACCTGGCGGATGCGCCACCCGTCGGTGCTCTCCTCGGCGACTTCCTCCTCGCCGGCCTCGCTCTCGCGGGCCAGGCGGTCATCACGCACCGATTCGAGGTAAGCCGTCGTGACCTCGTAGGCCTCGCCCTCCTTGACCATGTCGCCATGGTCCAGCCACGCGGCCCGGTCGCAGATGTTGCGGACCGCGTCGAGCCCGTGGCTGACCAGCACGATGGTGCGGCCGCTGTTGCGCAACTCGGCGAACTTCTCCATGCAGCGCTGCTGGAAAGCCTCGTCGCCCACGGCCAGGATCTCGTCGATCAGCAGCACGTCGGGCTCGACCGTGATGGCCACCGAGAACCCGAGACGGACGAACATGCCCGAGGAGTAGTTCTTCACCGGGGTGTCGATGAAGGCTTCCAGCCCGGCGAACGACACGATGTCGTCGAAGCGCCGGTCGATGTCGCGCTTGGACAGCCCCAGGATGCTGCCGTTGAGGTAGACGTTCTCGCGGCCCGACAGCTCGGGGTGGAAGCCGGCGCCCAGCTCGAGCAGCGCCGAGACCCGGCCCCGCATGACGATGTCGCCGCGGTCGGGCCGGTAGATGCGGGCCATGCACTTGAGCAGCGTGGACTTGCCG
>DASXTK010000005.1:0-15872 GCA_036505485.1 Acidimicrobiales bacterium
GACCGCCGATGACCTCCGAGAGATAGTCATCTTCCTAACCCACTACGCGGGCTGGCCCAAGGGCGCCCAGCTCAACTCCCAAGTAGAAAAACTCCTAGGCCGGAAAGCCCCCTAACGGTCCTGCCGCGAGTGCCGCGGGCCGTTGCGGTGGTCTGGTGTCTCGGCGGGGGCAATGAGGCTTGTAGGCCAGCCCCGGAGGGGCTGGCCGGTCCCCATGGTGGCTGGCGGTTCCTTGCGAGGTGTGCCGTCAAGGGCACGCCGGCACGCCGCTACTCGGCGTGCCATTACTCGGCCTTCGGCCGTCCCTTGACCGCGGCCGAAATTGAGGCGTTTGCCGCGCTTATAGCGCGAGAAACGCCTCAATTTCGGGAAGGACCCGCCACCGACCACCGAGGGCAGTCGCCGTTAGGCGGGTTCGGCTACTGATTTTGTTTCTAGGTATTCCTCGAAGCCGGGTTGGCCCATCTCTCGGCCTAGGCCGGATTGCTTGTAGCCGCCGAAGGGGACGTCGCCGCCGTACCAGATTCCGCCGTTGACGCTGTACGTGCCGGTGCGGACCTGGCGGGCCACGGCCCAGCCCCGGTCGATGTCGCCGGCGTAGACCGCACCGGACAGGCCGTAGGGCGACTGGTTGGCCAGCCGTACGGCGTCGTCGTCGCCGTCGTGGGGGATGGCCACCAGCACCGGCCCGAAGATCTCCTCTTGCGCCACCCGGGACTCGTTGCCGACCCCGACCACCAGGGTGGGCTCGATCCAGAACCCCCGGTCGCGGTCGGTCGGCCGTCCGCCGCCACAGGCGAAGCGGCCACCCTCGTCCTGGGCGATGCGGAGGTAGTCCTCGACCCGGTCCCGCTGGCGGGCCGAGATCACCGGGCCGCACATGGTGCCGGGGTCGTCGGGCTCGCCCACGCCGATGGCGCTCATGGCGGCCGCGGCGATCTCGACCCCTTCGTCGAAGCGGGATCGGGGCAGCAGCAGCCGGGTGGTGATGGCGCAGCCCTGCCCGGCGTGGGTGCAGGCGGCGAATCCGGCCGTCGTTGCTCCTGAGGCCAGATCGGCGTCGTCCAAGACGATCAGCGCCGACTTCCCGCCGAGCTCCAGGAACACCCGCTTGAGGGTCTCGGCGGCACCAGCCATGACTTTCCGGCCAGTGGCGGTCGAGCCGGTGAAGGTCACCAGGTCCACCCGGGGATCCTCGACCAGCCGAGCCCCGATCGAGTGGTCCGACGAGGTGACGATGTTGACCACGCCGGCTGGGATGTCGGTCTCCTCGCTCAGGATCCGCCCCACCACCGTGGCGCACCACGGCGTGTCCGGCGCCGGCTTGAGCACGACGGTGTTGCCGGCGGCCAGCGCGGGACCCAGCTTGGCCAGGTTGATCTGGTGCGGGAAGTTCCACGGCGTGATGGCGGCCACCACCCCGACCGGTTCACGCAGCACCCAGCGCCGGCTGGGGATCCCCATCGGTGAGGCCACACCCAGGTCCCGGCGCCACTCGTAGGACTCGGCCAGGTCGGCCACCCAGCCCAGATCGGCCACCGGAGAGTCGAGCTGCGGACCGGAGGTCAGGAACCGCGGCGCGCCGACCTCGGCGATGGTGAGCGTCCGCAGGTCATCGGCGTGCCGTTCCAGCGCGGCCCGCAGCTGGCGCAGACACTCCACCCGGAAGGTGACATCGGTGGACCAGGTGGTCTCGTCGAAGGCCCGGCGGGCCGCGGCGATGGCGGCGTCAGCATCGGCAGCAGTGCCGTCGGCCACCACGCCCAAGAGCTCTTCCGACGCCGGGTTGACTGTGGGGAACGTCCCTCCGCCGGTGGCCTCCACCAGCCGTCCATCGATCAGCATCCGTTCTTCGCCCAGGATCCCCATGCCCCCAAACTAGAGGACCAGGCACCCACCTGACGAAGGTGTCAGATCTCAATCCGTCAGGCGCCCGGCGGGGCCGGTCGGACGGTGGAACAATCGGCGCATGATTCTGATCTGGGGCTTTCGGGTGCGGTTCAAAACTCTGCTGGAGGGCGTGTTCTTCTGCCCCTCCTGCGGTGGCGATCGCGGCTATGTCCGGAAGCAAGCGCGGCGGTGGTTCACGTTCTTCTTCATTCCGCTGATCCCGCTGGGGAACGTCGGCGACGAGTTCGTCGAGTGCACCACCTGCAAGTCGGCGTACAAGCCCAGCGTTCTCGACATGCCGACCAGCGCTTCGGTCGGCGACACCCTGATCGCCGCCACCCGAGAGGCCGTCGTGTGGCTGCTGCGGCTGTCGCCACCCACCGCGGCCACGGTCAGCACCGCGATGGACCTGCTGTCACGCACCGCCAACCGTCCCTGGAGCGAGGGCGAGCTGCAGGCCGATCTGGCCGGACTCGACGTCAACGGCCTGATGCGCCGTCTGGTGGACCTGGCCGGGGTCCTCAACGAGCACGGCAAGGAGAGCTTCCTCGGTGGTTGCACCGCGGTCGCCGCGGCCGACGGCAGCATCAGCACCGAGGAGCGGCAGCTGCTCCAGAACATCGCCGGTTCGCTGAGCATGACGCCAGCCCACGCCCGCGGAGTAATCGCCCAGGTCACCGAACAAGCCGGCCTCTAGCCCCCCCGCCAGTCAGGAGTCGAGGCCGCCGCGTGCGGCCCAGGCCGCGATCTCGGTGCGGGAGGACATGTCGAGCTTGGCCAGCACGTTGGAGACGTGGACGGCGGCGGTGCGGGGGGAGATGTAGAGGCGGTCGGCCAGCTGGGAGTTGGTGAGGCCCTCGGCCACCAGCTGGACCACCTCCCGTTCCCGAGGCGTGAGCACGGCCGGTCCAGCGGGCTCGGCCCCCAGCCCCAGACGGCGCTCGACCGCCCGCAGCTCGTCGACCCGCCAGCCCCGCCAGCGGGCCAGCGCCACCGCCGCGGCGCGGGCGTGGGTGCGGGCCTCGTCGAGCCGGCCCAGCGCCACCAGGCAGCGGGCCGCGCCCACGTGCACGGAGCCGCGCGCCCCGGCGAGGGGCGGGGGTAGGGCCTCGGTCATCGTCGCCGCGGCCTGTTGGTACAGCGTGGCCGCGTCCTCGAGCCGGCCCTCGGCCTCGGCCAGCTGGGCCTCGATGAGCCGACGCCAAGGATCATCCGAGGGCAGTCGCCGGCCGGCCGACGAACCGGCCATGGCCGCCAGCGGCCGAAGCTCCGCCGGGGTCAGTCCGGCTCGCAGCGCCGCCGCGCTCACGTCGTGGACCTGGTTGGGGGAAGCGAAGTCCTCAGCGGCGACGGCCTCCAGCAGCTCGGCGAGCCGTGCTCGGGCGTCGTCGAGCCGCCCGAGCCGGCAGGCCAGATTGAAGTCCAGACCGACGACCCCCGGGGCCATGCGGGGTGAGGTGGGGCTGGCCTCAGTCCGCCAACGAGCCGCGGCTTCGAGGTCCCCGACCTCGAGGGCGAACCCGGCCCGCAGCACCGCGGTCCAGCGGCGCTTCTTCCAGCCGGTCTGATTGGAGACCGGGATCTCCGACCGGTCGAGCAGGGCGATGGCCGCGTCGATGTCGCCTTCGATGGCGGCCATCTGGGCGGTGGCCTCGCTGTGCCCGGATCCGGTGAGCCAGCCTGCGGCCTTGGCATGGAGCTGCTGGCGGTCGATGAGCTTGCGCACCTCGCCGGCCTCGTCGGCCCCGATGGCGTGCCACACCAGGTTGTTGAGGGCCCGAGCGGCCAGGAAGTGCTCGCCGACGTCGTCGGCCTCGGCGATGGCCTCCTCCAACAGGGCCCGCGCTTCGTCGACGGTGTCGATGTCGTGGATCAGCGCCGAGCCCTTCTCCACCATGGCGGCCAGACGCACGCTGGTGAGGTGGTTGGCATCGGCCAGCTCGCGGGCCTTGTCGGCCCAGACGACCGTCTGACCGACCTGGTCCCGCAGCATGTACGACTGGGCCAGCGCGGCCATGGCCTGGGCCCGCTGGTCGTCGGTGGGCAGCCGGTCGACCACATCGACGAGGTCGTCGCTGTACCTGGTCATGGCGTCGGTGTCGCCCATCTCGTAGGCCAGCCGGAACTGCAGGCTGAGCGCCGCGGCCTCCTCGCTGACGTCGTCGCGCGACCGGGCCTCTCGCAGCCAGCGTTCGTTGTACTCGACGGCATCCTCGACCAGGCCGGTCAGCCAGGCCGACCGGGCCGCGACGTGCAGCAGCTCGACGTCGTCCTCGGCCTCGCTGAGCCCGCACTCGGCCAGCTGCAGGGCCTGATAGCTGGAGCCGTGGTTCAGCAGCGAATGGGAGCCGAGACGAGCCTCGTGGACCATGTCCTCGAACAGCCCGGCGCCCTGGGCGTGGCGGGCCATGGCGCTGTGGTCGCGGCTGCCGGCGGCCCGCAGGGCGTCGAACGCGGCCTGGTGGAGACGGCGGCGCTCCCGTCCGAGCAGCCCGCCCTTGATGGCCTCCCGGGCGATCTCGTGGTGGAACCCGAACACGTCGGGTTCGATCTCCAGCAGCAGTCCGCTGTCGACGGCCCGGCGCAGCAGGTCGATCAGATCGTCCTCGGAGGTGGCGGAGACCGCGGCCAGCACGTCGAACGGCACCCGCCGGCCCAGCTCGGACGCGGTGGCCACGATGCGCCGCACGTCGGGCTCGAGCTCGTCGAGCTGGGCCCGGACCAGCTCGGACACCGTCCAGGGCAGCGGCATGTCGCAGAGCTCGTCTGAAGGCACCGAGGGGGAGGTGGCGATCAGCTCCTCGAGGAAGAACGGGTTCCCGCCGGTGCGGGCGTGCAGTGCGGTGACCACCCGGTACGACGGAGGGGCGTCGAAGACGGCGTTGAGGAAGATGCCCACATCGGTGGGCTCGAGCCGGTCGAGATGGATGTGCGTCACCGAGTGCCGGCGCTCCAGCCGGGGGAGCAGCTCGGATGCCGGGTGGCGGCGGGACAGGCCATCGGGTCGGTAGGTGCCGACCAGCAACTGGGCCCCGCTGTCGGGCTCGGCCAGACGCTCGAAGATGGTGAGGCTCTCGGGGTCGGCCCAGTGCAGGTCCTCGAAGACCACGACGGTCGGCCGTCCCGGGGAGTCCAGCGCTCGCACCAGATGCACTGCGGCCTGCACCCGGTCGTCGACCGAACGGTCTGGGTCCAGGACAGTGGCGGTCAGGTCGGCATGGTCGGTATCGCCGTTGCCGCTGCCGCTGCTACCGGTGAGCCCACACAGCGCGTCGGCGAACAGGGCCAGGGGTCGGGCCCGGGCCTCGGGGTCGGCCTGTCCGGAAAGCACGAGGGTGTTGCCCGGAAGCCGGGAGACCAGCTCCTGGACCAGCCGGGTCTTGCCGATGCCGGCCTCACCGGAGACCAGGGCGATCGTGGGCGTCGGGGACGCGATCAGACCCGCCAGGCGGTCCAACTCGGCCGCCCGGCCCACCATGATCGGTGAGAGGCCTGTTCGCCCTACGAGCATCCCCCGATCGTACGACCGAAGGGTGCGGGTTCCGCTCACGTTCCGGTCCCCGAGCCGGTGGCTGGACAGCTCAGCCGTTGGCCGGCTCGGGGAGGCGGACGTCTTGGGGGTTGCGCTGGCGCCGGACGCGACGGGCGAGCCGGGAGAAGCGGGACGATGCGGCGATGCGGGCGAGGTCTCGCTGGCGCTCCGCCACCTGGACTTGGGTGAAATCTTCAGTGGAGATCATGAGACCATCGTGCGCCTCTGAAGTAGGCGGCCACATCGGTCGAGATCCGCATTTGCGGGGCGCACGACATACGTAGATGCCGCGGCGTGACGGTCTACGTATGCCTCCGGATGACTAGGTTCAACTACCGTCGTTCGTTCCTTCTCCCAGGAGTCTGTGATCACCTCCAACGCCGTGGGACTCGACGAGGCCACCAAGCCCGATCTGATCGTGACCGACATGACCGTCGGAGCGCAGTCGCGCTCGGCTCGGCTGCTGGACTCCTGGCTGCTGCCGGTGGCGGCCTACCTGACGTTGCTGGCCGTGATGGTGGTGGTGTCGTGGCAGGTGACGACCCACTTCACCTCGGTGCTCAAGTTCCACATCTCGTTCCGGGGCGACTGGTTGCTGGGCGGCCTGTCCCACTACGACGGCGGCTGGTACTGGCTCATCTCCAACGACGGCTACCGGGGCCACACCCCCGGAATGCAGTCGCCGGTGGCGTTCTTCCCGGGCTATCCCCTGGCCATGCGGTACCTGGGCAGCGTGATCGGCGACAACGCCCTGGCCGGGATCGTGATCACCGCCCTGTCCGGTCTGGGCATCGCGGTGCTGTTCTGGCGCTGGTGCCGGGACCGGATGGGGGCGACCGCCGCGGCCACGTCGCTCTTGGCGCTGCTGCTCTACCCCTACGGGTTCTTCCTCTACGGCGTGATCTACGCCGACGCCCTGTTCATATTCGCCACCCTGCTGGCGTTCTGGGCGGTGGAACGGGACCGTCCGCTGATCGCCGGACTGGCCGGAGCCGTGGCCACTCTCACCCGGCCGGTCGGTATCGCCGTGGTCCTCGGGCTGGCGGTTCGGACCCTGGAACGCCGCGGTGCGCTCAAGCGCCCGGGCTGGCTGGGGATCCCGACCCGGATCCAACTGTCGGCGATCAAGCTCAAGGACGGCTTGGTCCTGCTCTCGATCAGCGGCCTCGTGGCGTACTGCTTCTTCCTGTGGCACAAGTGGGGCGACCCGTTCCTGTTCTCCTCGGTGGAGAAGTACTGGGATCAGGGAGCCGGTCCGGACACGTGGTTCAAGCTGGCGTTCTTCGACCAGGTGCACCACCACGCCGACTCGTGGTGGACCTGGGGTGTGGTGATCCAGGGCCTGCTGGGGTTGACGATGCTGGCCTTCGTGCTCCCCGTGGCCCGGCGCTTCGGCTGGGGCTACGGCGTCTACCTGCTCGTGGTGGTGGCCATCCCGCTGATCGGGACCAAGGACTTCCAGGGCCTGGGCCGCTACGGCATGGCCGCCTTCCCGATTTTCGCCATCATCGGCCGATACCTGGCTGAGCGTCCCCCGGCGCTACGTCATGTGGTCCTAGCATGCTCCGGTCTGATGTTGGTCGTTGCCTGCGCTGGATTCGCTCGCGGCGAGTACATCACCTGATCCCGAATCGCGGTCCGGTCCGCGGTTTCCCATCTCCGTCTGGTTCACCGATGCGATGAATGCCTCAGCTCCCACGCTCACGATCTTCTTCCCGATGTGGAACGAGGAGGAGCTGATCCTCCGGGCCATCAACGCGGCGCAGGAGGTGAGCCGGCGCCTGGTCACCGCGGGCGAGGTGTCCAGCTACGAGATCCTGGTGGTCGACGACGCCTCGACCGACGCCACCGGCAAGATCGCCGACGAGCTGGCCGACAACGACCCCACGATCCGGGTCGTCCACCACGAGACCAACCGCAAGCTGGGCGGCTCGCTCAAGACCGGCTTCGCCGAAGCCCAGGGCGACCTGATCCTCTACACCGACGCCGACCTGCCCTTCGACATGCTCGACGTGGAGAAGGCCACACGGCTGCTGCGGATCTACCAGGCCGACATCGTCAGCGCCTACCGGTTCGACCGCACCGCCGAGGGTGCTCGTCGGTCCATCTACTCGTTCGCCTACAACCACCTGGTCCGATGGACCATGGCCCTGCGCGTCCGCGACGTCAACTTCGCCTTCAAACTGTTCCGCCGGCGGGTCCTGGACCATGTGACGCTGGAGAGCGAAGGCTCGTTCATCGACGTGGAGCTGCTGGCCAAAGCCCATCGCCGGGGCTTCAGCATCATCCAGTTCGGCGTGGACTACTTCCCCCGGACCCGCGGCATCTCGACGCTGTCCTCGCTCGGGGTCATCCGCAAGATGATCCGGGAGATGCGGCGTCTGCGGCCGGAGATCCGCAAGCTCGATCCGCTGCCCCGCAGCGTCCTCCAACTCGAACCGGTCGATCCCCTCGACCAACTGCGGGACTAGTCCCCATGGCGGGCATGGAGACGCCGCGGCTGTTGATCGTCAACGCCGACGACTACGGCTTGACCACCGGGGTGTCGCTGGCAGTCCTGCGAGCCCATCGCGATGGCATCCTGACCAGCACTTCGGTGCTGGCGGTGGCGCCGGCCTTCGAGCCAACCGTGGGGTGGTTGCGCGACTGCGAGGGAATCGGCGTCGGTGCTCATCTGGCCGCAGTGGGGGAGGACCCGCCGCTGTTGTCGGCCCGGGAGATCCCCACGCTGGTCGACAAGAAGGGCCAGCTACCGATGTCGTGGCGGCAGTTCCTACCCCGGATGGCGGCCCGCCGCATCGATCCCGAGGACCTGCGCCGCGAGTTCACCGCTCAGCTGGATTGCCTCCAGGCCGCAGGGCTGACGCTGACCCACGTCGACACCCACCAGCATCTGCACCTCTGGCCCGGGGTGGCCGCGGTGGTGCTGGATCTCGCCGCCCAGTACGACATCGGCGCCATGCGTCTCACCCGCTCGGCTGCCGGATCGCCGGTAGGGCGGGTCGTACGGCGGCTCTCGAACCGACTGGAACGTCAGGCCACCACCCGGGGCATGCGCTTCACCGCGGTGGCCACTGGTCTGGACGAGGCCGGCACGCTGGACCAGGTGCGGATGGTTGCGGCGGTCGACCGCCTCGCCGCCACCGGGGCCGCCACCGCCGAGTTGGGCACCCACCCGGGCGAGGCCGACGACCCCGAGCGGGACCGTTACCGCTGGGGCTATCTGTGGCCCGACGAGTTGGAAGCACTCGTCGCCGCCGATGTCCGCAGCCAGGTGGAACGGCAGGGCTTCGTCCTGGGCACCTACGCCGATCTGCTGGCCGAGGTGGGGCATGGTTGACGTCGACACCGACCTGGGTCCCCGCCTGCGCGCCGCCTACCGCGACGCACCGCGCCGGGAGCAGCTCCATGTCGCCGGCCGCTGGCGGTCGTGCCCGTTCGCCGCGGTGGAGGCCCGGGTCCCCGACAACGGCCGGGTGCTGGACATCGGCTGCGGTCACGGGCTGTTCTCGCTGTATCTGGCCATGGCCTCGCCGGACCGGCAAGTCACCGGTATCGATGTGGACCGCAAGAAGATCGAGCTGGCCATCCAAGCGGCCAAGACCGCGGAGCTGGGCAACGTCCAGTTCGAGGTGGCCGAGCCTCGTGACCTGCCCACCGGTTCGTGGGACGCGGTGACCATCGTCGACGTGCTCTACCTCCTCGGCATCGACCTGGCCCGCCGGCTGGTGACTGCTGGCGCCGCCGCGGTGGCTCCAGGCGGAATCATGCTCGTCAAGGAGATGGACGAGCGCCCCCGCTGGAAGTACCGCTGGAACAAGCTGCAGGAGCTGGTGGCCACCAAGGTGGCCCGGATCACCGAGGGCGACCACGTCCAAGTGGTCCCGCCGGAGCTCATCGTCACCGACATGGAGCAGGCCGGGCTCACGGTCAGCCGTCACCGCCTCGACCGCCACAGCCTCCATCCCCACCACCTCATCGTCGGCCACCGTCCCGTTCTGTGACCTGGATGCCGCGCCAGGGCGCGGCATACAGGTCACAGAACGACGGAAAACCGGGAGAATTCGCGAAACGGTGGGTACGCAAGAGTCAGTGGTACTTCGACGTGAGCGTGCGCAGCGGTTCTCGATCCAGAACATCCTGGCGTTCATCGGGGTGGCGTGCCTGGTCGTGCTGGTCCTCCATCGCGGTTGGATCGACTTCCCCAAGATGTTCGACGGCGGCAAGAGCGACCCGGCCCCCCGGGGCTCGGTGATCTACGAGGGCCAGACCGCCGAATCGGCCTCGGAGGAGTTCCTGGTCGACATCGGCAACGGCAACGCCATCGTCTCGGTCAAGGCCAAGCAGAACCACGACAAGCCCGGGAACATCTTCAGCGGCGATTTCCAGTCGACCAATGGCACGTCGAGCGTGGCCGATCCCGAGGACCGGGACGTTCCGGCCAAGCTCGAGGTCAAGACCGACTACTGCTCCGAGGGCCTGATCACCACCACGGTCGAGCCGGACGACGACGATGCCGACAACGACCCCCAGACCACGATCCGCTTGGAGATGGGGAGCCTCTTCGTCTGCAACACCACCCTCGAGCACACGACGGCCAACGACGCCGCGTTCAAGCAGGACGACACCCCGACCGACTTCCACGGCCGCTTCGTCAGCTTCGTGGCCGGAGCGGCCGAGACCGCCGCCGCGGCCGCGGCATGCCCGACTGACGAGCTGAACCGGTTCGGCTCCGAGGAGCTGACCACGTTCATGGAACAGCAGCTCGCCGAGCGGTTCCACGTGCCCGCCGGAAGCGTCACGGTCGTACCGGGACATCCGGGGGAGTCCAGCGCCAACACCAAGCGGGAGCTGCGGGACCAGCTGGAGAGCTACGCCAACCTGCAGGATCCCGACCATCCCGACCGGGAGTTCGAGGCGCTGAGCATCCAGTACCTCAGCGGGGACGAGGAGGCGGTCGAGGACTCCTGCTACAAGGATCCCGGCGGCCGCGACCTCGACACCCTCGAGGACGTTCAAGCCCCTGACCCCACGCGTTAGAGGCCCGCGACCCGCTCTTGGTAGCCACCGCACGCTGGGTGTGTTCAGCCGTTCGTCACGGTGTCCGAGCCGTGGGCGCGCCGCCGGTAGGGTGCTGGCCCATGGGGAATTTGCAAGGCTCGCCGTTCGACCGGCGCGCGTTCATGGCCGGAGTGGTCGCCTCAGCGGTTGTCGTGGGCTGTAGCAGCGACGATGACGACAGTGCCGCGAGCGACGACGTCGCATCGGACGCTACGACCTCCACGACCGCCGTCCTGGCGGCGCTGCCCGATGGGCTGCCGCCCGAGGATGTCCCGACCCAGGACACCATCTTCGGCTGGATCAACAAGGTGTTCGACCAGGGCATCAGACGCCCGGGCTACGACGCCGACATCTGGGCCGAGGGGTTCCTCAAGGACCAGTTCAAGGAGCTGGGTCTGGAGAACGTGCGGTTGGAGCCGATCGAGCTCACCCGCTGGGAGCCCAAGGAGTGGTCGCTGGAGGTCACCGGGGCGGACGGGCAGACCAAGGAGCTCGACTGCTTCCCGCTGCCCTACAGCGCTCCGGTGTCCAACCTCGAGGTCGAGCTGGCCCCGTTCGACCCCGTCACTGTCGCCGGCAAGGCGTCCTTCGTCGAGGAGTCGATCCTGCGGGTGCCGCCGACGTTGTTCGCCGGATCCGACCCCAACCGGGTGGTCGACGCCGAGCACACCTTCGACAACAGCCAGCACATCCTGCCGTTCGGGTCCAAGCTCCAGGCGGTCATGGAGGGCTCGGTCGATGCCGGTGCCGCTGCATTCATCGGCGCCCTGACCAACTATCCCGGCGACTCCTACCAGTACTTCGTGCCCTACGACGGCGTGTCCCGTCCCATCCCCGGAGTGTGGATCCGCGGCAGCGACGGCGCCTGGATCAAGGAGCAGCTGGCCACCGGTCCGGTGCGGATCAAGCTGAGCATCGACTCGGTGGCCGAGCCGTTCCAGTCCCACAACGTGGTGGGTGAGCTTCCCGGGGCCGACGACGAGGTCGTCATGATCGGTTCGCACCACGATGGGCCCTGGTCGTCGGCGGTCGAGGACGGCTCGGGCATCAGCCTGGTGCTGGCCCAGGCCACCTTCTGGTCCGCTCAGCCCCAGGAGAAGCGACCCCACAAGCTGGTGTTCCTGCTCCACGGCGGCCACATGTGCGGCGGTGCCGGCCTCCTCACCTACATCGACGACCATCGGGAGGAGCTCGACCAGGTGGTGCTGCAGGTCCACCTGGAGCACGTGTCCCTCGACTTCACCGACGAGGGCGGTGGGCTGACCCCGACCGGACACTGCGTGCCCCGCTGGTTCTTCGTGAGCCGCAACCCGGAGCTGGAGAAGACGGTGTACGACTCGCTGGTGGCCGAGGAGCTCAACCGCTCGATGATCCTGACCCCCACGGCCATCGGCGCCCAGCCGCCCACCGATGGGGCGTTCTATTACAACGAGGGCGTTCCGATCACCCACTTCCTGTCGGCGCCGTTCTACCTGTTCGACGAGATGGACCAGCCCGACAAGATCGACAAGGAGAACCTGGTCCCGCTCAGCCGCGCCGTGATCCGGATCGTCGAGTCCACCACCGGGGTCTCGGCGTCTCAGATGCGCGCCGGCGTCGTCACCTGAACGCCCGCAACCCGTCGGCGAAGTCGGGGTGGTCCGCGAAGCGGGACTCCACCCCGGCCTGGAGCCGCTCCACCAGCTCCTGCGGGTGGTCGTAACGGGCCTTGACCTCGAACGCCTCGGTGGCCGGATCCAGCCAGCTGTCGAGGGGGTCCAGCTCGAGGAAGCGGGCCAGCGCGGCCAGGGTGTCCCGGCCGGTCGAGTGCTCGAAGAACACGAAGAACCGTTCCGGGTGCCGGACCCGGAGCGTCTGGACCCAGAGGTACTCGTCGAGGATGGCGTCGATGACCTGCTCGACCGAGGCCTCGTTGGTCAGGCCCTCGAAGCGGCCGGCGAAGTGCTTGGTCACGTTGGAGATGGCGGCGTCGATGGGGTGGCGCACCGGCACCAGGAACCGCAGTCGGGTCTCGGTCTCGAAGATGGCATCGAGGTCGGCGCGGCTGGAGCGGATGTGGTTGGCGGTGGCCAACGATTCCTTCCAGACCAACGACCGGATGTCCGATTTCACCAGGTCGTTACCGCTGGATTCGAAGATGTCGCGGACCTTGTATTCGCCGGTGAAAGCGTGGGAGTGGGTGATGGATCCACCTGCTGCGCCCCGCTGTCCGCCCGCAGATTGATGGATGGCGTAACGGACGAAGTGGTCGAAGGTTGCTTCGTCGTAGCGGGCCAGGAAATCCAGGCGATGGCGCTGGAAGATGCGCCGGCCCGCGTGGTTGAGCACCTGGCAGTGGGGGTGGAGGAACAGCACTGCCGCGGTCAGGGTGGTCAGGTTGCGGTAGGGCCCCAGGAAGAGGCCGACGCTGCGGACCCCGCTGATGTCGATCCCCCGGGCTTGGTGCAGCGCCGCTGCCGTGGCGCGCCAGGCTCCGACGTGCCGTTTCAAGCCCCTGATGCTGGCCATATAACCCCCCGCATGGCCCTTCCAGTTCCACCTTATTCGAGATCGGAATCGTCGGAATCGCGGCCCTCCGTTTGGCCGGGCTCCCCAGCAGGGAAATGTGACTGTGCGTCACGGCATGTCACATCCCGTGGCGCTCATCCCCAACGGAGGTGACCCTTTGATCGCATTCCTGTTCGGCCTGCTGGTCGTCGGCGTGGTCGCCGGCTTCGCAGCCCGGCTCATCGTTCCGGGTGACGATCCCATGTCCATCCCCTGGACCATCGGCCTCGGCATCCTTGGTTCGTTCGTCGGCGGTCTGATCGGGTGGGCGATCTTCGATCGGGAGGACGCCTTCAGGCCGGCAGGTTTCATCGCCTCGATCGTCGGTGCGGTCCTGGTGCTGTTCCTGTGGAACTGGTCGCAGAGCAGCAGCCGCAGCAGCGGCGGCGGTCACGGAACCCCCTCCGAAGCCTGACCCCACCCGAAATTGAGGCGTTTGTCGCGCTATATGCGCGCCAAACGCCTCAATTTCCGTTGTTGAGGGGGAGGGTCACCACGAAGCGGGCGCCGGGGTGGTGGTCGGGGTCGACCCGGACCCGGCCGTGGTGCTGCTCGATGATGTCGCGGGCTATGGCCAGACCCAGCCCGGCCCCTCCGGTGGCGCTGTTGCGGGCCTCGTCGAGGCGGGTGAAGCGCTCGAAGATGCGCTCCTGCTGCTCGGCCGGGATCCCCGGACCGTCGTCGCTGACGCTGAGCACCGCGACGCCGTCGGTCTCGGCCAGGGTGAAGCGGACCTGGGTGCGGGCGTGGCGGGCCGCATTGTCCACCAGGTTGGCGACGGCCCGAGCCAACTGATCCGGGTCGCCGTGGACCTGGGCCGCGGTGACCCCACCGATGTCCACCCCCACCCGGCCGTCGTTGCGCAGCCGACGGGCCAGCCGCACCAGCAGGTCGTCGAGGTCCACCGGTTCGTGCCGGGTGACCCGGGTCTGGACGGCGTCGCTGCGGGCCAGGTGCAGCAGATCGTCGACCAGGCGCTGCAGCCCCACCGCCTCCTCCAGGACGCTGCGCTGGGTGGCCTCGGTGTCGGCCTGGTCGGGATGGGCCAGGTCGACCTCCAGAGCGGCCCGGATCCGGGTGAGCGGACTGCGCAGCTCATGGGAGGCGTCGGCCACGAACCGCTGCTGGCGTTGGGCCGAGTGATCGACCCGTTCGAGCATGTGGTTCATGGTGTGGGCCAGCCGGGCGATCTCGTCGTCGCCGGGCGGTGCCGGCACCCGCCGATGCAGGTCGGAACCGCCGATCTCCGCCACCTCGGAGCGGATGGCCTCGACCGGTCGGAGAGTCCGTCCGATCAACCACCAGATCAGGGCGGCCAGCAGCGCGGCGACAGCGGGGACAGCACCAGTGAGGATTCGGCCCAAGGTCGCCGTGCTCTCGTCGATGTCGTCGATGGTGCCGGCCACGAACACGAGCGTGTCGCCCTTGGACGTGTGGACCTGGCGGGTCAACAGCCGGAACGGCACGTTCTCGTCCAGCAACCCCTTCACCGTGCGTATGGTCTGCCGATCCCCGGACGGCGGCGCCTCTCCCAGCGGTCCGCGGCCCGCCAGTTTGGGGCTGTGATCCTGCACCTCGCCGTCGATCACCACCTGGGCCACCGTGTCGTCCTCGCCCAGCGCGGTCAGGGTCCCGGGGTCCTTGCCGTGGGCGAGCGCGGAGCTGATCTCGTCGGCGTTCTGGGTGATGGCCTCGTCGACCGTCTCGGTGAGCAGCCGACGCTGCATCACCACCAGGCCGTATCCGGTCACCACCAGCACCAGGAGCACGGCCAGGGTGGCCAGGGCGGTGATGCGGAAGCGGACGGTCCCGGCCAGGTGGCGCAGGCGGCTCATGGCCCGATGGCCGGGGTGGCCGGGATGCGGTAGCCGGCACCTCGGACGGTCTCGATCGAGTGGCGATCGAACGGCTCGTCGAGCTTGCGCCGCAGCCGGCGCACGTAGACCTCCACGATGTTGGGGTCGCCGTCGAAGTCGTAGTCCCACACGCCGGCCAGGATCTCGTGCTTGGCCAGCACCTGTCCGGCCCGGCGGACCAGGAACTCCAGCACGTCGAACTCGCGGGCGGTGAGCCGGACCTCGATCTGACCCCGCCAGACCTGGCGGCCGCCGGGGTCGATGCGCAGGTCGCCGAGGACCACCGGGCTGGGGTTGCGGCCCGCGGTCCGGCGCAACAGGGCCCGGACCCGGGCCACCAGCACCGGGAACGAGAACGGCTTGGTCAGGAAGTCGTCGGCGCCGGTCTCCAGCGCCTCCGTCTCGTCCAGCTCGCCCTGCTTGGCGGTCAGCACCAGCACCGGCGTCCAGTTCCCCTCGCGGCGGAGCTGGTCGCAGAACCGGAAGCCGTTGAGGGTGGGAAGCAGCAGGTCGAGCACGATCAGGTCGAAGCGCTCCTTCAGGGCCAGCGCCAGACCCTCGCCGCCGTCGAGGGTGACCTCCACGACGAAGCCCTCCGCGGTAAGGCCCTCGGCGACGGCGGCGGCCAGTGGCCCGTCGTCCTCCACCAGCAGCACCCGCGCGGGACGCTCGACCGCCGTCATGGCCTACTCCGCCAATGCTCGTCAACTCATCGTTCGGTGCAAGGTTTGCCTCTTCGCCGTCTCTTATCAAGCAGCAAGCATGCTCGGCAGGTCGGCGGCGGGCCACCGACCGTTTCTGTAACAGGAGGTGGGATGGCAGGGACCTCGCCGGTGGTCCAGGCCAGGGGCCTGTACCACATTTACCGTGAGGGTGAGGTGGAGACCGTGGCGCTCAGGGGGGCCGAGCTGGTCTGCGAGCCGGCCACCTGGACCAGCGTCATGGGCCCCTCCGGCAGCGGCAAGAGCACGCTGCTGCACGTCCTG
>DASXTK010000006.1:0-7582 GCA_036505485.1 Acidimicrobiales bacterium
GGACGTGGCCCGCGACATGGACCAGGTCCGCGAGGCCATGGGCGACGACCAGCTCAGCTATCTCGGCTACAGCTATGGCACCGCCATCGGCCAGGAATACGCCGAGCTGTTCCCCGACCGGGTCCGGGCCATGATCCTCGACGGAGTGCTCGAGCTGGGTCCGACCGGGCTCGAGCTGGCCAACGATCAGGCTCGGGCCTTCGAGAGCGCGCTCAAGGCCTTCGCCGCGGACTGCAACGCCGACAGCTCCTGCCCCATCGCCCCAGATGCCATGGGCGCCATCGACGACCTGACCCGCAAGGTCGAGGAAGCCCCGATCCAGGCCGACCCGCGCGACCTCGGTCCCGGTGAGCTGGCCATCGGCCTGGCCATGCCCCTCTACACCGAGTACTACTGGCCCGACCTGGCCTCCGCGGTGGACAGCGCTCTGCGCGGCGACGGCTCGGAGATGGTCCAGCTTGCGGACAGCTACCTCGGGATCGGCAACTTCGACGTCTACTTCGGGGTGAACTGCCTCGACTTCGCCTGGCCGGAGCAACCGGCGGAGCTGCTGGCCGACGGAGCGACCATGCAAGCCGAGGCTCCGCACTTCGGTGGCTCGATCGTCAACGACTACGTCCGTTGCACCCTGTGGCCGGTCGACCCCGAGCCGCTCGGGGCGGTGACAGCGCCGGGGACCCCGCCGATCCTGGTGGTGTCGACCACGAACGACCCGGCGACACCGTACGAAGCCGGCGTGCGAGTGGCCGAGAAGCTGGAGTCCGGCGTCCTGCTGACCCATGAGGGCGAAGGGCACGGCGTCGTGTTCAACGGCGTGTCCTGCATCGACGACAAGGCCCTCACCTACCTCATCGACCTCGAACTCCCCGAGAACGGAACCACCTGCTAGCTGGAGGCGACCAGCCGAGCGAGGGTGAGCTCCGGGTGTTCGGACTCGACCCGAGCCAGCCAATAGGGGCTCTCGAACAGCGCGTAGAGCGTGCCGTCGGCCCGGGCCAGCACGTCGACGCCGGGTAGGGCCCGCAATTCCGCCTCGGAACCGGCGTCAGTGCGGCGGGCCACGGTGTAGCTGGTGGGCGACATCTCGGTCGGAGCGCCGAACTCCTGCTCCAGACGCCACAACGCCACCTCGATCTGCATCGGTCCGACCGCGGCCAGCACCGGCGCCTGATCGCCGCGCTCCCGGTCCCGCAGCACCTGCACCACGCCTTCCTCGTCGAGCTGGGCGATGCCCCGCCGGAACTGCTTGAACCGGCCGGAGTCCCGCACCCGCGCCACGTGGAACAGCTCGGGCGCGAACTCGGGAAGGCGGGGATACGCCACCGGAGCGTCGGCGTACAAGGTGTCGCCCACCTTCACATCGGCGGCGTTGACCAGGGCAACGATGTCGCCGGGGTAGGCCTCGTCGATCGTGCCCCGCTCCTGACCGAACACCGAATGGGCGTACTTGGTGGCGAACGGCTTGCCGCTGGGCTCGTGGGTCACGACCATCCCCCGGTCGAAGCGGCCTGAGCACACCCGGATGAAGGCGACCCGGTCCCGATGGGCCGGATCCATGTTGGCCTGCACCTTGAACACGAACGCCGAGAACGGATCGTCCAGCTTCCGGGCTGCCCCGTCCCGATCGAGCCGAGGACCGGGCGCCGGCGCCAAGTCGATGATGGCGTCGAGCAGGGGCCGGACTCCGAAGTTGGTCAGTGCGGACCCCACGAACACCGGCGTCTGCTCCCCGCCCTCGAACAGCATGCGGTCGACGCCGACGCCAGCAACACCATCCAACAAGGCCAGCTCATCTGCGGCCGCACCCCAGGCGTCGCCTTCGGTCTCCGCGGCACGGTCCAGGCTGACCCGCTCCTCGATCGCCTCGGCCGCGCCATGGGCAGTGCGGCCGTAGCGCACGTAAGCCCCGCCGGGACGGTCGATCAATCCCCGGAAGTCGCCGGCGATGCCGACCGGCCATGTAACGGGAACCGGCTGCAGGTCTAGACGAGACTCCAATTCGTCCAGCAGTTCCAGCCCATCGCGCCCGGGCCGGTCCCACTTGTTGAGGAAGGTCAACAGCGGCACGCCCCGGACCCGACACACCTCGAAGAGCTTGAGGGTCTGGGGCTCGATGCCCTTGGCCACGTCGAGCACCATGATCGCGGCATCGACCGCGGCCAGGACCCGATAGGTGTCCTCGGAGAAGTCCCGGTGGCCGGGCGTGTCCAGCAGGTTGAGCACGTGGTCCCGATAGGGGAACTGCAGCACCGCCGAGGTGATGGAGATGCCCCGCTTCTGCTCCAGCTCCATCCAGTCCGATCGGGCCCGGCGCCGCTCACCGCGGGCCTTGACCTGTCCGGCCTCCTGCACAGCCCCGCCGTAGAGCAGGAACTTCTCGGTCAGCGTGGTCTTGCCCGCGTCGGGGTGGCTGATGATGGCGAAGGTGCGCCGCCGGGCGGCTTGCTGTGATGGCAGAGGTGTCGACATGGCAATGACCTGGGGTGCTCGGCAACCTCGCCCGGGAAAGACCGAAAGCCTGGCCCGTTGGGGGGAGGGGGACGGGCCAGGCTATCGAGGGCAGGTCCGCCGTTCCTGCCCTTTGGGGAGGAGTGGCGGTGGTGGCTCCGGCCGTCCGCCCACCGGGACCACCACCGCTCTTCCTGTGTCACAACCTAAAACGGTCCGCCCTTCCCGCCATCGGGGGCACCCCTCGGGGAGATAGGGGTTCGGGAGGGGAATCCCCGTCCGCCGCACCCCGACGTACGGGGGTGACACTGTCACCCACCGAACCGAAGCGGAATACTTGGCTCTACCGGCAAGCGGGTAAGGCGTGGCAGAGGGCAACAGAGGGATCCCATGGGACGGAGAGACGACCCGGGCTACGACAAGATCACGGACCGCACGCGGGAGTTCGCGCTCCTCGACGAAAGAGTGCGACCGGGGGCCGGGCGAGGCCCCACGCCGGCCGAGGCCGCAGCGGCGGAGACCGCGCCGCCGGTGAGCGAGCGGACCCGCCAGGCGTACAAGGAGATGGTGTTCCGCGGCGCCACCCAATCGGGCTCCGGCCGGATCCCCTAGGTCACCCGGTCAGACGAAGGCGGGGGCGACCCCGATGGCGTCATACGTGGCCTGGACCAGGTTGCGGGTGCGCGGGTCCCCGGCCAGGTTCTCCATCATCCGGTTCATCACGTAGCCGAAGCCGATGCCGTGCTCGGGATCGGCGAACGCCATCGATCCACCGGCCCCGGAGTGGCCGAACGCGGCCGGACCGCCGTAGGGCGAGAAGCTCGACGAGCGCATGTAGCCCAGGCCGAACTGGGTGTCGACCATGAGGACCCTGTCCGGGCCGCTGGTCTGCACAGCGCACGCCTTGGTGAGCTGATCCTTGGTCAGCAGCGGCCCCACGCCATCGACCGGCCCGATGGTGGCGGCGTAGAGCTTGGCCAACGAGCGGGCATTGGTGACGGCATTGGCCGCGGGCAGCTCGGCAGCCCGCACCTCCGGGCGATTGAAGATCCCCTCCTGGGTGAACATGCCCCGGACGCCGTCGAGGGCCAGGAGCAGCAGCGAATCTGCGCCAAGGAACTGCTCGATGAGCGACCGGACGTCGAACTTCCCGCTCCCGAGCGCCCCGCCGGCCGCCTCGCCCTCGCCGTCAGCGGCGGCGTCGACGTCCTCCATCCCGGGGCCACGGGTGGACAACGGTGCCACCCGGTCCTGCTGCTCGTCGGGTAGGCCGATCCACAGCTCGAGACCCAGCGGCCCGGCAAGCTCGTCGGCCACGAACTCCCCGACCGTGCCTCCGGTGATGCGGCGGATGACCTCGCCCACCAGCCATCCGTAGGTGAGCGCGTGATAGCCGTGCGCAGTGCCCGGCTCCCAGACCGGCGTTTGTTGGGCCAGGGCATCGACGACCGGACCCCACGCCAGCACCTCATCCAGGGTCAGGTCGGCCTCGACATAGGGCAGGCCGGCCTGATGGGAGATCAGCCACCGCACGCTCACGTCCTGCTTCCCCGCGGCGGCGAACTCGGGCCAGTAGTGGGCCACCGGCAGATCGAAGTCCAGCTCGCCCCGTTGAGCCAGCAGGTTGGCGCACAGAGCGGTGATGCCCTTGGTGGTGGAGAACACCAGCTGGAGGGTGTCCTCTACATACGGCGTCTTGCGGCGCCAGTCGGCGGTGCCGCCCCAGACGTCGACGACCTTGCGCCCCTCGACGTAGAGCGCCAAGCCCGCCCCCAACTCGCCGTGGTCGTCGAAGTTGCGCACGAAGGCTTCCCGTACGCCTTCGAATCCCGGTTCGACCAACCCGTCGATGCCATGGGCGCTGTCTGATGTCCCGCCGGTCGCAGCCACCGTTGCTGTCATGGCGTCAGGTTGCCCTCGTTGCAGTCACCGTGCAACTAGTCCGTGAGAAAAGGGCGGTCGACCGCTCGAACGTCTTGAGAATTGTTCTCACAATCTCGCTAACCTGGCCGGGAGATGAGCACCGAGTCACGCGCCAACAGCGACGACCTCCACGCCACGGTCACCCATCGTCTCCGCCACGACGACCAGCGCTACACGCCCCAGCGCCGGGCCCTGGTCGAGGTGCTCGCGGCCTCCGACGCCCCGCTAACCCTCCCGCAGCTGCTGGAGCGGTCGCAGGGCCTGGCCCAGTCGTCGGCCTACCGGAACCTGGCGGTCCTGGAGCGGGCCGGGGTGGTGCACCGGATCGTCACCACCGTCGACCATGCCCGCTGGGAGCTGGCCGAGGACCTCACCGAGCACCACCACCACCTCATCTGCCGCGACTGCGGCACGGTGGCCGACTTCATCGTCCCGAACGAGATCGAGCGCCGGTTGGACTCGGCGCTGGCCGATGCCGCCTTGGTGGCCGGGTTCGACGCCACCCACCACCGGCTCGACCTCGTCGGGCTGTGCGCCGACTGTCGCTAGAAGGAGCCGAGCGGATTGGCCGGGATGAGTTGCGGCCGGCCTAGAGCCGCCGACTACGTTCAGTCCGCGCCCGATTAGCCAGGTCGCCAAGCCGGTCATTGGCGCGCGAAACCCTCGAGGTCGGCTCTTCGGGCGACTCGGTCGCATGGCCCTGTCGGCAAGAGCCCGTCCTCGGGCCCGACAGGAGGAAATCCATGCGACGATCCCGCACCCTGATCTTGGCCCCGCTCCTGGTGGGCCTGTTGCTCGCCGCCGCCTGTGGCGACGACGACGAGGGTGGCTCGATCCCCATGACCGGCAACCGGCCGACCACCACCGCGGCCGACGCCGAAGCCGCATCCACGGCGGCGGACGGGACCTTCCCGGTCACGGTGGACGCGGCCAACGGCTCGGTCGAGATCGCCGAGCAGCCCCACAGCATCGTGTCCCTGTCTCCCACGGCCACCGAGATGATCTACGGGATCGATGCCGGCGAGCAGCTCATCGCCGTCGACAACCAGTCGGACTACCCGACCAACGCGCCGATCAAGGACGACCTGTCCGGCTACCAGCCCAACGTCGAGGCGATCACCAAGTACGACCCGGACCTGGTGCTGGTCGAGAGCGACACCGTCATCGACGAGCTGAAGGCCCTGAACATCCCGGTGATCGAGCTGCCGACCGCGGGCACCCTCGACGACAGCTACAAGCAGATCCAGCAGCTGGGCCAAGCCACCGGGCGCGTGACCGCCGCCAGCGACCTGGTGTCCAAGATGCAGACCGACGTCCAGGATCTCGTGGCCACAGTCCCGCAGACCTTCGCGCCGGTCCCCGTGTACCACGAGATCGACGACACCGGCTACACCATCACCGCCGGGACCTTCCTCGGCCAGATCTACCAGATGGCCGGTCTGGCCAACATCGCCGCCTCCATCGGTGGAGGTGAGGGCTATCAGCAGATCTCGCCCGAGCAGGTCATCGCCGACAACCCCCAGTGGATCTTCCTGGCCTACGGCGGTGACCCCGAGGTGGCGGCGGTGAAGGCCCGGCCCGGTTGGAACCAGATCGCTGCGGTCCAGCAGAACCACGTCGTGGCCTTGGACCCGGCCATCGCGTCACGCTGGGGTCCTCGCACGGTCGACCTGCTGGAGAAGATCATCGAGACGACCGCCCCGGGCCACTGAACGCACTTGACTCGTTCCGGCGTTGAAGTCGCGCACGCCGGAACGAGTCGTGTCGCGCTGACCGCGGCCGGGACGGCGGTGGTGCTGGTCGCAGCCATCCTGGCCGGGGTGCTGATCGGGCCGGTCGATCTGGGAGCTCGAGGTGTCGTCGGCGAACTGCTCGATCGTCTGCCCCTGATCAGCGTGGACTCCGGACTGGACGAGCGTTCCGCTGCCATC
The DNA here is from genome assembly GCA_036505485.1 of Acidimicrobiales bacterium. Classification (GTDB taxonomy): domain Bacteria; phylum Actinomycetota; class Acidimicrobiia; order Acidimicrobiales; family VFJN01; genus DASXTK01. The sequence continues at coordinate 6,303 of DASXTK010000006.1, forward strand.
CTGTGGCAGATCCGACTGCCCCGAGTCGTTCTCGGCCTGCTGGTGGGCGCCACCCTGAGCATCGCCGGTGGCGCCTACCAGGGCGTGTTCCGGAACCCGCTGGCCGATCCTTACCTGCTCGGCGCGGCGGCCGGCGCCGGGCTCGGTGCCACCATCGTGATCGCCTCCGATCTGGGCGGCGGGTGGGGGCCGTTCGACCTCCTCCCGGCCATGGCGTTCGTCGGCGCGCTGGTCGCGGTGGGGTTCGCCTATGTCGTCGGAAGGGCCAACGCCGACCGCGCTGAGGGAGGACCAGCGGCAGCGACGTCGCTTGTCCTGGCCGGCGTGGCCGTGGCCAGCCTGTTCACCGCGGTGCAGACCTTCGTACAGCAGCGCGACCGCGACACGGTGCAGGAGGTCTACTCCTGGATCCTCGGAAGGCTGTCCACCGGCGGGTGGGGCGAGGTCCGGCTGCTGGCGCCGTTCACCGTGGTCGCGGCGGCCGGGATCCTGGCCCATCGTCGTTCCCTCGACGTCCTGGCCGTGGGGGACGAGGAGGCGGCCACGCTCGGCCTGCGGGTCGACCGCACCCGGCTGTGGGTGGTGGTGGCCGCCTCGCTGGGGACCGCGGCCGCGGTCTCGGTGAGCGGGCTGATCGGCTTCGTCGGGATCATCGTCCCCCACAGCATGCGGCTTCTGACCGGGCGGAGCAGCTTCCGCGTGGTGCTGCCTCTGGCCCTGCTGGGCGGCGCGGCGTTCCTCGTGCTCACCGATCTGGCCGCACGCACGGTCATGGAACCAGCCGAGATCCCGATCGGGGTGGTCACGGCAGTGGTCGGGGCTCCGTTCTTCCTGTTCCTGCTGACCCGCCGGCCGGCATCGTGAGTGCGATCGGCAACATCTCCCTGTCGCAGCTGCGTGTCGATCGGGACGGGCGGACCCTGCTCCAGCCGCTGGATCTGGAGGTTGAGGCCGGAACTTGGCTCTGTGTGGTCGGTCCGAACGGAGCCGGGAAAACCACGCTGCTTCGGGCCATCGCCGGGACCACGTCGGCGTCGGCTGGCACGGTGCGTCTTGGCAGCCACGGACACGACCCGCACGCGCTCCGGCCTCGGCAGCGGGCTCGCTTGGTGGCGGTCGTACCGCAGCATCCGACCATCCCCGAGGGTGCCACCGTGCTCAACTACGTGCTCTTGGGTCGCACCGCGCACGTCTCCGTCTTCGGCACCGAGAGCCGCCGGGATCGCCGGGTGGTTGGGGACCTGCTGGAGCGTCTGGAGCTGGACGAGCTGGCCGGACGG
>DASXTK010000007.1:0-9979 GCA_036505485.1 Acidimicrobiales bacterium
GGCCTCCAGCCAGCCTTGACCCCAACTCGTCGACAACACGCGCCCCCACACAAGCCCTCGCCCCACCGCCAGGCCGCAACAACCAGCGGACTCGGCTCCGCCGAGACGTCTTGACTCACGGCGCTCCTTCAGGAATGACAACCCTCGCTGGTCTCGCGGCGGGTGGAGGGATCCGGCCTACTGAGAGTTTCGACGTTGCCCTCGAGATGGGCCCGTAGGGCGTGTCTCGGCAAGGTCGTTGCAAGGACACCACCGACATTGTTTTCGACAGTTTCTGCTGCTCAGAGGGCCGTAATTGTCAGACCCCCTGAGGATGATGGACCCATGAACGGGCTCCAGGAACTCGAGACCGCGGTCGACCTGATCGCCGCCGTCGACGGTGCTGACGACGACCTCGGAACCGGACTCGTCACCCTCCGCCACCTCTCGGCGCGGCTCCGCGCCGAAGAAGTCCGGTTGACCGGCCTCTACGACCAGTCCAAGGGCTACGCCGCCGACGGTTCCAAGTCCGCGGCGGCCCGGTTGGCGCGGGACACCAAGTGTTCGCTGAAGGCGATGCGCCACCAGGTGTACCTGTCCAAGCGGTCGCGGTTGATGCCACGGGTGGCGGAGGCGTTCGCTGGGGGGACGATCAGCGAAGACCATGTCCGGGTGTTCGCCCGCGTGGCCGGATCGCACAGTCCGGCGGTGAAAGCAGCGTTCCCCGACGCCGAAAAGCTCCTACTCGACAAGGCCCATGACCTTGAGTTCGCCGAGTTCGTGGCCGCGGTGCGGTACTGGGAACAACTCGTCGATGAGGACGGCGCCGAAGACAAAGCCACCAACGACTACCAGGCTCGGCGTCTGAATGTGTCCGAGATGCTCGACGGGGTGAAGCGAATCGATGGGCAGATGGACGCCATTGGTGGGGAGATCTTCGCTACCGAACTGGAACGGTTGGAGACGGCGTTGTTTCGGGCCGACTGGGCTGAAGCGAAAGCGGTCTGGGGGGACCAGACCAGTATCGACAAACTGGTTCGGACGTCGGGGCAGCGTCGCCATGACGCCCTGGTGGAGATGGCGACCCGGTCCGCCACCATGCCCAAGGGCGGGCGGCGGCCGTCGCCGCTGTTCACGGTGCTGGTGGGGTGGGAGACGTTCAAGGGGCGGATCTGCAAACTGGCTTCGGGGCAGACCATCACCCCGGGACAAGCAGCACCGTGGCTGTTCGACGCCGAAATCGAACGAGTGGTGTTCGACACCCCGGCCCGGGTGATCGAAGTCGGCAAACGGGACCGGTTCTTCCGCGGCGGGTTGCGGCGCGCGATCCAGGTCCGGGACCAACACTGCACCCACCCCGGCTGCGACATCCCCTACCCGCACTGCGCCATCGACCACGCCCAGCCCTACGACAAGGACGGCGAAACCATCCAAACCAACGGCCGGCTCCGATGCCGCCACCACAACCCCACAGACAACGGCTGGACACCCCAACCCGACGATGAACCCGACGACGAACCCGACGACGACGAAGACGAGGACGATGAGGACCTCGACCCCGACGACACCGGGTGACCGCTCCGGAACTCCCTTGGTCTGACGCGGTGCGTTCGGAGGTCGTCCCTAGACGTCACTATCGGTGGTTGGATCGCGCGTGTAGCGAGATTGTGGCGGGGGCAGTGTGGCGCCACTGCTGTCGGGACGGGAGGGTGATGAGCCGGTATGTGAGCGCCGCATGAGCCCTCTTGTCCGGATTGGGGCCGCGGCCCTGGCGATCGGTGCCGGGTTCAGTAGCGGCACTGCGCTGGGCCGGGTGGTCGGGCCGGTCGACCTGCCCGGCGGGGCCGAGACCGGGGACCACGCAGGGCACGACATGGCGGCGATGCCGGGCGGTGGTCACCACAGCCTGGAGATGTCCGGACCGGGCGGACTGCTGGTCTCCCAGTCCGGCTACACCCTGCAGCCACAGACCACCGTGCTAAGCGGTGCGGCCGACGAGCAGTTCCAGTTCCAGATCCTCGGCGCCGACGGAGCTGCCGTCCACGACTTCGAGGCGCATTACGAGCGCCTCCTGCACCTGGTGGTGGTGTCCCGGGACCTTGCCACCTACTTCCACGTGCACCCAGTGCTGGGACCGGACGGAACCTGGACCGTGGCCCTTCCGGCGTTGGCGCCCGGCGCCTACCACGCCTTCGCCAGCTTCGTGGTCGCCGACGGTCCGTCCCTGACCTTGAGCGTCGGACTGCTGGTGCCCGGGGACACGGCGGTCAATCCGCTGCCCGAGCCCGGACCCTTCGCCATGGTCGATGGCTACGTGGTCGCCCTCACCGGCGCGCCGCTCGCCGCTACCCCCACCGGGGTGACCTTCACGGTGCAGAAGGATGGCATAGACGTGACCGACCTCGTCCCGTATCTGGGCAGCGCCGGCCACCTCGTCGCCATCCGGGCCGGCGACCTCGCCTACACCCACGTCCACCCGGCGGCCGACAACGCCGGGCCGACCGTCCCGGTCCTGCTCGAGGTCCCCTCCCCCGGCGACTACCGGCTGTTCTTCGACTTCGCCCACGGCGGCGCGGTCCACACCGCCGCCTTCACCATCCACGTGCCCGCAACGACGCTCGGCACCGCCAGTCCAGACCCGAGCGAATCCAGCGGGAGCCCACCGTGATCATCCAGAGCCCGTTCGTCGCCACGCCACCGGAACACCGGGCCACCGCCGCGCCGCTCCAACAGTGGCCGGCCCCAACAACCATTCCCCTCGCTCCCCCCGTGACGTTCGGCGCCCCCGGCCCGCCGCTGACCACGCCCCTAGGCAACCGGTTGCTCGCGGTCACGGCCCTCGCGCTGCCAGTCGTCGTCCTGGCCCTGGCGCCGATGTGGCAGTTCGACCATTGGCAGTGGCTGTCGCTGTGCCTCGCCGCCCCCGTGGTGGTCTCGGGAGCGCTGCCCTTCCACCGCGCCGCCTGGGTGGAGCTGCGCCGCGGCCGGGCCACCACCAACAGCCTGGTGTCCCTGGCCGTCCTGGCCGGTTTCGGATGGTCCCTGCTCGCCCTGTTCGCCGGCGAGGCCGGGACGGTCGGAATCCGCCAGACCCTCCGGTTCGACCTCTGGACCCCGGACAGCCGCAGCCCGCTCTACCTCGCGGTCGCCGCCGGCCTCACCTGGCTGGCCCTGTTGGGCCGCTGGCTGGAGACCCGGAACCACGACAGCGGGCCGTCGGTCCTGGGCCAGCCGAGGCGGACCCGGTCCGGCGCGGCGTGGCGACCGACGGATCGGGCCGCGGCGCTGATCCTGGCCTCGGTCCTGGTCCTGGCCCCGGCCACCGCGGGGTTCTGGCTGGCGGCCAGCGGCCATGCCGGTGGCGCCGGAGCGGCGGCCGCCGCGGTGCTGATCCTGGCCTGCCCGGGTGGGCTGGTTCTCGCGGCCCCACTGGTGGTCACGCTGGGACAACGCCGGCGCCGCGAGCTGGGGTTGCGGATCGAGGGCACGGGCCTGCTCACCATGGCGCGGTCGGTCGACACGATCCTGCTGCGCCGAACCGGCGCCCTGACCAACGGCGACCTGTCGCTGGCCAACGTGGTCACCAGCGAGGACACCACCACCGAGCAGACCCTGACGCTGGTGGGTTCGCTGGAACGGCGGGCCACCAGCCACCCCATCGCCCGGGCCATCGCCGACGCGGCCCACGACCACTGCGTCCCGGTCCGACCCGTCGAGCTGCTGGCCGACCGTTCCGGACTGGGCGTGCGGGGCATCGTCGACGGCCACGATGTTGTGGCCGGCAGCGAGCGGTTCCTGGCCGGCTGGGCTCATCGCCTGCCCGCCGGGCTGGCCACCGCCCGAGCCAACGCGGCAGCCCACGGCCATGTCGCGGTGCTCGCTGGGTGGGACCACGAGATACGGGCGATCCTGGTCCTCTCCGATCAGCCCCGCCCGACCGTGGCCGAGGCCATCGCCGAGCTGGAAGACCTGGGGGTGCGGCCGATGCTGCTGACCGGCGACTGCGGACGTTCCGCCACCACCATGGCCGACACGGTCGGGGTCGACGACGTCATCACCAACGTCCTGCCCGAGGAACGGGCCGAGATGGTGGCACGGCTGAAGGCCGAGGGTCGGGTGGTGGCCCTGTTGAACGGCCGGTGGGACGACGTGTCGCTGGGCTACGCCGATCTGGTCATCGACGGCATCGACTCCGAACCGGGCGACGACGGCGCCGACCTGTGGACCGCGGTCGACTCGATCCGGTACGGCCGGACCGTGCGCCGTCTCGTCCACCAGAACCTGGCGCTGGCCTGCGCCGGCAACCTCGCCGCCCTGGCCATCGCCGCGGCGGGACGGCTGGATCCGACGGTGGCGTTCGGGGCCATGGCCCTCTCCGTCGCGGCGGTCACCGGGAACAGCCTGCGTATCCGCGGGTTCCGCTCGGTCCGCCCCCCGGCCCATCGCCCCAAGCCCACCCGCTGATCCTTCGCGCCTAGCTGGCCCCACCTGGGGCTCTGGGGGCGTACGTTTGGCGGCGATGGGGTCCGACCAGCACTTCTGTCGCCTGGCTGGCGGGGCCGCGCTGCTGGTGTTGGGGTGGTGGGTGGGGTTGGCGGAACCGGCAGCGGCGGATCCTCCGAGGCCCACCGACTACCGCTCGACCATCACCGGCACCTCGCCGGCCAGCGACGTCATCGAGGTCGAGGTGCTCGGCGGGGACTCGTTCCTGCAGCTCCGGGTGGATGAGGACCACGAGGCCGTGGTCCTGGGCTACGACCAGGAGCCCTACCTGCGCTTCCGGGCCGATGGGACGGTCGAGGAGAACGTGAACTCCGAGGCCACTTACGCCAACGCCAGCCGCTACGGCAACGTCGATCTCCCCCGGAGCTTCGACGCCAACGCCGAACCCCAGTGGAAGCAGGTCGGCGAGGGCGGCCGCTACGCCTGGCATGACCACCGCATCCACTGGATGTCGCCCCAGCCGCCGGCCGGGCTGCCGCGGGGCAGCGAGATCCAACGGTGGAAGGTGGAGCTCGTCGTCGACGGTGAACCCGTGACCGTGAACGGGGTGCTGCGGATCGAACCTGCGGTCGCGTGGTGGCCCTGGGTCCTCGTCACGATCGGCGTCGCCGCCCTGGCATTCGTGCTGGGACGAAGAACCCAGCAAGCGGCGGTGGCTCGGGTGGCAGCGGCAGCCGCGTGTCTCGTCGCCATCATCGTTGCCGGCGCCCAGCAGCGGTCCATCCCGGCCGAAGCCGGTCGCAACTTCATGATGGTGGCGGTTCCCGCCGTCGGTCTGGGGTGTGCCCTGGCTGCCTGGTTCCTGCCTCGACCGCGGGTCGCCGATGCCGCCGGACTCGCCGCAGCCAGCATGGCCGGCGGCTGGGCCCTGCTGCGCCTGGCGGTGTTCACCAAACCGGTCCTGCCCACGGACCTGGACCCAGCCCTCGACCGAGCCGGCACCGCCCTAGCCCTCGGCCTAGCCACCGCCGCCGCCGTCCTCCTGCTCACCGCCGACCGCCGCACGGTCCTGGAAGCGGAGGACGAAGAGTCAGACGAAGAATCAGTGGTGAGTGGCGCGGCCGAGTAGGTCTGCTAGTTGGGTGCGGTCGGTTACGCCGAGCTTGGCGAAGACTCGGTAGAGGTGGCTTTCTACTGTTCGGGTGGAGACGACCAGGCGCTCGGCGATGGTGCGGCTGCTCAGACCCTCGGCCGCCAGCACCGCGACCTCCTGCTCCCGGCGGGTGAGCTGCGGACCCAGCAATCCCAGCCGCAGGGCCGGGGTGGAAGCCCCTTCGCAGCTCTCGGCCAGGCCCTGAGACCGGGCCGCAGCGCGGGAGCCGGCGGAACGCACACCACGAAGGTCGTGGAGGGCCGCAGCCGCCGCCGCGGCTTCGGCCGCCAACAGCACCGCGCCGAACTCCTCGAACGTGGCCGACACCGAGTCCAGGCAGACCGGGTCCTCCGCCGCGGTGGCGCGGGCGTGGTCGGCGTAGGCCTGCCACAACGGGCTGGCGGCCGACGCGGCCAGAGCGGCGAGACGATCCCCGGTCGACCCCGGCCGGCCGAGCCGGGTCAGCGTGTGCAGCGCCGCGGCCTCGAGCCCGTGCAGGCCCCGGCGCCGCGCCGCTTCCGCCGCCGATAGGGCTCCCTTCGCCGCGGCATCGCCCCGTCCGGCGGCGCTGTCGCACCAGGCTCCGGCCAGGGCGATGTCGGGATCGAAGTAGCGGGCCCGGGTGGAAGCGGCCCGCGCCAACCCGTACGTCTCCAGGGCGGCGTCGGTCTGACCGGACTGGGCCAGCACGATCGCCAGGTAGGCCAGCACCCACGGCCGATAGCCGAACATGTCCCGCTCCCGAAGCAGCACCTCGCTCTCCCGCAGACGTCGGGCCGCCATCGACAGCCGGCCGCGGTCCTGGGCGATCTGGCCCAGCGCACCGGTGTAGAGGCCCATGGCGTCGAGCGATCCGTTGTCGGCCGCGGCCTGGTAGCAGGCGTAGGACACCCACTCGGCCTCGTCGAGCCGTCCGAGCAGGCGGGCCGCGAACTGCCGGGCCAGCAGCATCTGCCCCAGGACCTCGGGTGTCTCGGCCACCTTGATCTGGGCGTCGGGCAGCATCCGATCCACCAGGGCCACGGTCTCGCACGGGCGACCGGCGAGGGCCAGGGCGGCGGCCGCGGTGGCCCCGGCCATGGCCACGACCGGCTCCTCGGGGTCGGCCGCGGCGATGAGCGTGGTGGAGATGTCGATGGCCTCCTGCACCCGACCGATGTTCAGGGCGATCCCGGCCCGCTCCCGCTGAAGCCGGCGCACGGCACGAGGGTCGAGGATGGACGCCTCGGCCGACCGCAGCGTGGCCGACGCCTCGTCGGCCTGGTCCAGGACCCAGAACTGCAGCGACGCTCGGGCCAGGGCCACCCAGGTCTGGTCCCACTCGTCGATGACGAGGCTCTCCATCTCGGTGATCAGCGCCGCGGCCTCGGTCGCCTGGCCTTCCATCACCATGCTCGCGGCCCAGGCCAGGCCGGCGGGCAGCGAGCGATCGCTCTCCCACGCCGTCCGGGCCAACCGGGCGGCCAGGGCCACATCGTCGGGTGACGGACGGTTGGACGCAGCCATGGCCGCCATGGCCACCCCGGCCTCGTCGACCTCCACGTCCACGTCGATGTCGACGCCCATCGCCAACCGCTCGGCCAGGGCCCGGGGATACGACGTCAGGACCAGCTGGGCGGCCAGGACCAGCTCGCCGGTGTCGACCTCGCCACCGTGGTCGAGCCGTAACGCGGCGATGCGCACCGCGTCGCCCGGCGTGGGCGCGGCCCGGGCCTCCAGCAGATCGAGGAGCCGCCGCCGCAGCTCCCGCACCCGCAACGGGCTGACCGCATCCGCCAGGGCGATCCCGTACAGCGGATGGGCCAGGCTCACGACGACGGCCGGGGATGCGGTGTCCCAGTGGCGGGCCGCCGGGTGACCGCTGTCGCGGGCCACGGCCAGCCCCCGCGCCGTCACCGCGGCCACCGCCGGCAACGGAACCAGGTCCGACAGCTGGTCAAGGTGGAGCGGGCCGCTCACGGTCAGCATCTCCAGCACCGAGCGTTCGGACTCGTCGAGCTCCCACAACCGGGACTGGACGACCTCGGTCAGACGCCGGCCCAGCCGCCGGCCCCGGGGCGAGCAGCTCCACAGGCCGTCGGATCCCCGCCGCCAGCCCCGGGATCCCTCCGCCAGCACCAGCTCCCGCAGGAACAGCGGGTTTCCGAGGCTGTGGTTCCACAGCCGGCGGAGGGTCGCGGTCTCGACCTCACCCCCCAGGGCCTGGACCACCAGGCGGTAGGTCTCCTCCCGGGTCAGCGAGACGACCTCGATGCGGTCGGCGTGACCGTCCTTCCACAAGCCCACGATCGGTGCCGCGATGTGCTCGTCGCTGCGGATGGTGACCAGCAGGAACAGGTTGGGGATCGAGATCACCCGACGCAGCAACGCCAGCGACGCCTCGTCGAGCTCGTGGGCGTCGTCGACCAGCAGCATGAGCGGGCGGCGGGCGGCCCGGCGGGTCAGCTGCTCGGTGATCGACAACAGCAGGCGCAGCGGATCCCCGGAGTCCGCACCGGCCGCCGCGGCGGCCGGAGCCAGGTGGGCCACGGCTGCGAACGGCACCGCCGCGGTGGCCGCGGCTCCGTCCACTCGGTCCGTGGCCCAGCGCTCGGTCCGGGCCTGGGCCAAAGCCTCACCAGCGAGGCGGCTCTTGCCGACACCCTGGGCGCCTCCCAGCACCAGGGCCCGGGCGCGCTTCGACCGCCGGGCCTCCCGGACCATGTCCAGCTCGTCGCCCCGGCCCACCAGGGGCCAGTCGCCCTGCCAGTCCCGCTCACCCCGTTGTCGCGCCTCGACCTCCACCGGGGCATTTTCCCACGGCGCCTCCCGACCCACCGGTCGGAACTCAGTAGCGCGCTACTGATGACCCCGGGTCGGATCCGTGGTTCAACGGGTCCGGCGTATTTCTTCACGGGCGGGAACCTGAGAATGCGCCTCCCTGACCGCCGGACAGGGTCACTGGACCAGGTCGGTGACCCTGTCCGGTTCCGATCTACGGCAGGTTCCATTTCTGGTTGGGGCCGCCGTGGCAGGACCAGATCTGCAAGGGGGTGCCGTCGGCGGAGCTTGGGCCGCTTGCGTCGAGGCACTTGCCCGACTGCGGGTTCACCAGTTCTCTTGCCGCGTTGTAGGTCCAACGCTGGGCGCCGGTCCCGTTGCAGTCCCAGAGCTGGACCCGAGCGCCGTTCGCCGTAGACCCTCCGGCCACGTCCAGGCACTTGGCCAGGGCGCGAATCGTGCCGTCGGAGGCGCCGACGGTCCACCGCTGAGCCCCGCTGCCATTGCAGGTCCACAGCTGCACCCGTGTCCCGTTGGCGGTGCTGGATCCCGCCACGTCGACGCACTTGCCGCCGAAGCCGGTGATCGCACCGGTGCGAACCGGGTCGCTCGTCCACTGGTAGACCCGGACCCAGTCGATGGCCATGGTCTGGGGGAAGACCGTCGAGCCGTCGGGTGAGCCGGGCCAGTTGCCACCCACGGCCACGTTGAGGAGCATGAAGAACGGGTGGTCGAACACCCACCGGTCGCCGCCCAGGTCGGCCGGCGTACGGCGCTGGTACTGGACCCCGTCCACGTACCAGCTCAGCGAATCCGGCGCCCAGTCGACGGTGAAGGTGTGGAAGTCATTGGCGAACGGAGCGGAGATCGAATACGGGGCGCCGATGCCTTCCCCGCCCGAGTAGCCCGGCCCGTGGATCGTGCCGTGCACCGTGTTGGGCTCGAAGCCGACGTTCTCCATGACATCGATCTCTCCGCTGGTAGGCCAGCCGACGCTGCCGATGTTGTCGCCGAGCATCCAGAACGCGGGCCACAGGCCCTGCCCCCGCGGAATCCGGAGCCGCGCCTCGAACCGCCCGTAGGCCTGGGTGAACCTGCCCTGCGTCTTGAGCCGGGCGGAGGTGTATTGGCACGAGCCATACCAGCAGCTGTAACCGGCGGGATTCTCACGTCGGGCCGTGATGACCAGGTGGCCATTGCCGTCTTGGGCCACGTTGGCGGTGCCGGTCGTGTAGTACTCCAGCTCGTTGTTCCCGAAGCCGCCGCCCCCGGTGTCACGGGCCCACTTCGACGAGTCGGGCCCGGTTCCCGCGGCCCCGTTGAACTCGTCCGACCACGTGAGCCCGCCGATGGCGGCCGCCCCGGCCGGCGCCTGGGGTTGGGCCTGGGTCACCGTAGTTGCGGTGGTGACGAGCGGGAGCGACACCAGGGCGACGAACACAGCCAACCGAGTCGATCTCATCACGAGATCACCCCCCGGGATCCGTTGTCTGTCGGGAGCCCTCTGGCCCACCTCCCACCGTACGAATCAGGTCATGAACGAGGTCTCAAAATTTCGCCGTCGGCATGAACGAATGCTGAACGGCCCCGGCGGTTATCGGACCAGCAGGGGCCGGAGGGTGCGGTACGCAACCTCCAGGCCGG
>DASXTK010000008.1:0-5208 GCA_036505485.1 Acidimicrobiales bacterium
CGATGCCCAGGTGGGCCGGAACCAGCGGCGGTGGTTTCCGCCAGATCAGCGCCTCCGTGAGCCGACGCTGCAAGGGATCGAGCAACGCGGCGCCGGCCTGGGCCACGCCCCCGCCGACGACGATCACCCCCGGGTCGACCATGGTGACCACCACCGCCAAGACCTGGGCCAAGGACTCGACCGCCTCTTCGACCACGGCTCCGTCCATCGCTCGCCCGGATGCGATGTCCTCCAGGCGACCGTGTCCCGGGGTCGTGCGAAGTTGGCCGATCTCGCCGGCCCGCCAGGTCTCACCGCGTAGGGCTTGGCCGTCGACGACCTGGGCCACCGCCAGACCGGTGCCGATGGCCACGAACAGGACGTTGCGGAATCCCCGGCCCGCGCCCAGGGCCGCCTCGGCCTGCCCGGCGGCTCGGACGTCGTGGCCCAGCGCCACCCGGCAGCCGCTGCGCTCCTCGACCAGGGCCCGCAACGGAACGTTCCGCCAGCCGACGTTGGACGCGGCCCGGACGATCCCGGCGTCCTCGTCGATGATGCCGAGCGACGCCAGGCCGATGGCGTCGACCTCCACCTGGGCCTCGGCTGCATCGGTCTGCAGGTCGTCCACCAGATCAAGCACCACGTCGACCGAACGCTCGGGGCCGCTGGGCCGGCGCCGAGGAGACGTGGAGCTCCCTCCGGCCGAAACAACTCCGCCCTTCACCGTCGTTCCACCCACATCGATCCCGATGACGCCGGGCTCACCCATCGAGGACCACCGAATAGCGGAGGCCTCGGGGATGGTCGGGATCGAGCCCAGCCTTCTCGGCCAGGGCTACGGCGAAACGTTGGATGCGGACCAGCTCGGCCATCGGGTCCAGCCGCCCGACCTCGACCGTTGCTCCCATGGCCTCGATCTCGTCGGCCAGGCCTGGCGGCAGGGGACCCAGCGCCCACACCAGGGTGTGCGGTCCCGCGGCGCTGATGGGACCGTGGCGGTACTCCATGGCGGTGTACGCCTCGGCCCACATGCCCGCCGATTCCCGGCACTTGAGCGCCGCCTCCTGCGCCAACCCCCCGCTCCAACCCCTCCCCAGGAACGTCAGCTGCCGGTGGGCGCCGGGTGAGGCGGGGTGGGCCAGTTCCAGCGCCGTCGCGGCGTCGGACCCGGCTGGACCCAGGTCCTCACCCAGCGAAGCCCGCAGGACCGCCAACGCGGTGGTGGCAAATCGCGTCTGCACCACCGACTGCTCGGCCGCGAAGTCCAACAGGACGGTGGCGTCAGCCCGATCGGCCACCGGCGATCCGGCGACCGCGGTCAGCGCCACCGATCGCGATCCCTCCTCCAGCCGGTCCAGCAGCTCGACCACCTCGGTGGTGGTGCCCGATCGGCTCAGGGCGACCACGCAGTCGTAGGCCCGGGCCGGGAGCTCCGACGCGGCGAAGGCGTCCGTCTCCCCCAGCCCGGCCGCTTCCCGCCGGGCCGCATAGCTCTGGGCCATGAACCGTGAGGTGCCGCACCCCACCGCAGCGACCCGTTCGCCCGGACTCGGCAACCCACCGACATCCACGTTTCCTGCGAGCGCCCAGCACCGTGGCTGGCTGGCCAGCTCCACGGTCACGAAGGTCATTCGCACCGCCCGGCCAGCGTGCGCGGATCGTCAACGAGCCCCCTGATGCCCACATCGGCACATTACCGAGCGTTGCTCGGTAATTCAATTCTCACGATTCGTCTCGGATTTTGGGCACTGGGACTACGGTGAGCGAGATGCCGCCCAAGAAGGGACAACGACAGGCTCGGGGACTCGCACGCCAGGACCAGATCCTCGATGCGGCGTTCGAGCTGTTCGCCACCAACGGGGTTCGGGGCACGACCATCGCCGCCGTGGCCGAGCAGGTTGGGTTGTCGGAAGCCGGGCTGTTGCACCATTTCCCGTCGAAGGACGCCTTGCTGATGGCCGTTCTGGCCCGGGCCGACGCCTCCTTCGCCGATACCGAGGCCTGGGTGGCCGAACCTGGCGGAGGGCTGGAGTCGCTACGCCGGATGCCTGCGACGGCCCGGGTGCTGGCGGAACGGCCGATGCTGGCCCGGCTGCGGGCCATCGTCTCGGCCGAGAGCATGGTCAACGACGGCGCCGCCCGGGTCTACGTCCGGGAGCGCACCGCCCAGATCCGCCGAATCCTCACCGAGGCGCTGGCCGAGGGCGTCCGGCGCAAGGACCTCAAGGCCGACATCAACCCCGCAGCCCGGGCCGCGGAGATCGTGGCGTTCATGGAGGGGATCCAGATCGAGTGGGTCCTCGACCCCGACGCCATCGACATGGTCGACGCCTACGAGTCCTACATCGGCTCCCTCCTCCAACAGATCGCCACGCCCGACCGCCTCTGATCTCGAGCGTTCTGTGACCAGGCACTCAGGCGGTGATCATGACCTCGGCCTCGGTGCTCTTGGCGCCGCTGGGGTCGGTGACCGTGAGGCGGACCCGGTAGGTGCCGGGTTGGTCGGCGAGCAGCTTGGGTTGCCACTGGTTGGGGTGGCGCAACGTCCAGGCGCTGCCGGCCGGGGCGGACACCAGCTCCCAGTGAGGCGTGAGTCGGTCGCCGTTGGGGTCGCAGCTGTCGCGTCCGTCGAGCCGCACGGTCGTCCCCGGATCGACCGTCCGGTCGCGGCCGGCATCGGCCGCGGGTTGACCGTTACCCGGCGTCGATCGGAGGGTGGCGGAGCTGTCCCGGGTCAGCGTGACCCGCACCGCGCCACCGGCCCGGACGGCGAACCCGCAGGCTCCGTCCACGGCCTGGGGCATGAAGGGCAAGCCGCGCACGGTCACCGCCGACGGCTTGGTGCCCGCGGCGCCGATGATGGACCCGGTGCCGTCGTCGCCCAACCGCAGACCCAGCGACCGCGGTGAGGAGGACTGCAGCACCACGACGCCGTCGTAGGACAACGTCGTGGCCGCGTCGGCCCAGACCAGCCGGAGCCGCCCGTCGAGATGGGCATCGGCCACCAGCGTCGTGCCATCGGTCCACGCCCCAGGCGCCACAAGGGGTTGTGTCGGATCCGCCGAACGGGCCGCAACCACCCGACGATCGCCCGCCGCGTCCACCAAAGTCGTCGCCGCGGCGTGATCCAACGCGACCGAGGCGAGCGTGGGTGGTGGTTCGCCGACCCGTGACGGATACAGCAACTGGACCGCCTCGCTGACCGTCCCAGTGACCGTGGCCTCGAGCGCGGTGTGGGTCACCGCTTCCTGGTTGTCGCGCTCGTGGGTGAAATCGGCGGTGTCCAGGACAACATCGGTCGACCCGGAATCCGTACTCACACCGATGGCGCTGTCCAGGCGGGCCCCGCCGATGGTCCACCGCCCTCCGGAGGCCAACGGCTCGAACACACCGCCGCTGGTACCGCCGCCGTTGCCGTGCAGCATCCAGGTGAACGCCGCCGCGCCGCCATCGGTCAGGCCGATCTGGTCGGCCACCACCAGATAGCGGTCGTCGAGGAACAGCAGTCGGCGATCCAGATCCGCACCCCGGTAGCTGCTGCGGACCGTGGCCGCGTCCAGACCGACCCCGTCGACGGTGGCGTTCAGCGTCGACTGGCCCTCGGCGGGCGGCGCCTGGTCCGGATGGGCCAGCCAGTTGAACGAGGCCAGCAGGTAGTCACTCGGACCCTGACCGTCCACCAGGACGGTGTTGTGATGCTGGGGCTGGTTGACCAGGCCATGGGTGGTGAAGCTCAGATAGCCGGGATCGAGCGCCAACCGTTCGCCGAAGGCATGCAGCAGGAACGCCCCCGGATCGGCGTGCTCGTGCGACTGCGGGGCACGCGCCGCTCCCGCCCGGTCACGCCCGAACTCCGAGGCGGTGTCGTGCTCCCCCAGAGCCAGCACCATCACCGCCTGGTCGTCCCAACCCGAGCGGAAGGTGGCAGTGCCGCCCTCGGCATAGAACTGGGTCGGCGACCAGCTCGGCGGGGCCGGAACCACCGAGTCGTCGTAGGTCACGATGGCATCCGCACCCAGGTCGACGTGCCCATCGGTCTCGTAGAGCCGCGGCGCATGCGACCAGCGCCAGTAGTAGGCCGAAGTCTCCGGCAGGAACGACGGCAGTACGCCGAAGTAGTACGCCTCGTTGGTGTTGCCGTCGTCGATCGGCGCCTGGGTGCCGTCGGGCAGGGTGGTGTCGAGCATCCAGCGCTGGCTGCGGGCGAACAGCGGGTGCCGCCACGGAGACGGGACGTCGATGCCGTCCACCCGGTAGGAACCGGGGCCGATGTGCCGCTCCCACGCCCGGGCCAACGGCAGCAGGTTCTGGGCCGTGAACCGGTAGTAGTGGGTCCCCTCGCCATAGGCGCCGTCGCCGGTCGTCAGGATGAACCGCAGCACGTCGTCGACCTGCAGGACGCCGTAGTCGAACCACTCCAGCGGGCTCGGACCACCGGTTGGAGGCTGCCACTCCGCCAGGACGATGGCGGCGACGGCCAGGGCCGCTCCCACCTTGGACCGGTGGTTGTTCTGCATCAGGTTGGTCACACCACCGACGGTCGACGGGTCGGTGTAGTTGGACCACAGTTCCGACACCAGGCCACCGAGCCGGTCGGCGATGACCTGCTCCTGGTCACCGAACCGGTACTCGGTGCCGAGCATGGTGTCGAAGGCGGTGGCGTAATCGATGATCTCCTCCGACGTGCTGATCTCCCGGTCCCAGCCGCCCAGCGGCGGAGGGACGGCCAGCCGGCTGCGCGGGTACAGGGTCAGCAGCAGGTCGCGGACGTGGTCGCCAGTGGCGGCCCGGATGGCCTCATCGGGGAACGGCACGATGGCGCCGTCGCTCACCGTGCGGTCGAGGGCGTACTCGAAGGCCAGGTTCTTGGCCGCCCGGGCCAGGTCGCGCTGGGCCACGATGGCGGGGTCACCGAGCTCGTGGCCGCTGTCGTAGACGACCGTCCGCTGGTGCAGGGCCAGGAACAGCGACCGGTAGGGCTCGCGCCCGAGCCGGTCCTGCAGGTCGCTCCGCTGGTCGGGTGCGAACAGGATGCGGGGCCGCGCGCTTCCGGTCCCCGGCACCTCGTGCGCCCCGACCTGCTGCGCCGCCTCGGCCACTGCGGACGGGCCCGACGTCCCGCCCATGACCATCGACCCCACCAGGCCCGCGAGCGCGGCCCACGCTGCGATCTTCCCCATGCGCCCCCCGTCCGTCACCACCCATTGTGGCCAAAGGCGGGACCGAGCG
>DASXTK010000009.1:0-3111 GCA_036505485.1 Acidimicrobiales bacterium
GACCCGGGCGGTGGCAACACCAGCGGGGCCGTGCCGCCGAGGCCGCAGGGTGGCCACGCCTTGCCGGCTTGCTCGCGCCGTCTATGGTGGGACAGTCGATGTTGTTCGAACCGATACGAGGTGTGCGCGTGACTCCCACCGAGAGTCGTCGATGACGTCCCTGCCGGCCGACGGTGACTCCTCGGTTCGCGCCGTCCGGTCACTGGTCGACGCGTTCCTGGCGGAGGACCCGCTGTGGCAGGAGTGGAAGGGCGACGCCGCGACGATCCTGGATGTCGGCGACCAGGAGGACCACCTGGTGGTGGCCGTGCGCAAAGGTGTTGTCACCATCGAAACGATCTCCCGTGACCACCGGTACCTGACCGCGGAGTTCGGGCGGGAACTGGACGCCTGGCGCTTCTTGATCATGCAGCTCGGCGACTCGTGGCGGTCCGACAGGCGGATGCGGGACATCAACCCTCGGGAGATGGGGCTGGCTCCTGGCACGACCCTGGAACGCGGACCGTCGGGGTATTGGCTTACCTGGCCCGGCGGGGCAGCCATCTTCCACAGCGATCTCGACGCCATTGGCTTCAGCTGGGTGGCCCGGGCGGAGCCCGCCGACATCGCGGCGAGCTACCGCCACTTCAACGGCGAACCGCTCTTCGACCTGGGCCTACCGGTCGAGGCGCAATGGCCCGCCCCTCCGGCGCCCCGGCGGGTGATGGCGCCACCGCCGGTGGAAAAGCCGCCAGACGACCTTGATGCTGCCGACCTCGCCGTCGTCGACGCTGTCGCCGCCGAGCTGAAATGGGCGCGCCGACCGGCCACCGGGGCGGAGATCCTGTCGGTCGGGGATGACCAGGTCGGGCGGGCGATCAGCTACCGGCAGTCCCAGTTCGTCTACGAGCACACCGTCGGCCGCGACTGGCGGAGGATTGAGTGCACCTTCTCCACCGCGGCCGGGGCACGGCGGTTCTTGATCGCCGAGCTCGGCAGCATCCTCCGGATGCGGACGCGGATGCGGACCATCAGGCCGAAGCTGGCCACTCCGGATTGCCATATCGAGAGGGGTCCCACGAGCTTCCTGGTGACCTCGCCGGCTGGCCAGGCCACCTTCCGCCTCGGCCTGGGCCACGGGCACGCCCTGGTGTTCAGCTGGGTCGCCACCGCGAGCCTGGCCAGCATCGCCGCGAGCTACCGAGACCCCGACGGCCGACCGGTCTTCAGCCCCAGCGGCCTTCTCCCATCCCCGTACGAACGGCCACCACCCAGTCCGTACGCCACCGAACCGGCGCCGACCGAGACCGACACCGCCAGCATGGTCGTTCAGGGCGACGACCCGGACCTGGTGGGCGACCTGGTGGTCATCGACGACTTCCTCGCCAAGGACCCGCTGTGGTCCCGCCGCCCCGGCGTCGACCCCCTCGTTCTCGACATCGCGACCTTCAGCACCGAGTGGGTGCTGGCCCGCACTGACAGCGGCTACACCATCGAGAACCGGCGAAGCCGCAACGTCTTCGGCACCTTCTCGTCGGCGCGCGGGGCTCGTCGCTACGCGATCATGGAGTTGGGCCGACTGTGGCGTCAGTCGCACGGACTCAAATCGATCTGGCCCAAGCATCCCGCTCCGGGCAGCCGGCTGCTGAAACACCCCGATGCCTACCGGCTGACGTGGAACGGTGGCGAAGCCAGGTTCCGGATGGACTACGACGCGATCAGATTCAGCTGGATCGCCACGGCGGAGCTCGCCGACATCGCGGCCAGCTTCAGCCACCCCAACGGTGAGCCGCTGTTCGACCTGAGCCGGCCGCCACCGCCACCGGCGGACTGACGCGCCCGGCCCACATCCGCGCACGGACGCCACGCAGCGTACTCGTACTTCGTCACGACCGGTGTGGTGAGCCGGCCGGGCGGTGGCGGCCGGGACTTGGATCTCGTCCTCGATGGTCGGGTCCAGCAGGTGCCGCGCCAAGGGGCAGCGTGCCCCCGGCCATCGGGTGCCCGGGCGTGTTCGCGTGCGGGTTGCTCGGCGCGGCGCCGTGGACGTGACGGCGCTGCCCGGGCCCGATACCGGCGTGGTAGGTGCGGGTGCGAGGCGCGGCGCGCGGGCGCGGGTGGCAGATCGACGAGTCGCTGAGCGTGGGCCACGCGCCTGGCCGAATCCCTCCCGATCAACTGCGGCGTCCCCACGCCTGGGTAGTCACCCACAGCGTCGGGCCTGGGACGCCGTGGTTCGTATGCTTACCGTTCCGCCTCCGCAATTACACCAGTGTATTTTCGCTGCTCACGGTTACGCCGAGTCGATGGAAACTGGGCACCTCCGGACGGGAATCAAACCCGTCCCTGCCTGAAGTTCTGGTCACCCGTGCTCGTAGGCCGCGTCGCCGTCCATCTGCACCAGCAGCAGAGCCGCAAGCGCACCGATGACCCGCTCAGCGCGCTCCGCTGACGCCGGCCTCATGATCGGTGGTAGGACGGTGACTCGCCGATGCCCAGGCTTGCGGTCCAAGACAGCCTCATTGCGCTGGGCGCCGGTACTGGAGTCCTCCTTCCTCCGTGGCGGAGCCTGCAGCGACAACAGGCGTGCCACCGTCGTCCGGCTCATCCCGAGCCGACGCGCGATCGCCGCTTGGAGATCCCCGAGCCGTACAGGCGACGCGCCTGCCTCCACTCAGCCTCCCGGTACATTCGCTCCCCCTCTCCGACCATCGCAAGGTGGCCGCCCACAAACGTAACCTCTCACGCCGCCGCGACCTGGCTAGCCACATCATTCGGTGGGACACCACTCACAGTTCCCACCACGATCGAAAACTCCCTTTGCGCCGCTTCGCCGCCACGTTCCCCCGTCACAAGCGTCGGAGCGCTAGGTCGACCGCGGCGCGGTGGCTGCCTCCTGTTCGACGGGGTTGGGCCTGACCCGCTTTGACGGACATCCACGATCAGGGGCGTTGCCCCGGAGAGGATGTCCATCATGGAGGTCATGGAACTCGACGAGCGCAAGAGGCCTCGCGCGCGACGGTCGTTCACCGCAGAGTTCAAGGCCGAGATCGTTGAGCTGTGCCAGCGTGGTGACCGCTCGATCGGGCAGGTCTCCCGGGACTTCGATCTGACCGAGACCGCGGTGCGCGA
>DASXTK010000010.1:0-14838 GCA_036505485.1 Acidimicrobiales bacterium
GGTGGCGGCTGCGCTGCTGGCCAGCATCCCGACCCTGGTGGTGTACATGTTCATGGGCAGGTTCTTCATGCGGGGACTGATGGCGGGGGCCTTGAAGGGATGACCGACGACGCTGGGCACGAGAGCGAGCTGATCAGCGGAGCCCGCCAGCCGGTCGGAGTGCTGATGGACAACGTCAGCAAGCGCTTCCGGGGCGGGGTCGACGCTCTGCGAGACGTGACGCTGAACGTCGTGCCGGGTGAGTTCATGGTGCTCGTGGGTCCGTCGGGATGCGGCAAGTCCACGCTGCTGCGCCTGGTGGCTGGGCTCGAGGAGGTGTCCGGCGGCCGGATCCACATCGGGGACGACGACGTCACCAACCAACTGCCCCAGCAGCGGGATGTGGCCATGGTGTTCCAGAGCTACGCGCTGTATCCCCGGATGTCGGTCCGTCGGAACCTGGCCTTCGGGCTGCGCATGCGGCGCATGCCCAAGGCCCAGCGCAACCGGCGGGTCGCGGAGGTGGCCGAGGTGCTGGGGCTCGAGCACCTGCTCGAACGGCGGCCCGCGGCGTTGTCGGGTGGGCAGCGCCAGCGCGTGGCCATGGGCCGGGCGATCGTGCGGGAGCCCCGGGTGTTCCTCATGGACGAGCCGCTGTCCAACCTCGACGCCAAGCTCCGGGTGGCGTTGCGGGCCGAGCTGACGCTGCTGCACCAGCGGCTCGGGGTCACGACCATCTACGTCACCCACGACCAGATCGAGGCCATGACGCTGGGCCAGCGGGTGGCGGTGCTGCGCGACGGGCTGCTGCAGCAGTGCTCCGAGCCGCAGGAGGTCTACCGGCATCCCACCAACCTGTTCGTCGCGGCCTTCATCGGATCGCCGCAGATGAACTTCGTCGACGCCACGATCGAGCGTGGCGTCGTCTCCTTCCCTGGAGCCACCATTCCGCTGCCGACCGGCTCGTCGCTGGCCGAGACGGACCGGAAGGTCATCCTCGGGATCCGGCCGACCGGCTTCTCCCCGGTGGTCGATCGGGGCTGGCCCACCATCGAGGCCCGGCCCGAGGTCGTGGAGGAGCTCGGGGACGAGCGCCATGTCATCTTCGATATCGCGGCGCCCCGCGTCGACACCGATGCCACCCGGGCCGCGGTCGAGGCCCGGGCGGCCGACGACGCTCTGCTGCTGCCCGAGGATCGAGCCCGCTTCACGGTACGGGTCCCCACCGAGACGCCGGCGTCCGTCGGCGATGCCCTCACCCTGTCGATAGACCCCAGCCGCCTCTATTTCTTCGACCCCGAAACCGGCGCCGCCCTCCTCACCTAGCGCTCACTCGGCGATGACGTTCCACTTTTCGATCACCCACCGCCAGGTTCCGTCGGGTTGCCGGCGAGCGACCTCAGCGGTCACGCCACCGTCGTTGAGGCGAGTCGAGCCCAGCGCCAAGTCACCGACTCGGAGAGTCGGCTGCTGCTCGCCCAGAGTCAGGTTCACCCCAGACGCAACGAAGTCGTCGAGCCCCCGACGGATCGCCTCGCTCCCGGTCGCCACGTTTCCCGGCGAAAGGGCAACCACAGCATCGGCCTCGTAAAGCGCGACCAGTCCATCGACATCCCCAGCATTGACCCGCTCCACAAAGAGCCGCTCAAGCTCCTGAGGCTCAACCGCACCCACACGATCGTGTTCACTCATGTTCCAACCACTCCAGCATCGATGGCCGCGTCGGAGGCCGAGGCCGGTTGCCTAGGGAAGGCCAGTCCGTCTTCGGAATGCAGCAATCGTGCCCGCTGCGTGCCAGATGGACCGGCACCCTGATGGGATGGTCACCGTGGTGAGGTCGGGTGTCAGATGACTCTCTCCGCTCTCAACGCCCGTTGGGACGCTGCCGCGAAGCTGAGCAGAGCGGCGCGATGCAGGTCCATGAGACTGGGATATTCCTCGGTCCGGTCTCGGGCGCTTCCAGCTTGACGATTGTCACCTCGTAGGGGTGACACCGTCGGCGATGCGGGGCGCAAGTCGGCCGACTGCCTTGAGCCAGATCTCCGTCCACGCTCGTCACACGCAACGCGGCATACCGGGGGGCAATGGCGGACAACTAGTGCGAACGGCCGCTCGCCAGCTGAGCAGGGTGTTGGCCCTGCTCCGCCCGATATCCTGCTACCCCTCGGGGCGACTCGAACGCCCGCACACGGCTCCGGAGGCCGCTGGAAAGTCGACGCATCCGCCTCGGTGAGAGCGCTGGGTCGAGCTGATCCCTTGGCTTCGTCTCCACGCCGGTCCCGCGTCAGCCCTGGTCCGCAGTGCGACCTGCCCTCCCAGCCGTCGACGACGGCGTGGCGCTCCCGGTGGACACGCTCGCCCCGCCAGTAAGAGGTAAGCGCTGCAGGCGACGAGCGGAGGGTTCCTAGCCATGACGTAGCGCTCGATGCGTTGTACTCTCTGTACTGAGCGTCGTGCTCTGGCGACGTTCCGGGAGTCCACGGGACCCGAGGGGGCACCATGGCGGTCGGGATGACCCGGCACGTTCTGCTCGGCTGGCGGCGCGATGTGGGGGTTCTCGATTGCCTGCTGCGGGCGTTGACCATCGTCGTGCTCGCCACACCGTTGACCGGCTGGGGGCTGGCGAGGCCGGATCCAGGCTCGCTGGACACGAACTTCGGCGATGGCGGCAAGGTGATCACGGACTTCGGTCTGCAGTCCGCTGCCGGCGCGATGGCAGCGCAGGCCGATGGCCGGCTGGTCGCGGGCGGGTCCGCGGTCGTCGACTTTGCCCGACGCGACGACTTCGCTCTTGCCCGTTATCGCCGCAACGGTCGACTGGACCGGAGCTTCGGGGAAGGAGGCAAGGTGACGACCGACTTCGGCGCGGGCTCGGACTTCGTGACCGCGGTGGCCGTCCAGCCCGACGGGAAGGTCGTGGCCGCCGGCGGGGCCGCGACCGGGCCGGAGGCCAACGACTTCGCTCTCGCCCGATACAACCGGGACGGCACCCTGGATGTGGGCTTCGGCGACGGCGGCACGGTGACCACCGACTTCGCGGGCGGCTTCGATCGCGTCCACGCGCTCATCGTGCAACCCGACGGCAAGTTGGTGGCCGCCGGATGGGCCGCGACCACACCAGAAACGGGGTTTCAACGACCTCGGGTTGGCTCGGTACAACCCTGACGGCTCGCTGGACCCGACCTTCGGCGACGGCGGGAAGGTGACGACCGACTTCGACCTCGAGTCCGACGTTGCCGCTGCCCTGATCCTCCAGCGCGACGGCAAGCTCGTGGCTGCCGCGGAGGCCTTCGGCCTAGTCCGCTACAACGCAGACGGCAGCCTGGACCGAGCCTTCGGTGACGGCGGCCGGGTGAGGACCGACTTCGGCGGTCAGGGCCAACAGGCGCACGCGTTGGCTGTTCAGCGTGACGGCAAGTTTGTGGCCGCTGGCCGCGTGGACGGTCTCATTGGCGGGTTCGCCCTGGCTCGGTACAACCCTGACGGCACGCTGGACACCACCTTCGGCACGGGAGGCCTGGTGATCTCCGGCCTCGGCGGCAACGTGGACTATGCGACCGCGCTGGTCGTGCAGCCCGACGGCCGTCTGGTGGCGGCCGGTTTCCCCGGCCTGATCCGCTTCAATCCGGACGGCACGCTGGACACCACCTTCGGCGATGGCGGCAAGGTGTTCAGCGACATGGCCACCGCGGCCCTGGTCGTGCAAGCCGGCCGACGGCTCGTCACCGCGGGCACAGCCGTCACCGAACACGACGACGGGTCCGTCGACATCAACTTCGGCTTGGCGGGATACCACATCGGCCGTAGTCGTTCCGATTAAGGCCGCGGGTCGGTCTCATCCCCGGTGTCCAGCGCACATCCTGGAGACAACTCGCACCCACCAGCCTGCCGCTTCTCGCAACATGCAGCTCCTTGAGCTATGCCGACTGGTGCCGCTTCAGCTCAGTTGGCTGGATGCCTAAAGCGTCGGCTCCCCTGTTGGCTCCCAGCAAGCTTGAAGCCCATTCCTCCCGCGCTCCTCCCGCGGACAGCGGGGAATCGAGGGCCAGTGCGGGTAACGGCGGTCGATCGGCACCTAGCGACGCTGACCAGGCGGATCGCCTGGTCACCGCCGCACACCTGTTGCGCCCTCGGGGCGACTCGAACGCCCGCACACGGCTCCGGAGGCCGATGCTCTATCCACTGAGCTACGAGGGCAGAGCCGACGATCCTAACCGGTTCGGCGGCTGCGGAGCCCATGGCTAGCCTCGACCGGTGGCCACGATCCAGCGTGTTCTCGAAGGTTCCCTCCGCAGCGCCCTCGCCGCCGCGGGCGTCGAGGCGCCGGCTGCGCTCAACCTCGAGCGCCCGGCCCGCCGTCAGCACGGCGACTGGTCCTCCAATGTGGCCCTGGCCACGGCCAAGAACGCTGGTCGGAACCCCCGGGAGCTGGCCACCCAGATCGCCGAGACCCTGAACACGGACCTGCCGCCCCACGTCGAGCACGTGGAGGTCGCCGGCGGTGGGTTCGTCAACTTCCATCTGGCCCCGACCTGGTTGCACGAGATCCTGCGCGACGTGGTCACCCAGGGCGAGAAGGACTACGCCCGGGCCGAGTTCGGCGACGGTCAGAGGGTCCAGGTCGAGTTCGTCTCGGCCAACCCGACCGGGCCGATCCACGTCGGCAACGGCTGGTTCGCGTCCTACGGCGACTCGCTGGCCCGCCTGCTCGACCGCTGCGGGTACGAGGTCAGCCGGGAGTACTACGTCAACGACACCGGCGGCCAGATCCGCCGGCTCGGCGCCTCGATCCTGTCCCGCCACGCCGGCCGGCCGGTCCCCGAGGGGGGATACCCGAGCGGCTTCGTCAAGGGCCTGGCCTGCGCCTACGACGGACCCGACGACGTCGAGACCGCCGGCCGCTGGGCTGCCGAGCACACGCTCGAGTTCATCCGGACCCAGATGCGGGCGGTCAACATCGCGTACGACGAGTGGTTCAGCCAGGCGTCGATCGAGGAGAGCGACGCCGTCGCCGACACCATCGCCCTGCTCCAGGAACAGGGTCTGGTGTTCGAGGAGGACGGCGCTCTCTGGCTCAACACCGCGGCGTTCGGTGATCCCCGGGAGAAGCGGGTGCTGCGCCGCTCGGACGACCAGGGCGGCGACTACACGTACCTCGCCGGCGACCTGGCCTACCACCGCAACAAGTTCCTCGTCCGGGGCTTCGACCGGGTCATCAACGTGTGGGGCGCCGACCACCAGGGCCAGGTCTCGAGCCTGCTGGCCGGCGTCGAGGCGCTCGGGGTCGAGAAAGGCCGGCTGGAGGTCCGCATCGGCCAGATGATCCGCCTCGAAGGTGGACGCATCGGCAAGCGCCTCGGCAACGCGGTCGACCTCGACGATCTGGTGGAGGACATCGGCCCGGACGTGATGCGGCTGCTGTCCCTGGTCAGCTCCATCGACCAGTCCACCACCATCGATCTCGACAAGGTGCGGGCGGAATCGAAGGAATCGCCGGCGTTCTACATCCAGTACGCCCACGCCCGCATCCACTCCATCGATCGCTTCGCGGCCGAGCACGGGGCCACCCGGGCACCCCTGGCCGACGTCGACCTCAGCGCGCTGACCCACGAGCGCGAGCTGGACCTGCTCCGCTCCCTGGAGCAACTGCCCGAGGTGGTGGTCCTGGCGGCCAACGAACGGGCCCCCCACAAGGTCACGACCTGGGTCAGGGAGTTAGCTGACGCATTTCACGGCTTCTACCACGACTGTCGGGTCTTCGGAGAGGGCATCCCGCCCGAGCTGACCCAGGCCCGCTGGTGGTTGGTGGAGTCGGTCCGCATCGGGCTGGCCATCGGCCTCGACCTCCTCGGGGTCACCGCCCCGGAGCAGATGTGAGCTCGCTGCCGCGCCAGCTCCTGCCGGACAACGCCACGGTGCAAGCCGATGGCTCGCTGGTCATTGCCGGCGTCGCGGTCGACGAGCTGGCTAGGGAGTTCGGCACGCCGCTGTTCGTCTACGACGAGGACCATCTTCGGGCCCGCTGTCGGGAGGCCACCGAGGCTTTCGGCCCCGGCGTGGCCTACGCCACCAAAGCGTTCCTGTGTCTGGCGATGGCACGGCTGGCCCACGAGGAGGGCATGTGCCTCGACGTCGCCACCGGCGGTGAGTTGCACGTAGCCCTGGCCGCCGGCGTTCCGGGCAAACGGCTGGTGCTCCACGGCAACAACAAGAGCCTCGACGAGCTGCGCCGGGCCCGAGAGGTCGGCGTGGGCCGGATCGTGGTCGACAGCTTCGACGAGCTGGACCGGCTCGACCAGTTGCACGCCGAGGACAACCGAGTGCCCCAGGTGCTGGTCCGAGCCACGCCCGGCGTCGAAGCCCACACCCATGAGTTCGTCCAGACCGGCCAGATCGACTCCAAGTTCGGATTCGGGGTCGCTGCGGGCGACCTGTCCAAGGCGGTCGACTGGGCCTCGGGCTCCCCGGCGGTCGATCTGGTGGGCGTCCACGTCCACATCGGCAGCCAGGTGTTCGTGGCGGACTTCTTCCACCAGGCCATCGATGTGATCGCCCCTTGGGTGCGGACCCTCGACCTCCCCGAGCTGTCGATCGGCGGCGGGCTCGGCGTGCCGTACGTCGAGGGCGAGGATGCGCCGACCATCACCGAGTGGGGCCAGACGGTCATCGACTCGTGCCGGGCTGCTGGCATCACCAGCCGAGTGGTAGCCGAACCCGGGCGGGCAATCGCTGCCCAGGCCGCCTTAACCCTCTACACCGTGGGCACGATCAAGGACGTGCCCGGCGTGCGCACCTATGTCTCGGTCGACGGCGGCATGAGCGACAACCCTCGCCCGGTCCTCTACGGCAGCGGCTACGAGGCCTTCCTACCCCGGGCCGTCGACGCCGAGCGACCCCGCACCGTGACTGTGGTCGGCAAGCACTGCGAGTCCGGCGACGTACTGGTGCGCGACGCCAAGGTCCCAGCCGACCTACGGGTCGGCGACGTGCTGGCCACGCCGGTCACCGGCGCCTACGGCCACTCCATGGGTTCCAACTACAACAAGGTCTTGCGACCGGCGGTGGTCTTCGTCCGGGACGGCAACGCCCGCTTGGTCGTCCGCCGCGAGACCTACGACGACCTGCTCCGCGCCGACCTCTGAGACAGGTCCGATCGAGGCCATCGGTCGGGCGTGAGGCGACCGAAACGGTCGCTCCGTGCCGAATCGACCGCTCCTACGACAGGTCGCTGTCGGCCAGGGTGAGGAACCAGCTCCGACGGTCGGCCAGACGATCGGCCACCAGGTCGTTCGTGCTCGTGTTCAGCACCAGGTGCAGCGGCGCAGCGACGTCGATCCCGGTCCGCACGAACAGCTGCGACTGTTCGACCTCGTGGCACAGCGTCCGGCAGACCAGCGCGAAGGCGCCGTCCCGCCGGGCGGCCCGGCCCGCCAGCAACAGCAACGCACCGATCCGGCGCTTCGGCGCCAGGAAATCGACGATGTAGGCGGCCTGGTCACCCCAGCGCTCCCGGTGGCGCAGCGCCAGGTAGCCCACGGCCTGACCGCCCTGCATCAGGTAGTAGCGTCGTAGTTCATCGGCATCGGGTCGATCGTCGAGCCGCCAGGTGGTGGAAGCCGCATCTCGCACCGCGATCACCCCGTAGTCACCCGACGCCGCAGCCCACACCTCGTCCACCCGGGCGTCGAACCGGTCGACCGGCACCAGCCGGAGCCCCCGGGCCCGCAGCCACCTGGACGCGACCCAGTCGAAGCCTCGCAGCAGCGGACCGGCTACCGGCGCCAGCCTGCGGGCCTGGCCCGGAACCGGCGCCACCCGCAGGAAGCGCTTGACGTCGACCGGGCGCACGTAGACCGGCACCACTCCGACGTCGGTCCAGCCGCCACGCATGTACGACTTGAACGCTTCCTCGGCCTGCGTCAGGCCGATCACAACATCATGGGCCTCGAGCTGGGTGGCCATCAGCCCCGGTCCGACCCCCTTCAGCCGCCACTCCGGATCGACCATGAGGTCGATCCCCCAGGCCGCCGGCTGCGATTGACCGTCCACCACGAGGTCGACGGGGATCTCGGCCTGCTGACCGACCACCACACCATTGCGCCGGCACACCCAGACGCCCGGCCCCTCGTCAGTGCGAGCGGGATTGCGCTCGAACATCCAGGCGAACCGGTCCTTATCCAACTGCTTGGCGTCCTCGCCGAACGCCGTGCGCTGGAACGCTGCCAGGTCCTCGGCGTCGGTGGGCCGGTAGCGGGTGATCCCGACCTTGAACCGCTCCGAGACCTTCACTCGGTCGTTGTCTCCTCGGGCACCTCGATCAGAGCGGCGTGGCGGGACAACCGCTCGGCCATGCGCTGCTTGGCCACGATGTCGCGATAGACCCGCTCGACTTGCTCGGCTCCCAACCCCATCACCGAACCAGCCTCCGCGGCCGGCACGTCGTGAGAGAAGGCCCACAACAACAGGTCCATCTCCGCATAGGGGAGCGCGTAATAGAACTCCTCCTGGGTCTGCGGCAGGGAATAGGTGTCGGTGCTCGGCGGCTGGTCCTGGATCGACTGCGGCAGCCCGAAGTGGGCGGCCAGGGCGTAGACCTGGGTCTTGTACAGCTCGGCGATGGGCTTCAGATCGGCCAGCCCGTCGCCGCCGCGGACGAAGAACCCGAGCTCGTACTCCAACCGGTTGGGGGTGCCCAACACCGCGAAGTTGCGGGCCTCGGCGTGGAAGTACTCGATCAGCTTGCGGGTCCGCTGCTTCATGTTGGTGGCCGCGACCACCTCCAGATACACGTCCGTAGGCATGCGGGTGGTCTGCTGGGTGCCGTCAGGAGCGGCCACGGTCAGGTTGAAGTAGCTCACCCGGTCGCGGTCCAACAGCCCCTCAGCCAGCGTGATCTTCTGCCGCCAGCCCTCGCCGTAGTCGGGGAACACCCGGCGGATGGCCGCGTCCCGGCGCCGATAGCAGCCCAGGGACGACAGGGCCGGCGCGATGTCCTCGAACTCGTACTTGAGACCCAGCTGGTCGCACAGCTCCCGCCCCCGGGCCGTCGAGTCGGGGTCGCTGTCGGCCTCGGGCATCAGGATCGCCACCACTCGGTCGGGGCCGATGGCCCGCGCCGCCAGTGCGGCGCAGACCGCGGAGTCGATGCCGCCGCTGACGCCGACGACGATGCCCCGGCGCTTCAGCTCCCGCCCCAGCAGCTTGGTGATGGAGGACTCGATGTGCTCGGCGATGATCGCCAAGTCGTCAGGCGACGTGGCCAGGACCCCACGATGGAAAGCGCGGCTCATGCTGGTGCCACTTCCCGGGCCCGGTCGACCAGCACGGTCGGCGCCACCCCGTCGAGCTGGGACCGGGCCTCGGCGATGCGCTGGGGCAGCTCCACCAGGTACGCCTGGCCCAAGGCCTGCAACGTCAAAGCACCCACTAGCGCCATCTCCTCTCGTTCTCCCGCCATCTCGCCCTTTCGATCGAACGCCCGCTCCGACAGGATCCGCACCGCCCGCGGATCGAGCAGCCCGAGCCGCTCGACCGCCGATGCACCCAACAGCTCCCGCACGTAGTCCGGCGCCTGCGGACCGAACAGGGCCGTGGTCATCGGGGCCCGATACGGCTGCTTGGGCCGCTGCCAGATCTCCGGCGGAAGGCTACGGGACGCCAGCCGGCGCAACGCCACCTTGTCCCGGAACCCCGGCATCTTGAGCCGGGTGGGCAGCCGCAGGCTCCACTCGATCACCGCCGGGTCGAGGAACGGGTACCGCACCTCGACCCCATGGGCCATCGCCACCCGATCGCCCTGGTAGGACAGCAGATACGACGACATGAACGAGACCAGCTCGACCCACTGGGCGCGAGCCAACGGAGCCGCGTCGGCATAGTCCGAGGGCAGCTCGGCCACCAGGTCCGGCGGTTCGTCGTCGGGCTCGCTGCCGGTACGGAGCTCTGGTGCCAGCACCCGCCGGGCCCAGGCCGTGTTCTGCCAGCGGATGAGGTGGGCGTAGAAGCGGTGATCGGTGGCCTCGAGGTCCCGGCGGAAGAATCGGGCCCACAGGTCCGTGCCCCGGGTGCCGGAGGCGGCCACCTCGGGATGCAGCTTGCCGGCCAGGGCCGGACGCATCGTCGACGACGGGCGCCGAGCCCAGAACCGCCGAACCGCGTCCTCCTTGAAGATGCTGTAGCCGGCCAGCAGCTCGTCGGCCCCCTCGCCGGTGAGCACGACCTTCATCCCGGCCTCCCGGACCAGGCCTGAGAGCAGGAACAGCGGCACCGGCGCGGTCCGAAGCAGCGGCGTCTCGCAGTGCCAGACCACGTCCAGCAAGGCGGTAGCGATCTCGTCGGGACCGCACACGACCTCGTGATGCCTGGTCCCGAGCAGCTCGGCCATGCGGCGCTGCTCGGCGGTCTCGTCGAAGGCCGGATCGGCGAACCGCACCGCGAAGGTCTCCAGCGGACTATCGCCCTGGTGCACCAACGAACCGATGACCGAGGAGTCCAACCCGCCGCTGAGGTAGGCGCCGACGGGGACATCGGCCCGCAGTCGCAGCGACACCGCTTCGCCGAGACGCTGGCCCAAGGCGTCGGCCGCATCGTCGAGCGACAGGTCGGCCAGGTCGGGGTCGACCGACAGCGTCGGATGCCACCAACGTTGCTCCCGGATCCCCAGCGAGGCGTCCACGCACAACGCGGTCCCGGGTCGCACCGAGCGCACGCCTTCGAAGACAGTGCGGGGCGCGGTGGTCGACCAGCGGGTGAACACGTCGGTGATGCCGTCGGGGTTCAGCCGGGGCTCGACATAGCCCGAAGCGAACAACGCCTTGGCCTCGGAGCCGAAAACCATGCGTCGGCCGTCCAGCGCGTAGTGCAGCGGCAGGATCCCGACCCGGTCTCGCACCAGCCACAGCTGGCGGGCCCGGCTGTCCCACAGAGCGAGGGCGAACTGGCCGTTGAGCCGGGCCCACACCCCGTCGCCCCATTGCTCGTAGCCGTGGACGATGACCTCGGAGTCGCCGGTAGTGGCGAAGACGTGGCCCGCCGCGGCCAGCTCGCGGCGAAGCTCCACGTAGTTGAAGATCTCGCCGTTGTAGCTGAGCCAGACGGTGCCGTCCTCGTTGGTCAGAGGCTGGTCACCGGAGGTCAGGTCGATGATGCTCAGGCGAGCGTGGGCCAGCCCGATCCGATCGTCGCGGTACAGCCCCCACCCGTCCGGACCACGGTGGCTCAACGCCGCGGCCATCGTGCGCAGACGCTCCAGCGAGACCGGGGCCTGACCTGGACCGTTGAGGACGCCGGCGATGCCGCACATGAGTATCCGGACGATCCGAGCGGATCGTCTAGGACGCGAGCTTTCGGTGCACGAACCCGGACAGGCGGTCCACCGAGTCGAGGTTGTCGGCGATCAGCTCCTCGTCGTCGATGCTGATGCCGAACGACTCCTCCAGGAAGGTGACGACCTCCATGACCCCGGTGGAGTCGACGATCCCCGAGTCGAGCAGGGACTCATCGTTGGCGAAGCCGTCGTCGTCGCCCAGCAGGAAGCTGTCAACCAGGAAGCCACGCACCCGACCAGCGACATCGCTGACCTGGTCTCCATTGCTGCTGGGATTGCTCGAGCCGGTCTCGGTTGTCCCCGAGATCGAGGTCATGTCCGCCCTCCGCCTGTAGAGGTTGCGCGCTGAGTCGTGCGCGTGTCGTGTCTGATCCCCCGGATCCGCCAGGGCGGGGGTAGAGAACAGTCTGGCACCCGCCGGGGGTGGTCTCCAACAGGGCTGCTGTACCGCCGTGCAATTGGCGCTGACCTGTAGGAAGGTAGGTCCATGGCGGATTGGCGCAATTTCCGAGCCTTCGTGAAGAGCAGCTACGAGGTCACCCAAGAGGAGACCGACATGATGCAGCTCATCTTCGCGACCGAGGGCGACCGAACCCAGGTCGTTTACCTGTGGCATTGGGTCCTGCGCAAGGGCACCGAGGACTGGCTGGCCATCGAATCGCCGTTCGCCGAGCTCCAGGCCGTCGACCTGGAGAAGGTGGTCGTGGAGGCCGGTGGGCTGGCCTGCGGGGGAGTGGTCGCGGTCGACGACGTGTTGGCGGTGCGGCACGTCCTGCCCCTGGCCAACCTCGACATCAACGAGTTCAAACGCCCATTGGAGCTGGTCACCTCCGCGGCCGACCACCTCGAACAGCTGCTGTTCGGCGACGATCGCTTCTAGGACTAGGCCCGGGTCCACACCGCACCGGAGGTGTAGCGGCGTAGGCCGAGGGTGAACGTTCCCCAGCCCAGGGCCGCGGCGAGTCCGGCCGCGCCGCCCAGCAGCAGGGCGTCGACGGGGTCGAACGAGTCGACGAGCGCGGTGGGAACCGCGGACACGAAGGCGGCAGGCACCACCGTGTACAGCAGCAGCTTGGGGGCGCCCCGGAAGATGTCGGCCGGGTACGAGGCCAGGATCAGGATGGCGTGCAGTCCGACATCGCTGGTCTCGGTACGGCCGATGAAGAACGCCAGCGAGCCGGAGGCCACGAGGAACCCGGTCAGGACCACAGCCGAGGCCAGAGTCCCGGCCACGAAGATGGCCACCCGGGCCGGGGTCGGCGTCCCGAGGGTCAAGAACAGGATGATCCCGAAGATGGTGTCACCCAGGTTCACGGGGTCGATGCGCCGCACCAATAGATAGGCCAGGGGCGGCACGGGAAGGGCGAGCACCGCGTCCAGCTCGCCGTCGGCGGCCATGTTCCCGATCCGCCGGGCGTTGGACAGCAGGCCGAGGACCAGCCCGGCCGACGTGGCCAGGATGGCCAGCAACAGCAGCACGCGGGACGAGTCCCAACCGCGCACCCGGCCGACTCGGTTGAAGAACAGCACCCAGAACGCCACCCAGCCGAGGTCGTTGAGGATCATGGCCCCGACCTGCGACCAGAAGGCGCTGCGGTTCGAGATGGCCTCGGCGAACGCGGCCCGGATGGTGGCGCCGATGGCGCGCAGCGTGGCGATCATCCGCCGACCGTCTGCAAGCGCCGTTCTCCCGCCGAGAACAGGACGGTCGCCGTTCCGCCCAAGACCACCAACCATCCCAGCTGCACCACCAGCAGCCACGGTTCGACATGGCCGGACGCCAGCCGGCCCGGCACATAGGCCATGGTCATGAACGGCAGGGCCATCGCCGCGTGTCGCAACCAGTCGGGCAGGACCTCCAGGGGGATCAGCATCCCGCCGGAGATGAAGATCAGCTTCTGGTACAGGAACCAGGTCGAGCGGGCGTCCCGGAGCCAGAAGGAGGCGGAAGCAACCGCGTGCTGAGCCAGCAGATTGCAGGTGATGGCCAGGATCAGCGCGGGAACGGCCAACGCCACGCCGACGAGGTCGGGCGGGCGCCCGACGGCGATCAGACAGAGCGCCACGCCCAGGAGGGCGCAGGCGGCCAGCCGGGGAAGGGCCCGGCCGAGCTGGGACGCCACCCGCACCCCCAGCACCGGCGCCGGACGCAGCAGCTCGGCCGCGACCGCGCCGCTGGCGATGTCGTCGCCGATCTCCTCGATCATGCGGATGCTCAGCGTCATGTAGGCCGCCTCGGAGGTGGCGATGTACCAGGTCAGCGCCGTCACCGAGTAGCCGACCACCATGCCGTCGTTGGCTTCGGCCGCGGCCCGCCACAGAGACGAGATCACGACCACGACCGTGACGTAGATGCTCAGCGAGACCACGCTGGAGCTGCGATCGGCCAGGACCCGGCGGGCCGCGGTCTGGGCGGTGACCATGAACCAGCGGGGAACGAGCCGGCCGGTCATGTGCGTGCCGCCCCGTAGATCTCGGCGATGACGTCCTCCAGCGGAGGATCGACCACGGAGATGTCGGCCACGGGCCAGGAGTCCAGGACGACGTCGAGCACGTCTCGCACCGACCGGGCCGCAGTGTCGACCACGAGCTTGGCGCCGTTGTCGGTGTGCTTGACCACGATCACGCCGGCGAGGTCCAGGGGTTGAACCGGCCCGGTGAGCCCGACGTCGATCAGCTTGGTGGAGAGCAGGGTGCGTCGGAGCGCGGCGACGCCGGCGTCGTAGATGACCTGACCGTGGTTGACGACGACCACCCGTTGGGCCACGTGCTCCACGTCGGCCACATCATGGGAGGTCAAGAAGATGGTGGTGCCGCGTTCGCGGTTGAGTTGCACGAGCAGGTCCCGGAACAGCTGCTTGGCCAGCAGATCCAGGCCGATCGTGGGCTCGTCGAGGAACAGGACCTCAGGCTGGTGCAGCATGCAGGCGGCCAGCTCACAGCGCATGCGTTGGCCCAGGGACAGGTTCCGTACCGGAGTGTCGAACAGGTCGCCGGCGTCGAGCAGTTCCGCCAGCTCAGCGACCCGAGCGTCGCCGGCGCGGCGGTCGAGTCGGTGGATGGCCGCCAGCATGCGGAAGGACTGGCGGGGCGTGAGCTCGAACCAGAGCTGGGACCGTTGGCCGAACAGTGTCCCGATGCGCCGGGTCAGGGCTCGGCGTTCCCGCCACGGCACCAGCCCGAGCACCCGCACGTCCCCCTCGGTGGCATGGAGGATGCCGGTCATGATCTTGATCGAGGTGGACTTCCCGGCGCCGTTGGGCCCGATGTAGGCGAGACGCTCACCGGGAGCGACGGAGAAGGAGATGTTGCGCACCGCCTCGACCCGGCGCCGACGCCGGCGACGCCCGGTCTCGAAAACCTTGGTCAGCCCGCGAACATCGATGCACGCGACACCATCGCCGTTACCCCGACTCGCTCGCGTCCCCTCCATCCACCGATGTTGCCAGCCACCCCCGACCTACCCGCACTGGGTTTCCGGTCAGTCGGGGGTCCAGAGGTTGGGGAGTTGGCTTTGGGGGTGGGTGGTGTAG
>DASXTK010000011.1:0-17617 GCA_036505485.1 Acidimicrobiales bacterium
GTGGAGACCGAGGCCCTGCTGCTGGAGATCCTGTCCGACTACCAGGTCTCGATCCCGGAGCTGGGCACGGTCAGCGCCAACCAGATCCCGCTGGTGTTCCTGACCTCGAACAACACCCGGGAGCTGTCCGAGGCCCTGAAGCGCCGTTGCCTGTTCCTCCACGTCGACTATCCGGACCTCGACCGGGAGCGGGAGATCGTGCTGGCCAAGGTTCCCGGCATCACCGAGAACCTGGCCGACCAGGTGGCCCGCATCGTCCGCTCTCTGCGCCAGCGGGAGCTGAAGAAGCCGCCGTCGGTGTCCGAGACCCTGGACTGGGCCCGCACCCTGCTGCTCCTCGGCGTGGAACGGGTCGATGCCGAGACCGCCACCGGCACCGCCAACATCCTGCTCAAGTACCAGTCCGACATCACCAAAGCGGCCAAGGAGCTGGAACAGAACGACGTCGTAGCCGGGGACGCTGCAGGCGGGGGCGCCAAGCCCTGGCAGCGCAATGCCTGAGGCCGAGGCCGTCGACCACCGGGCCGCCATCGGCGCCGGCGTCGCGCTGACCGAGCTGCTGTCGGGGTTCATCGCCGAGCTGCGGTCGGCCGGGCTGCCGGTCAGCCTCACCGAGAACCTCGACGCCATGCAGGCGGTGCAGCACATACCCGTCGACGACCGGGAAGCGTTCAAGTACGCCCTGGCCGCGACCCTGGTCAAGAACGCTTCGCACTGGCGGGTGTTCGAGACCGTGTTCGAGGTCTACTTCTCGCTGCGCGGCCACGAGTACGCCCTGACCGACGAGCAGGCCGAGCTGATGCCCGACCTGGAGGATCTCCTGGGCGAGCTGTCCGAACAGCAAGGCGACCAGCGGGGCGCAGGCGGCGGCATGGAGATGATGACGCCCGAGGAGCTGGCCGAACAGCTCTACAAGGCGTTGCTCCAGGGCAACGAAGCCATGCTCAAGGCCCTCGCTCGCCAGGCAGTGAAGCGTTACGCCGGGATGGAACCGGGCCGGCCCGTCGGTGGCACCTACTACCTCTACCGCACGCTGCGGAACCTGGACCTCGACGGCATGTTGGACCGGCTGATGCAGCAGGCCAGGCAAGAGTCCGGCGAACCGCTGACCCAGCTCGAGGAGCGGCTGGAGCGCGACGAGTTCGACGCCCGGATCGAGAGGCTGCGCCAGGAGATCGAGGCCGAGATCCGGAGGCGGCTGGTCGCCGACCGCGGCATCGACGCCATGGCCCGGACCCTGCGCAAGCCCCTCCCCGAGGACGTCGACTTCATGCACGCCAGCCGGGAGGAGATGGCGGCGCTGCGCAAGGCCATCTATCCCCTGACCCGCAAGCTGGCAGTGCGCCTGGCCCGCAAGCGCCGCCACGGACGCAAGGGTCCTCTCGACTTCCGCAGCACCATGCGGCACTCGCTGAGCTACGGCGGTGTGCCGGCGGATCCCAAGTTCCGCTACCCCCGCCCGTCCAAGCCCGAGATCGTGGTGGTCGCCGACATCTCCGGTTCGGTGGCCGCCTTCGCCCGGTTCACGCTGCACCTGGTGTACGCCATCAGCAACCAGTTCTCGAAGGTCCGGGCGTTCGTGTTCATCGACGGCATCGACGAGGTGACCCGGCTCTTCGAGGGCACCGAGGACATCGGCGAGGCGGTGCACCGGGTCAACACCGAGGCCGACGTGATCTGGGTCGACGGCCACTCCGACTACGGCCATGCCTTCGAGGTGTTCTGGCAGCGCTGGGGCAAGGAGATCGGTCCCAAGACCACGGTCCTGCTGCTGGGCGACGCCCGCAACAACTACCACTCCTCCCAGTCATGGGTCCTCAAGGAGATGGAGCACCGGGCCCGGCACGTGTACTGGCTCAACCCGGAACCTCGCAGCTACTGGAACACCGGCGACTCGATCATCGGCGAGTACTCCACGTTCTGCGACGGTGTGTTCGAGTGCCGCAACCTTCGCCAGCTAGAGCGCTTCGTAGACAACCTCGTGTAGCCGTGACCAGGACCCAGCAGGGTTCGATCGGCTTTTGGGGTCGGAATGGGGCAGGCTGTGGGGGTGAGCGATTGGGGTGATTGGGGCGACGACCAGGGTGGCGGCGGGGGATCGGCTCCACCGCCCGGCGGATGGGATGCGCCGCCGCAGCAACCAGGTCGCCAGAACTATCCGCCGCGCCGGTCCACCGGGCAGGACCCGTACGGCCAGCAGCGCCGACGTCAAGGCCAGGGCCAGGGTCCCTACGGCCAGGACCAGTACGGCCAGCCGCCACCGCGTCGCGACCCCTACGGGCGGGATCCCTATGGCCAGCCCCAACAGCCCTACGGCGAGCAGCCGTATGGGCAGCCGCAGCAACCGTACGGTCAGCAGCCCTATGGCCAGGACCAATACGGCCAGGACCAGTACCAGGACCCGTACAACCAAGACCCCTACGGCCGGCAGCAGCAGTACGGCGACCCGGGCTGGGGTCCGCCGCCCACCCAGCGAGCCAGCAAGGGCCCGCTGATCGCCGTCTTGGTGGTGGTAGCTCTCGTCGTAGCGGGCATCGCCGGAGCGGTCTTCGTGGCGATGGGGGGCGGCGACGATGACAGTGCCCAGACCGTCACCACCCGCGCTTCCGGCGACATCGGCGGAGGTGTGGACCCGAACGCGGGTGCCGGGGATGGTGGGACCACCCTCGACCCATCGACCGGGGGTGAGAGCGTCGACGTCTTCACCATCCGGGAGGGCGACTGCCTCAACAACCCGCCTGAAGGCGACACGGTCTCGCAGGCCACCGTGGTTGCCTGCGAGGCGCCGCACGACGTCGAGGCCTATGCGGTCTTCGACATCCAGTACGACGACTTCCCGGGCGAGGACGCGCTGCTGACCGACGTCGACGGCGGCTGCGCCTCCCGCTTCACCGAGTTCATCGGCATCGAGTACCCCGCCTCGACCCTGTCGACCTTCTACTTCTATCCCACCGCCGAGTCGTGGGATCAGGGCGACCGGGAAGTGACCTGCATGGTCGGCGATCCCGCCGGACAAACCACCGGCACCCTCCGCGGCGCCGCCCGCTAGGCCCCTCGAGCGCCGCGGCTGCGGGAACGCAGCTGGCCCACTCCGTCCCCGGCCAGCTCCTCGCAGGCGCCGGCTCGGCCGGCCATGGCCAGCAACAGAGCCAAGGCCGGACCCCGCACCTCCGCGCCGGTGCCCTCGGACCACTTGGCGTCCGTGGCCTCCAACCGCAGCCCGCGGATCGATCCCCGCAGGAACCAGCGGCTGATCCGGCGGTAGAAGGCGAGCAGCGTGACCAGCTCCCCGGGTTCCAGCTGAGCCGCGGGCAGCCCGAGCGGCCGGCGGATGTCCTCGCCATGCACCACGACCTCGGCCAGGGCCGCCACCGGGGGAGCACCCGGGGCCCGGTAGCGGCCGTCGGCCGCAGCTCGCAGCCGGCCCGGCAGCTCCGACGGCTCCCGCTGTCCGAGCCGGCGGGCGGTGACGTCGACGGTGCGGTTGACCGAGACGCCGTGACCGTAGCGCCAGACATGGGCCACCCCGCGGGAGTAGGTGCACTCGGCCAGGTAGACGAGATGGCCGGCGACATCACGCACCCGCCAGCCCCGACACCATGACGGTTCGTTCCACTGCTCCGGGGCCAGCCCATCGAGCTGACCGGCCAGAGCGATCCGCTCGGCCCGTACCCGGGGCCACACTTCAGTCCGCACCCTCCCGATTCTGCACCCGTGGGCCCATCGGTTCTTTCGAGGAGCAGGGAAAATCAGACCTGCATGGCCGCGGGGAGGATGGTCTCCGGTGCCTCACGGGCCGGCTCACGGCGGGCCAGGGCGGCCTCGATGGCCGGCGCCAGCCGCTCCAGCTTGGTCTTCTCCCGCTCGGCGTCGGTCTCGGCGAACTCCGGCATGACCTCGGTAGCGAACAGCTCCAGGGATTCGCAGATGTGGTCGTGCCGGTTGCGTCCGGCCTGCGACACGAAGATGACCTGGTCGACCCCGGCGTCCTGATAGCCCCGCAGCAGTTCCCGGATCTGCGCCGGGGTTCCGATGGCGCCCCGCAGGGATCCCAGCCCCTGCTCCCACAACTGGGCTCCGAGGACCTGACCGGTCTGGGCTGCGACCGGACGGCTGAAGCCGAACAGATCCCGCTTCTCTTGGAACTCATCCCAGACATTGGTGCGACCCGGCCGGTGCTGGCCGAACACGTAGTAGTGGCCGAGGCTGAACCCGAAGAAGTGGGCGCCGTCGATACCCCGGTCGATGGCGGTCTGCTCGTCCTGGTGGCACATCATCGGCAGGACGATGGCGATGTTCGGGTTCACCGAGAACCCGCCCGGCACGCACTCCTCCGACGCCAGCGTGGCGTAGTAGTCGTCGACCCAGGCCTTGGCCTCGGCCGGCTCGATGAAGCTGAAGGTCAGCGCCCCGATGCCCTTCTGCGCCGCCAGATGGATGGTCTCGTGGCGGCTGCACGCCACCCACAGCGGGGGATGGGGCTTCTGCCGCGGCTTGGGTACGACGTTGCGCGGCGGCATGGAGAAGAACTCGCCGTCGTAGCCGGCGAACGGTTCCTCCACGAACATGCGGGTCAGGGCGTCCAGTGCCTCGGACCATTGGGCTCGCTTGCTGGGCCTGTCGACCAGGAAGCCGTCGATCTCCGCGGCGGACGAGGCTTCGCCGGTGCCCATCTCGACCCGGCCGTTGGACAGCAGATCGAGGGTGGCGGCCCGCTCGGCCACCCGGGCGGTGTGGTTGAAGTTGAAGGGCAGCTGGACGATGCCGTGGCCCAAGCGGATGCGGCTGGTCCGCTGGCTGGCTGCGGCCAGGAACACCTCGGGCGCCGAGGAGTGCGAATACTCCTCGAGGAAGTGGTGCTCGACCTCCCACACGTAGTCGATGCCCAGCCGGTCGGCCAGCTCGACCTGCTCGAGGGCCTCGTGCAGGAGGGTGTACTCGCTGTCCTCGGTCCAGGGCCGGGGCAGCTGGTGCTCGTAGAAGATGCCGAACTTCACGGGGTCTCCCTCTCGGTTAGGGCAGGGCTTCGATCACGTCGTCGAAGGCCCGGAACAGCGCCGGCCGGTCGTGCTCGGCCCGCAGCTGCAACGCCAGCCGGCGACACCGGACCACCAGGTCACGGGCGTCGCGGCCGGGCCAGGGTCGGGGGAGCAACTCTGGCGGCAGCAGCGGGTCGTCGACGAAGCACGACTGGAAGGCCACACCCATGGCCAGGGCTCCGGCCAGGAACGTCCACTCGGGGAGCCGCTCGTGGCGGTGACGCTTGGAGTCGAGGTCGTCGGCCACCCCGCCCCAGATGTCGAGGAAGGCCCGGTAGCGGTCGGCCATGGCCTCGACCGGCCAGAGCCGGCGGGCCAGCCGAGCCGGGTCGGACTCGCCGCCGATGGCAAGCTCGTCGGTGCTGGCCAGGGACACCTGGGCGGTGATGTCGAGACGCTCGGCCTCGGCGGCGACGTCCTTCTCCCAGGGATGGGGGCTGGCGTACAGGCCGCTCTGGATGGCGGCGCCGCCCAACCCGACCAGGTGGTCCCGCAGGGCGTCCCGGGCGGCGCGCCGGGACTCGGGCACGGCGAAGGCCACCAGGTGCCAGCGGTGGTCCCAGCCCCGCCCGGCCCGGTCCTGGATGTAGGCCAGCCGGGTGCGGGACACGCTGGTGGTGAGGGCGGCCATCCCGGTCTCGGTCGGCCGGTACGTGGCCTGTCGGCCCACGCCGTCCCGCACGAACAACCCCTCACCCACCAGCCGCCGCAAACACGAACGAACCTGCTCAGGGGAATGCCCGCACGCCTCGGCCACGGCAGCCACGTCGGCGGCCTGGATGGATCCGTCTGGCCCAGCCACCCCCAACACCAACAGCCGCGTCGGAATATCGCGGTCGTTATTGGCCCCGGTCGTTTCCCCCACGACCGTTAGTAGAAGCGACCGGTGATGAGTCTGTCAACCCGAAATTGAGGCGTTTCTCGCGCTTATAGCGCGACAAACGCCTCAATTTCGGGTCAGTGGAGGCCGCACTCGGTCTTGTCTTGACCGGCCCAGCGGCCCGAGCGGGGGTCGGTGGGGTCGGTGGGGAGGTGGGTGCAGGGCTGGCAGCCGATGGAGGTGTAGCCCTGGTGGAGCAATGGGTTGACCGGGATCTCGTGGTCGGCGATGTAGCCGTGGACGTCGATGTCGGTCCAGTTGGCGATGGGGTTGACCTTCACCAGCCCCCGCAGGTCACGGGTGACGATGGGGGCGGTGGCCCGGGTGGCGGACTCACTGCGCCGCAGCCCGCTCATCCACGCCGCCTTGCCCTGCAGCGCCCGGTCGAGCTGACCGACCTTGACCGCCGAGCAGCAGTTCTCGGGGTCGATCTTCCACAGTTCCTCGTTGTGGTGGGCCACGGTCATCATCCGCAGGTTGAGGCCGTAGCGCCGCCGCACGTTCTCGACGGTTTCGAGGGTCTCCGGGAAGTGGTAGCCGGTGTCGATGAACACGACCTCGATCGCCGGATCCACCTTCACGGCCAGGTCGATCAGCACCGCGTCCTGCATCGACGCGGCCAGCGACAGATGGGGGGAGAAGGTCTCGACCCCCCATTGGATGATCCGCGGTGCGCTCCAGTTCTCGAACTCGCGGTTCAGCTCGGCCAGTTCCTCGTCGTGGAACAGCGGAACCGGCAGCGCCGGCGGCTCTACAAGGAAGCTCATACGCCTGCGCACTCCCCTTCGCCGACATCGGCAACGTACGGACCGGTCTCGCCATAGTCGACGTAGAAGTCCGGGCCTTCCTCGGGGGTGGGGAAGTTGTCGAACTCCTTGAGCTCGGTGCCGAGGGCCTTGGCTCCGCCGGAACGGTCCATCCAGTCACGGAACGACTCGCCGGCCTGGCGCTCGTTGGCGAACCGCCGCACGATGTGGACCGCGGCGTCGGGAGCCGACTTGGCCGGCAACCGTGTCGCCTTCTCGCCGAAGTGGATCTGGGTCTCGCCCACGTAGCCGCCGAGCAGCATCTGGTAGCCCGGGGCGCTCTGGCCGTGGGCCCGGCGCTCGGCGC
This sequence comes from Acidimicrobiales bacterium, assembly GCA_036505485.1. GTDB lineage: Bacteria > Actinomycetota > Acidimicrobiia > Acidimicrobiales > VFJN01 > DASXTK01. The sequence continues at coordinate 7,033 of DASXTK010000011.1, forward strand.
CGAAGAAGCCGATGTCGGACGTGTGGTGCTGGCCGCAGCTGTTGGTGCAGCCGGAGATGTTGATCCGCAGTCCACCCACTTCGGCGAGCCCCTCTTCCTCGAGCCGGTCGCCGATGGCCGAGGCCAGGCCCCGGCTCTGGGTGACCGCGAGGTTGCAGGTGTCGGCGCCGGGGCAGGCCACGACGTCACGCACCAGCTCGGCGCCCGGTTCGGCCATGCCGATGGCGGCCAGCCGCTCATAGAGCACCGGCAGCTGCTCCTCGGTCAGGCCTCGGAACGCCACGTTCTGGCGGTTGGTCAGCCGGACCTCGAGTCCGAGCTCGCGCTGGATGGCGGCCAGGGCCCGGAACTGGGCGCTGGTGACGTCGCCCAGGCGGGCGTAAGCCACGGCGGAGACCGTGCCCTTGGCCGCACCCCGCAGCACGTTGGCATCGTCCCAGCGCTCGAAGGGGTCGGTGCGGCGGATGCTCACCGGCGTGACATGACTCTTGCGATCGCCTACCGGCGAACGACCCTGACCAAGCACAGTGACTTCGACGCCGTCGGCCACTCCGGCCGGCGCGTCGCCGTTCTTCTCCACCTCTTCGGGGATGCCGCCGGGCCACGAGGACGACCCCAGCAGCAGGCGGCGCTCCTTGATGACCCGGGCCTGGACGTCTTCCCAACCCAGGGTGTCGACCAGCCACTTCATCCGGGCCCGCAGCTTGTTGTCGCGGTTGCCGTGGTTGTTGAACACCCGCAGCACCGCCTCGATGGTGGGCATCAGCTCGTCGCGCGGGGTGAAGTCCTCGAGCGCCAGGGCCGGGTGGGGGTTGGCGCCGAGACCGCCGGCCACGAACACCCGGAAACCGGCCTCGGACGTTCCATCCTCGTTCACTCGCGTGGTGGCGACCACGCCGACGTCGTTGAACATGGCCTGGCCGCAGTCGGTGTCGCAGCCGGAGTAGTTGATCTTGAACTTGCGGGGCAGTCGCTGCGACAGCGGGTTGCGCACGAAGTGTCGGTAGGTGGCCTCGGCCCACTGGGTGACGTCGAGCTTCTCGTAGGGGCAGGCTCCGGCGAAGTGGCAGGCCTGCACGTTGCGAACGGTGTCGCCGCAGGCCTCCCGGGTGGTCATCCCGTGCCGGCCCAGCACCCGCATCACCTCGGGGATGTTCTCCAGCTCGACGAAGTGGAACTGCACGTTCTGACGGGTCGTGATGTGGCCCCAGCCCCGGGAGTAGATGTCGGCGATGTCGGCCATGACCTCCAGCTGGTCGGGCAGCAGCCCACCCCACGGGATCTTCACCCGCACCATCTGGTTGTGGCCGCCCTGGCGTTGGCCGTAGATGCCGTTGTTCAGTCGGAAGATGCGGAAGGCGTCTTCTTCGATCTCGCCGGCGAGGTAACGCTGGAGGATGGCCTCGAACTTGTCGGCGTCGGCCAGCTGGCCGGAGTCGACATCGGCCGGGCTCGTCGCGATCAGTTGGGGCATGGCGGGCACTCCCTACGGAGAGGCTAAGAAAAGATGAGGGACCCAGTCAGGAATCTTCTTTAGCAGATCAAACCTGACCGGCCCTGTCAACATTCCATCGCGTGGAATTTCCTCGGCCCCAACGCGGGCGTGGCCCCACCCCCGAAGGGGCGGGGCCACGTGGGTGTGGTGACCCGAAACTTACAACATCAGGTAAATGACATCCACCCCCCAAAAGGCCCGGTTTCAGCGCCTTTCCAGCAGTTCAGCGACCCGGAACGCGAGGTCGATCGACTGCCGACCGTTGAGCCGCGGGTCGCACATCGTCTCGTAGCGATCGTCGAGGTCGGCGTGGCCCAGCGCGTCGCCCCCGCCCAGGCATTCGGTCACGTCCTCGCCGGTCAGCTCGATGTGCACCCCGCCGGGCCAGGTGCCCTCGGCCCAATGGGCCGCGAAGAACCCGGCGAGCTCGGTCATCACATCGTCGAAGTCGCGGGTCTTGCGTCCGGTGTCGGACGTGAAGGTGTTGCCGTGCATCGGGTCGCTGGTCCACACGACCGGATGGCCGGCGTCGCGCACCGCGGCCAGCAGCGGGGGCAGGCTGGCCTCGACTGCACCCGCACCCATGCGGGCGATGAGGGTGAGCCGCCCGGGCACCCGGTCGGGGTTGAGCTGCTCGCACAGCGACACCACCTCGTCGGCGGTGGCGGTCGGCCCGATCTTGCATCCCACGGGGTTCTGCACTCCGCGCAGGAACTCGACGTGGGCGCCGTCGATCTGGCGGGTGCGCTCGCCGACCCAGAGCATGTGGGCCGAGCAGTCGTACCAGCCGCCGGTGAGCGAGTCCTGCCGAGTCAGCGCCTCCTCGTAGCCCAGGATCAGCGCCTCATGGCTGGTGAAGAAGTCGACCTCGTGCAGGTTCTGCTGGCTCTCGGTGTCGATCCCGCAGGCCCGCATGAACCGCATGGCCCGCTCGATGTCGTCGGCCACCCGCTCGTAGCGCCGTCCCGAGGGGCTCGACACCACGAACTGCTGGTTCCACTGGTGCACCCGGTTGAGGTCGGCGAAGCCTCCCTTGGTGAAGGCCCGCAGCAGGTTCAGTGTCGACGCCGACTGGTGGTAGGCCCGCAGCAGCCGCTCCGGATCAGGCACCCTGGCCCGCTCGTTGGGGGCGATGTCGTTCACGATGTGCCCACGGAACACCGGCAGGTCCTGGCCGTCGATCATCTCGAAGGCGGCCGAGCGGGGCTTGGCGAACTGCCCGGCGATGCGACCCACCTTGATGACCGGCACACCGGTCGAATAGGTGAGCACCACCGCCATCTGCAGGATGACCTTGAGCTTGTCCCGGATGGCGTCGGCCGAGAAGGAGTCGAACGATTCGGCGCAATCGCCGGCCTGCAGCAGGAAGGCACGGCCCTGGGCCACCTCGCCCAGGTGCTCGGTGAGCGCTCGGGCCTCGCCGGCGAACACCAACGGCGGAACGGCCGCCAGATCCTTGAGAGCGCGCTCGAAGGCTTCGTTGTCAGGCCAGATCGGCTGCTGGGCGGCGGGACGCGACCGCCACGACGAGGGGGACCAGGTGTCAGTCATGGTGTCGCTCTGCTGTTGCTCCTCGTGCTCCCCCAGAGGTTGGCATGGCTCATCAGCGTGGCTGTAACCACATCAATCCGTAAAGCCGATTCGGTGCAAGACGACCGCAAACGCGAGCCAGCCGCCCCCGGGGCGGGTTGGGGGCGGCTGGCCTAAGGGGAGCCAGGGGGCGGGAGCCTGGCATCCCCGGGTGGGACCCGATCTCCAGGACTAAGCGTACCGCCCAGTGTACGGGCGGCCTATGCAGCGCTGGAACGAGAAAGAGCTTCCTCGCGCACAGCTTCGACAGCACGCTTGACCAAGCGGCGGGCAGCTTCGGCGGTGACACCGAGTTCGTCGCCGACCTCGCGGTAGCTGCGCTTGCGGCCATCGGTGAGGCCGAATCGCTGCTCCACCGCATAGCGGGCACGCGAGTCGAGCACACCCAGGAGGTCGTGCAAGTCCTGCTCTTCCTCCCGATCGACCAAGACCTGCTCGGGGGTGGGCACGTCAGCGGCCAGGAGGTCGACCAGCTCGCTGCCGTCGTCGTCGCCGACGGGACGGTCCAACGAGGTCGGGGTCGTGAGCCGATAGAGCCGGGCGTTCTCGTCGTCGAGCTCCTCACCATCACCGGCCACCTGCCGCAGGGCGGCACGCAGCGAGGCCGAGCGGTCGCCGGGCAGGCGAACGAGGCTGGCCTTCTGGTCGAGGGCCCGGCCGATGGCCTGGCGGATCCAGAACGTGGCGTAGGTCGAGAACTTGAACCCCTTGCGCCAGTCGAACTTGTCGACGGCGTGCTCGAGCCCCAGGTTGCCTTCCTGGATCAGATCCAGGAGCTCCATGGAGGGCGGCAGGGGATAACGCCGGGCGATGCTCACCACGAGACGCAGGTTGGCCCGGATGAACCGGTCCTTGGCGTCCGCTGCAGCCTGGACGGCCTTGCGGTTCTCGCGGTTGCGCTCACCCGCGTCGATGCGAGTCTGGGCCTCGCGGCCCTTCTCAATGATCTGCGACAACTCGCGTTCCTCACTTGCGGTGAGGAGGGGCACGAGGCCGATTTCGTTCAGGTACTGACCCACGGAATCACTCATCTCGTATCTGCCCAACCAGGATTACACCCAAGCGATTCCCCCAAGCAGGTGGTTTTCAACCCACGTGCACCGGAAAGGATGCAGACATGCAGGTGCCGGAGTTGTTGTCCGATCCCGTCGTGACCAATGTCACCAAGCACCTGGAAGGAGGAGGTGGCCAAGGCTACCGGCGAGCCGAGGGTTTAGGACCAGGTGGGACCATCCAAGAAGTGATCCTCTCCGGCTTGCGCGGTCGCGGCGGCGCGGGATTCCCCACCGGTCGAAAGTGGCAGTCAGTGGCCGACGCGGCGGAAACGGGTGGTTCAGGAAATCGAACATTTGTCGTCGCCAACGGCGCCGAAGGCGAGCCTGCGACGTTCAAGGACCGCGCCATCATGCGGGCCAATCCCTATGCCGTGATCGAGGGCGTGGCCATCGCCGCGCTGGCGGTGGAGGCCGAGCGGGCCTTCGTCGCGGTGAAGGAGCGGTTCGAGCCCGAGATCGCCCGGCTGGCCCAGGCCATAGAGGAGCTGACCGAGGCCGGGCTGATCGGCGAGGTCCCGATCCAGGTGGTGCTCGGCCCCGACCACTATCTCTACGGCGAGGAGACCGGGCTCCTCCAGGTCATCGAGGGGGAGGCGCCGCTGCCCCGCAACGTGCCGCCCTATGTGCACGGGCTGTTCGCCACGGTCCCTACCGAGGGCTGGAGCGCCTCGTCCGCCAGTCCGGTCGGGACCGAGTTCGCGGCGTCGAACCCGACGTTGGTGAACAACGTCGAGACGCTTGCCACCGTGAGCCGGATCTTGGCTCGGGGCCCGGAATGGCACCGTTCATTGGGCACGGCGCGGTCGCCGGGATTTGTCGTTGCCACCGTTGTCGGTGACGTCCTGCGGCCCGGCGTCGGCGAGGTGGAGCTGGGCACCCCGCTGGTGGATGTCATCGAGCAGGTGGGTGGGGGACTGCCGCCGGAGCGGTCGGTCAAGGCCGTGCTGTCGGGTGTGTCCAACCCGGTCATCACCGGCGATCACATCGATGTGCCCTGCAGCTACGAGGGCATGGAGGCCATCGGAACCGGGCTGGGAGCGGCCGGCTTCGTGGTCTATGACGACACGACCTCCATGGTCGAGGTGGCGCAGATCATCTCGCGTTTCCTCTATGTCGAGTCGTGCGGGCAGTGTCCGGCCTGCAAGTTGGGCACCGGCGCGGTGACCGAGCTCCTCGACGTCCTCGGCGCGGGCCAGGCCGGACCCGATGATCTGGAAACCATCGCCTTCAGGCTCCAGACCTGCACTGATGGGAACCGTTGTTACTTGCCGGTCGAAGAACGGCGGGTCGTGGCCAGCATCCTCCAGGCCTTCCCGGAGGAAGTGGCGGCCGCGCTCGATGGTCAACCGCTTGCAACTCGTGGTCTTGTGCTCCCCAAGATCGTCGACCTGTCCAACGGCTATGCGGTTTACGACGGCAACCAGACATTGAAACAACCCGACTGGACATACCGCGCGTGACGTCGCACGCATCGTGAATGTTGGGAGCTTGATTCAGCCTTGATTCAGCCTGGAGGACGACACTTGAAGCGCGCGGTCCACATCGAAGGAACACCGAATAGCGTGGTGATGTGACCATGCATTTTGACGCCCACACAGCATTGGTGGTCGTTGACATGCAGAACGATTTCGCCGATCCCAAAGGCAGCCTCTATGTCCGGGGAGGGGATTCCGTGGTCGATGTGGTCAACGAGCACATCGAAGCGGCCCATCAGGGCGAGGCCACCGTCGTGTACACCCAGGACTGGCACCCGCCGTCCACGCCGCACTTCGCCAAGGACGGAGGGACGTGGCCGGTGCACTGCGTCGCCGGGACCTGGGGCGCCGAGCTCCATCCCCGGCTCTTCGTGGATGGCGAGCGGATTCGCAAGGGCAGTGCCGGCGAGGACGGTTACTCCGGTTTCACCATGTCCGACCCCGAGACCGGGGCCACCAGCTCGACCGGCCTCGACGGCCTGTTGCACCAGCACGGGGTCGACAAGCTGGTTGTCCTGGGTTTGGCCACTGACTACTGCGTCAAGGCCACGGCGTTGGACGGTGTACACCTGGGGTATGCGACCACCGTGGTCCGTGAAGGAGTGCGTCCGGTTGAGCTCGAGCCGGGCGACGGGGAGCACGCCCTGCGGGAGATGAGCGAAGCCGGGGTCAGCCTGGCGTGACGGTGTCCCTCTCGGGCGCCCCCGGAACGGCCATCATCTCCCCCGCAGTGTTCCCGCCCCCCGTTCCGTCCCCGACCCCCGGCATGGTCACCGATCTCTACGAGGTGACCATGGCCGCGGCCTACCACCGCGCCGGCATCGAGCACGAGGCCTCGTTCGAGCTGTCGGTCCGCCGGCTCCCGCCCGAGCGGCGGTTCCTGATCACATCGGGGCTGGACGGGGCGCTGGAGGGACTCGAAGGCTTCGGGTACGGCGAGACCGACATCACCTACTTCGACAGCCTCGGTGTGTTCTCGCCGGCCTTCCTGGACGTCCTGGGGCGAGCGAAGTTCACGGGCGAGGTGTGGGCGATCCCCGAAGGCGAGGTCGTCTTCGCCGGCGAGCCCCTGCTGCGGGTCACCGCACCGCTGCTCGAAGCCCAGCTCGTCGAGACCTTCCTGCTCAACCAGATCGCCAGCTCCACCATGGTGGCGTCCAAGGCGGCGCGGGTGGCGTTGGCCTGCCAAGGCCACGCCTTCGTCGACTTCTCGGCCCGACGTGACCACGGTGTGGCCGCCGCCATGGCCGCGGCCCGAGCGGCATGGATCGCAGGATCGGCCGGAACTTCGCTGGTCGCGGCGGGTCAACGTTGGGGCATCCCCACCTCGGGCACCATGGCGCACTCCTTCGTTATGGCCTTCGATGACGAGCGCGACGCCTTCCGGGCCTATGCCCGCACCTTCCCCCAGGGTGCGGTGCTGCTCCTGGACACGTACGACACCGTGGCCGGCGCCCATCATGCGGTCGAGGTCATCCAGGAACTGGCCCCCGAGGGCATCAGGGTGGCCGGGATGCGGCTCGACTCCGGCGACCTGCTGGCGCTCTCGCTGGCCGTGCGGCGCATCCTCGACGACGCCGGACTGCAGGCGGTCCGCATCGTGGCCTCCGGCGATCTCGACGAGCACCGGATCGCCGAGCTCCTGGCCGGCGGCGCGGCCATCGACTCGTTCGGCGTGGGAACCCAGCTCGGCACCAGCGGCGACGCTCCCTCGCTCGGGGCCGTCTACAAGCTGGTCGAGGACGCCGACGGCCCCAAGATGAAGCTGGCGCAGGGCAAGGTCACGCTCCCGGGCCGCAAGCAGGTCTGGCGCGGTGGCGCCGGCGATCTGGTCGGCCTGCACGATGAGACGCCGCCGTCGGAACATCGTCCCCTGCTGGTCCCAGTGATGGCCGAGGGCCGGCGGCTGCCTGCCGGCAGCGAGACGGTGGACATCGCCCGGGCCCGCTGCGGCGAGGCCCTCGGGAACCTGACGCCCGCGCTGCGACGGCTCGATCCTCTGACGGATCCGGAGACCGAGGCCGATTGGCCGGTGGTCTGGTCGGACGGTCTGCGCGAGCTCGCCGATGAGGTGCGGGCCGACCTGGGAGCCGCACGGGCGTGAGCGAGGCGACCGCGGCGTCCGGTCCGCAGCGCCGTCGGCGCCTGGGCATCTTCGGCGGCACGTTCGACCCGCCGCATGTCGGCCATCTGGTGACCGCGGTGAACGTGCGCCACGAGCTCCAACTCGACCAGGTCCTGCTGATGGTAAGCGGGATGCCGTGGCAGAAGGTCGGGACCCGGGATCTCACCCCGGCCGAGGATCGCTATGCGCTGGTGGAGGCGGCCGTCGGCGACGTGGAGGGCCTCGAGGCCAGCCGCTTGGAGATCGACCGTGGCGGTCTGTCCTTCACCGCCGACACCTTGCGGGACGTGGCCGAGGCCGAGCCCGACGCCGAGCTGTTCGTCATCCTCGGCAGCGACGCCGCCGCCGGCGTCTCCACCTGGGAGCGGGCCGACGAATGCCGGCAGCGGGCCACCATCGTCGTGGTCGACCGGCCGGGCATGCGCGAGGCGGATCCGCCCCCGGGCTGGTCCTGGGTCCGGGTCGAGGTGCCCCGTCTGGAGGTGTCGAGCACCGACCTGCGGGCCCGGGTCGCCGATGGGCGGCCCCTCGACTACCTCCTTACACCGCAGGTGATCAAAAGTATTGAGTCGCGCGGGCTCTACCAGGTGGGCGCATCTCGGGAGTTCGTGCGATGACGATGGCGTCGGCTGCAGGCCAGAACGGACGGGGGGCGAGCAAGCGCGCCCGCATGGTGGCGAGGCGCCGAGCCCGCACCGACAACCCGGTGATCGAGGAGAGACTCGAGCCGATCGACCGTCCCCCGACCGCGCCTCCGCAATCGACCAACGGCGGACCGTCCCGAGCCCCTTCGCCGTCACCGGGGGAGTGGCGGGTGCCGTCGTTGACGTCCCGGCGAGTCGAGCCCGCGGAGGACCTCGGTGTCGAGCCGTCGGGCCTTGCGACCGGCGCGCGGGTCCCGCCCGAAGCCGTCGCTCGCTCGGCGTTCGAGACGCCGGAACGGCCCACGCCGGCCCGGGCCGCCGACTATTCGGGTCTGGCGTTCTCGTCGCCTCCTCCGCCTCCACCCTCACCACCGATCTCTTCCGCGGCGGTGGGACCAGCCTCGTCGGCGGCCGGTCTCGTCGCATCACCGGTGAACGCTCGTCCGTCGGCTCCCGCCGGTCCCAGGCGGAGCTCGCCGATGGCTCAGGAACGGGCGGCGATGCGCAACCGGCGCCGGATCAAGGTCCGGCGGGCCCGGACGCGGGTCCTGGCCCTGATGGTGCTGCTGGTGACGGGCGGTGTCGGGCTGGTGGCGTTCGGGCTGGGTCAGGTCCGGGGCAGCACCGCGGGCCGCTACATCGATCCTTCGCTGCAACCCAACGACCCTGGTTATGCCGCCTTCGTCACCCCGACCCCGACGCTGCTGGTGGTCCACAAGGGCGCCGACGGTCAGCTCTCCGGCGTGGCCGTGTTGTCTCTGCAGGCCGGTGACCAGGGTGGTTCGGTCATGGTGCTGCCCACCGGTACCCGGGGGTTCTTCGGTCAGACCCCGCAGACATTGGCCCAGGCCTTCGCTACCCAGGGCATCGACTCGGTCAGCTCACTGGTGGAGCAGGTCCTCAAGGCCGACATGCAGGAGGTCGTCGAGGTCGACGACGCTCGCTGGGCCACGCTGGTGGAGCCGGTCGGCGGCGTCGAGGTGCAGCTCGACGCACCGGTCGGCAACTGGCCGGAGGGGCACGTCACCCTCACGCCCGCCGACATCGGTCCGTTCCTGAGCGCTCTGTCCGCTGGGCGCAGTGAGCTGACCCGCACCGATCGCCAGGAGCTGTTCTGGCGGGGCTGGTTGGACAAGGTCACCGCCGCGGGTGGGCAGAACGCCATCGGCGGCGAGTCCGGCAGCGGCCTGGGTCGTTTCGTGCAGGGGATCGCGATCGGGTCGGACGTGTCGAGCATTCCCGTGGCCGCGGTCCCCGGCCTACCAGAGCAATACGCCCCGGACGACGCGTTGTTGGGCGAGGAGATCGCTCGTAGCATCCCGTATCCCCAATCACCTGGGCCCGGGATGCGGGTGAGAGTGCGGCTGCTCAACGGCACCGCGGACACCGGTCTCACCGCTCGGGCGGCCGAGAAGCTGGTCGCCGCGGGCGCCGAGATCACGATCTCCGGGAACGCGGCCTCGTTCGCCGAACCGTCGACCAAGGTTCTCTACGGCGCCCAAGAGACTCTCGAACTCGCGACGTGGTACCAGACAGTTCTGGGAATAGGTGTGATCGAACAGGACACGGCGAGCCAAGATGCTCCGGTCGACGAGTCCGAAGGGATCGACCTCACGGTCATCCTGGGTGCAGACGCACCCGCGGTTTTCAGGAGGTAGACGAGACTGGCTGAGACGACGGCCCGACAGCAGGCACAGGCAGGATCCCCGGCCCGGATGACATCAGGCGCCGGGGATGGTGAGCGGGAGGAGGCCCGAAGGCTGGCTGTCGTGGCTGCTCGGGCCGCGGACGCCAAAGGCGCGGAGGACATCGTGATCCTGGAGGTTGCCGGTGTCCTCAACGTGGTGGACGAGTTCGTCATCGCGTCGGCGGCCAACGATCGCCAGGTGCGGGCGGTGATCGACGAGGTCGAGCGCCAGGTGGTCGATGCCGGCTTGGCCAAGCCGCTCCGGGTCGAGGGCCGCGACGAGCGCAAGTGGGTGCTCCTCGACTACGGCGACGTCGTCGTCCACGTCTTCCTGCGTGAGGTGCGGGAGTACTACGAGCTCGAGCGGCTGTGGAGCGACGTGCCCCGGATCGAGTGGGCTTCCGAGCTCACGCGGCGATGAGCACCGCGGCCACACCCGCGAACGCCAACCCCGCCTGCTGCACCGTCGACATCCGCTCACCCAGGACGTAGCGGGCCAGGATCACGGTTCCGG
>DASXTK010000012.1:0-3787 GCA_036505485.1 Acidimicrobiales bacterium
GATTTGCACCGACCATCTGCGGCCAACGCCGGGAAACCAGCGAAGAACAACGGCGTCGCCATGACCGTCACACCACCGGCCAGCGCCATCCCACAATCGCCCGCCCGCAGGGCATGACTGGCCAAATGCAAGGCCACCAACGACGAGGAACACGCGGTATCGAGCGTGACCGCCGGACCCTCCAGGCCCAACACATAGGCCACCCGACCGGACACGACACTGCCAGCTATGCCGGTCAGGCTCACATCACCGACGTCGGCCGCGCCCTTGCCCTGCTCCAGAAAACCCATGTAATCGGTGCCCATCAGCCCGACGAAGACGCCGGTGGCGGTTCCCCGCAACGACGTCGGAGCCAACTCAGCCCGCTCCAACGCCTCCCAGCAGACCTCCAAGAGCACGCGCTGCTGCGGATCCATCGCCAGCGCCTCACGCGGGGACACCCCGAACAACCCGGCATCGAACTCGTCGGCGTCGTGGAGGAACCCGCCCCTCAACGCTGCGGCATCACCGTCGAGCCACACCTCCCAGCCGCGGTTGGTCGGCGAGGGGGAGATGGCATCCCCACCGCGGGCCACCAGGTTCCACAGATCCTCCGGCGACGTGACCCCACCGGGATAGCGACACGCCATCCCCACGATCGCGATCGGCTCGGGCTGCTGCACCTGCTGCAACTCACGCAATTGCGCTTGTGCACGATGCAATTCCGCCGTAACCCGCCTCAGATAGGCACGAAGCCTCTCCTCAGTCGCCACTCACAATCCTCCCGCCTATGACCTTTCCAGGCCGTCGTCAAAACCCTCTCAGATGTACCAGTAAACCGGGTACAAGTCACGCCGCGAACGCGCTTTGACAGGCTGTAAGGCCCTGGACAACGCCTATACAACACCGGTCTTGTTCACAGTCATGCAGCCGCGATGCGGGCTAAATCACGGGTGCCCGTTCAGATATCTCTACCCTTGACCTTCAGTTTCTAATCGTGTACAGATGGCTACGCACGGTATGGGCGGAGGTAGCTGAGAGCGCCATCAGGCGAGGTTGAACTGGGATTTAGGGGGTAGGTGCCATGAGCACGGCGGGTTGGCGCGTCCCAATCAACGTCAAGCTTCTGGCCATCCTGGCCGTCCCCGTTCTCGGGTACGTCATGATCGCCTCGACCGCAGTGCTGCAGGCCAGGCAAGATGCCGATCAGATCCGCGACCAGGCCAGTCTGGTCAACACCGCGGTCGGACCCATAAGCCTGACGACAAGCCTCATCGACGAGCGCACGATCACGAGCCTCGAGCGGGCCGGCCTCCAGAACGACCTGAAGCTCAGGATCGGCACCTCGAGCGAAGCCCGGCGAGCGACCGACGAGCAGCTGTCGTCACTGCAATCCTTGCTCGCCGACAACGGCGGCGCCCGAGAGGCCTACGCCCCTGCGGTCGATCTCGTTGCCGGTGGACTCGACTCTTTGCGGGCGGACATCGACTCCGGAAACGGCGATGATGCCACCTTCTTTTCCCGCTATGACGACTACATCAATAGCTTGATGGATGCCAACGCGAGCGCGGTAAACCGAGTCGAAGATGCGGAATTCTGGCAGGGCGCGATGCTCAGTGAACTCGCGACCCGTCAGAAGAATGCTCGGGCGGTTCTCATCAATGCTCTTATTCCGGTAAGCCTCAATGAGAGCGCAGATATCCAGCCCGAGCAAACCGTCGCATTGGGCAGCGCTTTGGGCACCTATGAGAACCGCGACGCAGCTATCAAAGAACTGGCCAACGGTCCGTATGCCCGGGCCGGCAGCGTCCTGATCGAAGCCCTCGACGCCGCCGACCTGGCCGAGCTGGCCAGAAATACCTTGGACACCGGCGTGCTCGCGCCTGAGCGCCTGTTCGACGTCGCTTCTTACAAAGGTGGCTTCGTCTATGACGTACCTAGCGGCGATTACATCCACGACAACTTCCGCGCCAGCGTCGTAGAGATCCTCGACAACAACGCCAGCGACCGCACCGCTGCCGCCTCGGCCGGGATGCGGCGGTACCTGCTGGCCGGGACCATCGGTCTCGTGGTGACCGCTGGCATCGCCTGGTGGGTCTCCCGCTCGATCACCCGGCCCCTGCGCTCCCTCACCCAGCAGGCCATGGAAGCGGCCCAGCGCCGGCTCCCCGAGACGGTGCACGAGATCCTCGATGTCCCGCTGGGCGAGGACGTCACCTGGCCGGAGCTGGAAACGATCAGCGTCAGCACCAACGACGAGGTCGCCGATGTCGCCGACGCGCTCAACACCATGCAGCAGTCGGCCCTCGGGCTGGCCGCGGAGGAAGCGGTTCTCCGGCGCCTGATCACCGACAGCCTGGTCACCCTGGGCCAGCGCAACCAGAACCTGCTGAGCCGCCAGCTCGACTTCATCACCGACCTCGAACGGGACGAGGTCGATCCCGACACGCTGGCCGACCTCTTCTATCTGGACCATCTCGCCATCCGCATGCGCCGCAACGCCGAGTCGCTGCTGGTGCTGGCCGGGTTCGATCCGCCTCGGAGCTGGGTCGGCCCGACCGCGCTCGCCGACATCATCCGGGCGGCGCTCGGCGAGGCCGAGGAGTACAAGCGGGTCCGGGTGCATGACATCGAGCCGGCGATCGTGGCCGGTTCCGCCACCGCGGAACTGGCCCACCTGCTGGCCGAGCTGATCGAGAACGCCCTCATGTTCTCGCCCCGCAGCGCCAACGTCGAGGTCAACGGGCGCTATCACCCCGTCGACGACGGATCCGGCGAGGGCTACACGGTGACGGTCGTCGACTCCGGCCGGGGCATGTCGCCCGAGGAGATCGAACAGGCCAACCGCCGCCTGGCCGGGGTGGAGTCGTACACCATCGCCCCGTCCAAGTACATGGGCCACTACGTCACCGGCAAGCTCGCCGCCCGTCACGGCCTCGGGGTCTGGTTGCGCAGCAACGCCCCGGGCACCGGCATCACCGCCACCATCGACATCCCACCGCACCTGCTCGCCAGCAAGGCGTCCCAGGACACGGTCACCCAGCTGCCGCCGCTACCGAACTACGGGCCGCCGACCGAACCCTCGCCGATGGTGGTCGGGGACGAGGCAGGATCGACGGACATCCACCTAGTGCCGCCGCCACCCGACCTCCCCGAGGTCCCGGACCTCCCGGAGGAGTCGGAGCCCCAACCCGAGAGCCCGATGCCCGAGGAGCCGTCGCCGATCTTCTCAGCCCCGCTGCTCAACAGCGCCGGCGGCTCGACCGGCCAGACCGCCGGCTCGGCCCCACGGAAACCCCGCAAGCGCCGCAAGCGGCCCATCGCCGCCAGCAAGCTCCCGGTCCCGCCGTCCCCGAACAGCCCCCTGAAACGGCCCAAGAAGGGCCAGGCCAGCTAGGACGTGTCCTGCGGAGCGCGAGGCGGTCAGGACCTGGGGGGTGACCGCCGGGCATGGCCGTCCGACCAGCTCGTAGACCGTCTCTCCATCGATCGTCTCGTGCCAGCCGAATCCACGCATCCCGTGATCGCGTGGTGGTTCGGCCGTGGTCACGGGGTCGGGTCGCCGAGCTGCTGGTCGATGATGGCGAACAGCTCGTCGTCGTCGGCCGTCTCGAGGCGGTGCTCCAGGTCGGCCTCGGTCTGGTCGTTGCTGTCGTTTCCGCTGGTCAGCTTGGACAGGAGCCGCTGCGCTGCGGTTCGCACGTCCGGAGTGTTGGCGCCGCTGGCCAACGCGGCCTCGACCTTGGCGAGGTGAGCCAGGGCTTCCTCGCTGGCGGCCTGCGGACCGGGCGTCAACCGGGCGGACAGC
>DASXTK010000013.1:0-18711 GCA_036505485.1 Acidimicrobiales bacterium
GTTGTCGGTCGTCGAGTCGTCGCCGGACTGGGGCTCGGTCGTCGTGGTGGTCGGGTCGTCCTGGGCGGACGCCATCTTGGCGCCGCCGAATCCGAGGACTCCCACGAGCGCCGTCGCAGCAACGATCCTCGCGGTCTTGGAGCTCATACGCATCTCCTTCTTCGGGGTCGCCATCAGCCAAGCCAGCGGACATGACAGCCCGGTGAGGGGAACCTGTGAGTTCGCCGTGACCCGTTCACAGCCGATTCCCAGCCACCTCACGGTTACCTCGGGGGCTGGCCACCCCACGCTGGGTGCCATGGATCATCTCGAACCCACCCCGGACGACCACGACGGCGGCCTGCGCCTCGATCTCCCCCGCTTCATCGGACGGCGCCGCGCCCTGCAGTTCCTCGGCGTCTCGGGGGTCGCGGTCCTGGTCGGCTGCGGCTCCAACGGCGACGGCGGGACCGCGTCGGCGACCACATCGTCGTCCACCACCTCGACGACAAACGGCTCGACGACGACCGCCGCGGCGGCGGCGTGCAGCGAGATCCCCGAGGAGACCGCCGGCCCCTACCCGGGTGACGGGTCGAACGGACCCAACGTGCTCACCGAGAGCGGCGTCGTCCGCAGCGACATCACGTCCAGCTTCGGCTCGTCCACGACCGTGGCCGAGGGGGTTCCGCTGACGATCGTGCTCGACCTCGTCGACACCGCCAACGGCTGCCAGCCCCTCGCGGGCGGGGCGGTCTACGTGTGGCACTGCGACCGTGAGGGCCGGTACTCGATGTACGGCCAGGGGGTCGAGGGTGAGAACTACCTGCGCGGCGTCCAGGAGTCCGACGGTGACGGCGTCGTGACGTTCACCAGCATCTTCCCCGCCGCCTACTCAGGCCGCTGGCCCCACATCCACTTCGAGGTGCATCCGAGCCTGGCCGCCGCCACCAGCGCCGGTGACCCGGTGGCCACCTCGCAGCTCGCCCTTCCCGAGGACATCTGCAACGAGGTGTACGCCACCAGCGGCTACGAGCAGAGCGTCCGCAACCTGGCCCAGACCTCCCTCACCCGCGACATGGTCTTCGGCGACGACGGCGCCGCCCACCAACTCGCCACCATCGAAGGCACCGCCGCCACTGCGGTGGCCGCCCGCCTAACCGTTCCCGTGTAGCCGGCGGTACCAGTCGGCGAGGGCGGTGCCGATCTCGTCGGGGCTGTCCTCTTGGATGAAGTGGAGGCCGGCGACGGTGACCTCCTCCTGGTTGAGGAACTTGCGGCACAACGAGCGGTGCCAGTCGGTGATGATGGCTCCCGGCTCGGCGTTGACGAACAGCTTCGGGATCGGCGTCTCGGTGAGCCAGGTGCCGTAGGCATCCACGATCTCGACCACATCGGGCGGCTCCCCGTCGAGGGGGAGCTGGCGCGGCCAGGTGAGCGTCGGTCGCCGTCCCTCGCCCGGTTCGGTGAACGGCCGGCGGTACTCGTTCATCTCCTCGTCGCTGAGCTTCCGGAGGATGGCGCCGGGCAGGACGCCTTCGACGAACA
Organism: Acidimicrobiales bacterium; assembly: GCA_036505485.1. Taxonomy (GTDB): domain Bacteria; phylum Actinomycetota; class Acidimicrobiia; order Acidimicrobiales; family VFJN01; genus DASXTK01. The sequence continues at coordinate 1,525 of DASXTK010000013.1, forward strand.
CGCTGTCCTCCAGCACGAGCTGCTCGCCGGCCGGGGAGCGCAGCGCCTGGAACAGCTCCACGACGGCGGCGGGGAACGTCTCCCATGTCCCGGGCGCCACCAGGGCCTCCATGTAGGCGATGCCCTTCACCGCCTCGGGATGACGGCGGGCCCAGTCGAACCCGAGCGCCGAGCCCCAATCGTGCAGGACGAGCGTGACCTCGCTCGTGAGTCCGAGGCTCTCGAACCAGGCATCGAGGTAGCGGCGATGTTCCACGAACGTGTATCGATCTGGTCCCGGGTCGGGGAGCTTGTCGGAGTCGCCCATGCCGATGAGGTCGGGAGCCAGGCACCGGCCCAGCTCGACGCAGTGGGGCCAGACGTTGCGCCACAGGTACGACGACGTCGGGTTGCCGTGGAGGAAGACGATGGGGTCGCCCTGTCCGACGTCGACGTAGGCCATGCGGCGGTCGAGGACGGCGACGAACTTCTTGCTGGTCATGACGAGCTCCTCGAGGTGGTGGGTTCCAGGGTGGTCTGCAGGGTCTGCTGGAGGAGCCGGCGGAGGTGGCGGCGCTCTCCACCGGCCCGGGCGAGCACGTTGACGCCCTGCAGGAGCGTGAACAGCTGGTCGCACGCGAGCTCCGTGTCGACGGCTGGGTCGACCTCACCGGCTTCGACCGCGTCACGGATCAGCCGTGCGATCGCGTCCCGTACCGCCCCGAGGCCGCCGGACACGACCTCCCGGGTGGCGGGATCGTGCGGTGCCACCTCGATGGCGGTGTTGACGATGAGGCATCCGGGTCGCGATCCGTCGACGCCGAGTGCCGCGTCGAGGCGCAGGTACAACAGCTGCAGCAGGCGCCGGGTGGGGGAGCCCCGGCCCTCGACCGAGGGGACGAAGTGCTCGTCGGCGGCCAGGTTCATGTACCGGTCGAGCGCGGCCAGGAAGGCCTGCTGCTTGTCGCCGAACGTGCGGTAGAAGCTGCCCCGATGCATGCCGCTGGCCTCGAGCAGATCGTCGATCGACGTGGCCTCGTACCCGGTGGCCCAGAACCGCCTCATGATGCGATCGAGCGCCACCTGGCGGTCGACCAGCGGGTGTCTCCCCATGCCGGCATCCTGGCGATTTGAGACTGATCAGTCAACTATTTCCTCGATACCGGGCGCGACGGCTTGACCGGCTGAGTGGTAAGAGTACGCTTACCGTTCGTGACGGCTTACCAACGCGACGGACTGGCGGCTCTGGCCGACCCGTCGCGGCGGGCGGTCTTCGAGGCTCTGCGCACCGGACCCTGTGCCGTTGGCGAGCTGGCGAGGCAGTTCCCGATCAGCCGTCCAGCGGTCTCCCAGCACCTCCGGGTGCTCAAGGAGGCCGGCCTGGTCACCGACCACGCGGCCGGCACCAGGCGCCTGTACCGGATGCGGCCCGAGGGCATCGCCGAGCTGCGTGCCTATCTGGACCGGATGTGGGACGACGCGCTGACCGCGTTCGCGGCCGCAGCGGAACAAACCGAAGACGAGAGCGAGGACGACCGATGACCGAGCAGACCTACGCGCCCGTGGTGAGGAACATCACCGTGGCTGCCTCCCAGGAGCGGGCCTTCAAGGTGTTCACCGAACAGTTCGGCACCTGGTGGCCCAAGGAGTACAGCATCGGCGAGGCCGACATGGCCGACTTCGTCCTGGAGCCCAAGGTCGACGGCCGCTGGTACGAGGTCGGTGTCGACGGCAAGCAGTGCGACACGGGACGGGTCACGGCCTGGGAGCCGCCCGAACGTCTCGTCTTGGCCTGGCAGCTCGACGCAGCCTGGCAGTACGACCCGGATCCGGCGCACGCCAGCGAGGTCGAGATCCGGTTCATCGCCGAAGGATCCAGCAGCACCCGGGTCGAGCTGGAGCACCGGGCCTTCGAGCGGCACGGTCCCGGCGCCGAGGGTGTCCACGGTGGCGTGGACGACCCGCAGGGATGGACCTACTGCCTGGAGCTGTTCGCCAAGCACCTCGCCTCCGCCTGAGGCCAGTAGGGGGACTTCCCCGATCGTTTCCTGAGATCCAATGCGCCGGGATCCGGCGTATTGGATCTCGACAAGGCCGACAGCACGGTCGGCGACGGCGGAAATGGAGACGAGACAATGAGGAACAAAGGATTCGGACGCGCGCGCCCTCTTGGCATTGCCGTGGGTGCGGCGGTGGTGGCACTGGGTCTGGCGGCCAGCCCGGCCGGCGCCAGTTCATCCCGCTCGGCTTCGGTGAACAACGACACGTTGACCGTGACCGGCGGTAGCAGCGGCGATCGACTCGCGCTGCGATTGGCGGCCGGCTCGACCGGCACGTTGGAGGTCGATTTCGACGACAACGGCAGCGCCGATTTCAGCTTCGATCGCAGCACGTTCAGCAAGATCGCCGTGAACACTCGCAGCGGCAACGACCAGTTCCGCATCGACCAGGTCAACGGGGCGTTCGCCGACGAAGCCATCACCGTCGATGGCGGCGCCGGTCGTGACGTCCTCAACGGCGGCGATGGCACCGAGGAGTTCATCGGCGGAAGCGGCAACGACGCCGTCGACGGCAACAAGGGCAACGACACCGCCAACCTCGGCTCGGGGAACGACACCTTCACCTGGGATCCGGGTGACGGCAGCGACCTCATCGACGGCCAGACCGGGCGGGACACCCTCGACTTCAACGGGGCCGGCGCCGCCGAGGTCATGAGCCTCTCGGCCAACGGACAACGGTCGTTGTTCCTGCGTGACCTGGGCAACATCCGGATGGACATGGACAACGTCGAGAACCTGGACCTGACCGCGCTCGGCGGCGCCGACCTGGTCACGGTCAACGACATGTCCGGCACCGACTTCCGCCGGGCCGACGTGGACCTGGGCGGGGGCGACGCGGCAGTCGACACGCTGACCCTCAACGGCACCGCGAACGCCGACCGGATCGAGGTCGATGTTCGAGGCGGCACCGAGGTCGAGGCCAACGGCCTCCAGACCAGCTTGCAGATCACGGGCAGCGAGCCCACCGATCTGCTCCAGATCAACACCCTGGACGGCAACGACACCGTCGACGTCGACAACAACGTCGACAACGTCATCGGCGTGTCGGTCGACCTGGGTTCCGGCCAACCTGCACCTCGTTAGACCCTCTCGCCAGTGGCGCCCCGACAAACGGGGTGCCACTGGCGAACCATTTGTGGCTTGCTGGCGTACTGGGATGACGATGGCGACTGATCGGGGCCCGAGATGAGCACGGGAATGCACGGTTGGCAGCTCGAGGGCAGCAGCTCGGACGCCTACGACGAGTTCCTCGTCCCGGCGATCTTCGAGCCCTGGGCCGAGGTGCTGCTGGACACGGTGGATCCGAAGCCCGGCGAGCGCGTGCTCGACCTGGCCTGCGGGACCGGAGCGGCGGCCCGAGCCGCGGCCGGCCGAGTGCTGCCGCAGGGCACGGTGACGGGCACCGACGTCAACCCGGCGATGCTCACCACCGCCCGTCGGCTGGACCAGGACGACCACCTGATCGAATGGCACGAGGCGGACGCCGTCGCGCTGCCGTTCCAAGCCGAGACCTTCGATGTCGTGGTCTGCCAACAGGCGTTCCAGTTCATCGCCGGCCGTGAGGACGCGGCGCGAGAGATGCAGCGGGTCCTGACCCCGGCCGGTCGCGCCGTGGTCGGCGTCTGGCGCGGGCTCGAGCACAATCGGGCTTTCGCACTGTTCGCAGATGTCCTGGAGCGGCATGCCCCGGCGGCCGGCGAGATCATGCGCTCACCATTCCGGCTCGGCGAGGGCCTGGCGCTGCGCGAGCTGCTGACGTCGGCGGGATTCGGTCACGTCCGGGTCGTGGTGGAGGCGAAGGTGAGCCGGTTCCCGTCGCCCGCCGAGCTCCTGCGGCAGGAGGCGCTTTCCTCGCCGTTGGCCGAACCGCTGGGCCAGCTCGATCGCACGGCCTTGGACGCTCTCGTGGACGACGTCGCCGCGGTGCTCGCCGGTTACGTCGACGACGACGGCCTGGCTATGCCCATGGAGTCCCACATCGCCCTCGCCTCGTGATCCCCGCGGAGACTCAACTCTGATCCCTACACCTCGTAGGGTTCGGCGGCCGGGAGGTGCGCATGACGACTGTGGCGATCGAACGCCCGCTCGCTCGCATGGTGGAGGGCGGGGTCCCCGGTGCCTTCGTGTTCGTCCAGGATCCCGATGGATCATCAGTCTTTCGATCGGCCGGCACCGGCAACCTGGCCGATCAACGACCCATCGAGGAGCTCGACCACTACCGAGTCGGCAGCACCACGAAGACCTTCACCGCAGTGGTGACCCTGCAGCTCGCCTCGGAAGGCCGATTGCGGCTGCTCGACCGGGTGGTCGACTGGTTGCCCGATTTCGCGTCGACGTGCGACCCGAGCTTGACGATCGAGCACCTGCTGCGCATGCGCAGTGGATTGTTCGACTTCGAAGATCACCCGTCGCTTCTCGGCAACCTCGATGCCCATCTCGTCCCCCACAGCCTCGATGAGATCCTGGAGCTCGGGTTCACCGGTCCACAACAGTTCCGACCAGGTGAGCGAAGCGAGTACTGCAACACGAACTTCTGTGTGCTGGAGCGAATCATCGAACGGGCCACGCAGCGGACGCTTCGCCGTGAGTACGACGATCGGATCTTCGGACCGCTTGGTCTACATGCCACCTCGTACCCGGATCACGACGACCTGTCCCTGCCTGAGCCGTTCATCCACGGCTACCAGCTCGACTCATCGGGATGGCGGGACTGCAGCGAGGAGTTCTTCGGCCGCGGCGACGGCGCGATCATCTCCAACGCCCGCGACATCGCCCGGTTCCTCCGAGCTCTCCTCAACGGCGAGCTCGTGTCCGGAGACTTGTTCGACGCGATGCGAACCGTGGTCGAAGACGACCCACCGCCCAAGGACCACTACGGCATGGGTCTGATCGCCGATCAGCTCCCCCACAGAGTGGTGTGGGGCCACGACGGTGGCGGCTTCGGCTATCGCCACTGGCCTTTCCTCGATCCCGTCTCCGGCCGCCTCGTCATCTGCATGACGAACGGCACAACCCGCGTCCGCACCGCCCCGACCATCGAACTCCCGCGGTTCACTCCAGACGAGCGGTCGCTGATCTACACAACCTGACCGCCGGTCGAACTTCGGGGCAAGTTCAGGTGGGTGGGGTGATGTCGAGGCCGAAGAGGGTGGTGAAGGCGCGGTAGTAGTCGTTGTCGTCGGGGATCGCGCCCAGGGCTATCCATTGTTCGTCGGTGATGTGGGGGCGGCGGCCGAGGACCTCCGGGCCGCCCCACGACACCGGGTAGCGCAGGACTGGCGTGTCGGTGGTGATGGCGTGATGCACGACCTCGGCCACCTCGAACGGGTCGGTGGCGTGGGGATGACCCGCGGCGTAGAACTGGAACATTCGCCGCAGGTGGGACTCATAGGGGCTGCCCTCGGACGTGGCATCCAGGTTCTTGGCGAAGATGGCGCTCTTGGTGATGCCCGGCTCGATGATCGCCACCCGGATCCCGAACGCCGCCAGCTCCTGGGCCAGCTCCTCGCTGGCGCCTTCGAGCGCCCACTTCGACGCCACGTACGGAGCCTGGGCCAGCGCCGCGAACCGTCCGACCACCGAGGTGACGTTCACGATGGTCCCCGCGCCCCGCTCCCGCATGCCCGGCAGCACGGCCTGGAGGCAGCGCAGCGCGCCGTAGAAGTTGACGTTCATCACCTCGGCGAACGACGAGATCGTCGTCTCCTCCACCACCCCGTTGCCGCCGACGCCAGCGTTGTTGACCAGCACGTCCACTCGTCCGGCCGCGTCGAGCACCTGACCGAGCCCGGAACGCACGCTGGCGTCGTCGGCCACGTCCAGCTCGACCAGGTTGACCTCGACGCCGGCCTGCGCGGCCATGGCGTTGAGCTTGGCCGCCTTGTCGACGCTGCGAACCGTCCCGTAGACGGTCTGGCCCTGGGCGGCCAGGTGGATGGCGATCGCCCGCCCGATCCCGCTGTTGGCCCCGGTGACGACGGCGACGCTGGTGTTCGTGGTCATCCACCCATGATGGGCCGTACGGACGCGATCCTGCCCCCGCGCCGAGCGCAGGGGCAGGATCGTGGGTCAGCCCGGAGTCACCGTGCCGGCTTCGAGCCCCGGACCGTCCGGGTGGCATCGGCCGGCCCGGCCACGAAGGCCAGACTGCCGCCCAGAGCGGTACAGGGGGGGTGCATCCGGTTCTCCTTGGTTGGTCAGGTCAGCCCCAGCGGGGTTGCTCGTCGGGGTTGATACCGAGGCTGAGCTTGCCGACGAGCTCATGGGTGAGCATCGAGTTGCCCGGATGGAAGCGGCCCATGCGGGCGTCACGGAACAGCTGCTCCAGGCGGGAGCGCTTGAACACACCGGCGCCGCCGGTCAGGTCGAGGGCACTGTCCACCACCGACCACGCCCGCGACACCACGTCGTGCTTGCAGGCCACGATCTTCACCGGCCAGTCGCCACCGTGATCCACCCCGTTGCTCCAGTCCTCGCACACCCGGTCGAGGTGGGCGGTGGCCGCCTCCAGGGCGATGCGCATCTCGGCGATGGTGTGCTGGACCTCGGGGTGGTACGCCATCGAGCGGCTGAGCGTCACCGATGTCCGCCGGGGCAGGGTGGCGAGGACCTCGTCGTAGGCCCGGCGGGCCAGCCCCAGGTAGATGCCGGCGAAGCCCAGCAGGGCCCAGGCGAACAGGGCGACCTGGAAGGGGCCTGCGCCCGCGAAGCCCGCGGGGCACACCATCACGATGTCCTCGTCGGGGATGAACGCCCGGTCGAGCAGGGTGTCCTGCGAGGCGGTGGGACGCATCCCGAGCACGTCCCAGGTCTCCTCGATCCGGTAGCGCGGTGCCGACCGGTGCAGGAACCCGTGCACCACCCGCGGCTCGGCCGGGTTCGAGGTGTCGAGCGCGTGGACGCCCAGGTAGGTCCACACCGGCGACAGGCTGCCGAAGATCTTGTGGGCGGTGATCTCCCACCCGCCGTCGACCCGATCGGCCGTAGCCGACGACATCAGCACGGGTATGTCGTTGCCGGCTTCGCCGTGGCCCGCGGCCAGGATCTCGTGCTCGGCCGCCTTGGCCAGGATCCAGTCCCCGCCGGAGGCTCCCATGCGCTGCAGGTCGGCGGCCATGCCGACCCAGTAGACGTGCATGTTGACCCCGAGCGCGGTGGCCGGAGCGTGGTAGGCGAGCTGCCGCTGCAGGCGGTTGACCTCGATCAGCGACAGGCCCGAGCCGCCGAGCTCGGTGGGCAGCGCCACCTGGAGGTAGCCGCTGGTCTGCAGTTCGTCGAAGTCCTCTTGGAAGAACCGGTTCTCGCGGTCGTTGATGGGGGACCGCTGGTCGAACCGATCGAGCATCTGTTCGGTGAGCACGTCGGCTCCCTGTTCGGTCGTGGTCATGCCAGGGACCGTACGGATGCCTTCCGGAAGCCACATGACCAGGTCTGACCTTGTTGGGCGGGCACGCCGCTCAGACCGGACTGATCAGAATTGACTACTGTCGCCGCGGTGGGCGGCACGCGGACGGTCACCGCCACCGTGCTCGTCGCCGTGGGTGAGACGGGCTGGACCGGCGGCGAGGGGCAGGTCTTGTCCCGCGCCCAGGACCGCACCGTCGTCGTGTTCGACTCCGTGGGCGCCGCGGTCGCGGCCGCGCAGGAGGCCGCCGACGACGGTGCCGCGGTCGGCCTGGCGGTCGGGGAGCTCACGACCAGCAGCGGCTGGTGGGCCGGACCGGCCTATGACATCGCCGAGGCCCTGGCCGAACGGGCCCGGCGGGCCGGCGGAGGCCACATCGTCACCACCACGACCGTCGCCGCGCTCGCACCGCCCCCGGGGCGAAGCGGTGGGCTCCACTGGGTCCCGGTCGGACCGGTGGCCGCCGGCAGCGTGGGGACGGTGGACTGCGTGGAGGCCGCGGCTGCGCTCGACGACCCACCGGCCGCGGCCCTCGACGTGCCTTTGCCCGCGGTGCTCGGGCTCGACGCCGAGTTCCCGTTCGTGCCGCGGCGCGAGGCGTGGCAGCTGCTCACCCACACCTGGGCCCTCGCCTCGACCGGCGGTCGGCGGGTCGTGCTGGTCGGGGGCGAGGCCGGCTCGGGCAAGACCCGGCTGCTGACCGAGTTGAGCCGCTGGGTGCACGAACGGGGTGGCGCGGTCATGTACGGCGCCTGCGGCGAGCAGCCCACCGTGCCCTACGAGCCGTTCACGATGGCGGTCGATCAGCTCATGACCAGCCTCGACCCGCAGGCCCGGAGTTGGTTGTTGCGGGGCCGGGGCGACGAGCTGGCGCGCCTGGTCCCCCGGTTGAGTGCGGAAGGCGGACAAGTCCCCGCAGCGGCCCGGTCGAACGATCCGGGAGCCGAGCGGTTCCAGCTGTTCAGCGCCGTGGCCACTTTCCTGGCCGCGCTGGCGTCACGCCGGCCGCTGCTGCTGGTGTTGGACGACCTGCACTGGGCCCGCCGACCCACCGTCGAGCTGCTCGACCACGTCATCCGCAGTCCGGGCGAGGCCCCGGTGTGCGTGGTGGCCACCTACCGCTCGACCCCGGCCGAGGTCGGCGTCGACTTCAAGGCCGCGCTGCCCGACCTGCGCCGTCATCCCGGTGTCACCCGCGTGGTGCTGCCCGGGTTCGACCGCGACGGCGTCCGCTCCTTCGTCCGCGCCGCATCGGGTCAGGATGTGGTGCCGGCTCTGGAGCCCGTCGTCGACCTGCTCGCGGAGGAGACCGGCGGCAACGCCTTCCTGCTCGGAGAGCTGTGGCGTCATCTCGTCGACGCGGGTGACCTGGTGCAGGTCGGTGGTGGGTGGCAGGTGGGCCGTCCGTTGAGCACGGTGTCGAGCCCCGAAGGCGTCCGGGAGGTGGTCGGGGCCCGCCTCGAGCGGCTGCCCGAGGAGACCCGGCAGCTGGTGCACCTGGCTGCGGTGCTCGGCACCCGGTTCTCCCTCGCGGTGTTGGCCAGCGCCTCGGGGACCGATATCCGCCGAGTCCTGGAGCTGCTCGACCCGGCCGTGCGAGCCCACATCGTCGACGAGGGCGGACCCGGTGAGCACCGGTTCATCCACTTCCTGGTGCGGCGGGCCGTCGTCGACGCCCTGCCCGCCGGGGAGCGGCGAGCCCAGCACTTGGACATCGCCGCGGCGCTGGAACGAGTCGAGGGCGACCGGGCTGTCGCCGACATCGCCCACCACACGCTGGCCGCGGTGCCGCTGGTGGACCCGGAACGGGCCGTCGTCGCGGGACGCCGGGCCGCCGACGCGGCCCGCCGAGCGGTGGCCTACGACGACGCCGCCCGGCTGTACGAGGCGGTGCTGCCGCTGGCCCCGCCCGACCGCGGTCGCTGCGAGCTGCTGCTCGAGCTGGCCGATGCGCGCATGCGAGCGGGCGACGTGGCGGCCGCGCAGGAGCGCTGCATCGAGGCCACCGAGCTGGCCCGAGCGCTGGACCAATCCGACCTCGTCGTGGCCGCGGCGTTGGTCTACGACGACGCCAACTGGCGGGCGGCGCTGCACGGAGGCGTGGCCGGTGAGCTCCTGCGGGCCGCCCTCCCGTTGGCCTCCGACCCCGGGACCGCGCTGCGGGTCCAGGCCGGACTGGGCCGCGCCCTGGCCCTGTCCGGGGAGGGCGAGGAGGCCGAGAGGATCGCGGAGAGCACCATCGCCGCGGCCCGCGAACTGGGTGATCCCACCTCGTTGCTGGTGGCTTACGGCGCGGCGCTGTTCACGCCCTGGACGCCCGCCAACATCGACGCCCTGCGGCTCTACGCCCGCGAGCTGGTCGAGGTGGCCCGAGCCGAGAACGACCTCGAATGGGAGCTGGGCGGACTCGACAAGCTCCTGTACGCGGCGGTGATGGCCGGTGACCTCGACGAGGCCCGGGCCATCGCGGCCCATGGCCGGTCGCTGAGCGCCCGCATCGGCCAGCCGCTGTTCCGGGTGCTCGATCTCCAAGCCAACGCCCTTCTGGCCCTGGGCGAGGGCCGCTTCGCCGAGGCCGAGTCGGTGGCCGGGGAGGCCGACGACCTGGCCGGCTTCCTGTCGGGCAACGACGCCGCGGGCGGTTACGGGGTGCAGATGTTCAGCATCCGCCGCGAGCAGGGCCGGCTGGACGAGGCCCGCCCTCTGGTCGAGGCGGTCGCCCGCTTCGACCAGGCCGGCTCCACTTGGCGTCCCGCCCTGGCGGTCCTCTACGCCGAGCTCGGCCTCCACGAGGAGGCGGCCCACGAGCTCCACCACCTCGTGGCCGACGGGCTCCGAGCCGTGCCCCGCGACTCGTTGTGGTGGGCCTCGCTCAGCTACCTGGCCGATGCCAGCATCCTGCTCGGAGACCGCGACGCCGCCGCGGCCGTCTACCGCGAGCTGGTGCCGGCCCGGGGACTCGTCGTGCAGGTCGGCAACCTGCTGGCGGCCTACGGTGCGGTCGACCGCTACCTCGGCGGGCTGAGCGCGCTGCTGGGGCGGGACCGTGACGCCGAGGCCCACTTCGAGCAGGCCATGCGGATCGATCGCCGCACCCGGATGCCGGTGTGGCTGGCTCGGACCCAAGCGGCCTACGGTCGGTTCCTGGCCCACCGGGCCCGGGCCGGCGACCTGGAACGGGCCGGCGCCATGCTGCGGGCCAGCCACGAGGTGGCCCGGGGCTGCGGCATGGCCCGTCTCGCGACCGAGACCGCCGAGCTGATGGACCAGGTGTCCAACGCGCGGCCGGGTCGGTCCACCGGGACCGTCCTGCTTGGGGATCCGGTCCGGACCAGCGTCGGTCTGACCCGCCGCGAGCTGGCCATCCTCCCGCTGCTGGCCGAGGGGAGCACCAACCGCGAGATCGGCGAGCGGCTGCACATCAGCCAGCACACCGCGGCCAACCACATCCGCTCCATCCTGCTCAAGACCGGGTGCGCCAACCGGACCGAAGCGGCAGCCTGGGCCCTCCGCCAGGGCCTCGTGGGCGACTAGGGCGTGTCCTGTGAATCCGGTGTGCGGATCTGCATCCTGATTGCCGCAGCCCCGGACGGCGTCGCTCGGCGTGCCGGGACGACGCAGGAACCCCCCAGCGGTTTCAATGTCGGCCCGGTGCGGCGAGCGGCGTCATCCGCAGGCTGGCGGCGGCAAGAGACGAGAGGCGTGCGCCATGATTCGCAGGACACGCTCTAGTCCAGCGACACGACAGTTCCGGTGAGGCGGGCCTGCTCGGCGGCCCAGACGATGCGATGGGACTCCAAGCTCTCGCGGGGTCCGGTGAGCACCGCACCCGGGTCGCCGTGGGCAACGGCGTCGAGAAAGGCCTCGACCACGCCGGCGTCGCCGCCGCCATGTCCGCCCGCGGCGCTGGCGTCGCCCTGGCCGTCGACGTCGTGGATCTCGTCGCGACCGTTGCGGAAGTCGACCAGACGGAACCGCCGGCCATCGCCGTCGATGAACCCGTGGGTGCCGAAGATCCTGGTCTTGCGATCCTCCAGCGGCGTGAAGGCGGTCATGGTGAACGACGCGGTCACCCCGCCGTCGTACTCCAGCGACACCACCTGGTGGTCCACGACGTCGTTGTCGCAGCCGTAGACGCACCGCCCGTAAGGACCGGACCGCAGGGCCCGCTCGACGCCGTCGGGGCTGGGGTCGTCGGTGATCACCGACAAGGGCCAGTCCGACGGGTTGTCCACCGCCGCCGCGGCGCCCGAACCTCGGCGGCGCAGCGCGGCCCGGTACAGCCGGGGTGCCGAGTACGGGCAGGTTGGCTCCAGCGAGCAGTCCAGGCAGCGGTCGGCGGCCTCGGCCGGACGCTGGTCGGGCCGGAAGTGGTACAGCCCGCCGAACGACGCCACCCGCCGGACCCGCCGGCCGATGACGTAGCCGAGCCAGTCGATGTCATGGCACGACTTGGCCAGCAGCATCGGGCTGGCCTCGTCCTCCCGGCGCCAGTTCCCCCGGACGTAGGAGTGGGCGAAGTGCCACCACCCGACGGGTTCGAGGTGCTCGACCGACACGATCTCGCCGACCGCGCCCTCGCCGATGAGCGCAATCAGCCGACGGGTGTAGCCCGTGTAGCGCATGACATGGCACACCGTCAGGACGATGCCGGCTCGCTCCGCGCCTTCGACGATCCGTTCCGCTTCCGCCAACGTCGGGGCGATGGGCTTCTCCAGCAGCACGTGATAGCCCCGCTCGGCGAGCGCGAGCGCGGGGGCGACGTGCAGTCGGTCCTGGGTGGCGACGACAGCGGCATCGGCCTGCCGGGGCACCGCGGCCAGAGCTTCCCAACCGTCGAAGACGGCCGCGGCCGGAACCCCGAACCGCTGGGCGAACGCGGCCCGCCGCGCCGGCACCGGTTCGGCCACGGCCACGACCTTGGCCCGGCCGCTCTGCACGGCATGGTGGCTGTAGGTGGTGCCCCGCGATCCGGCCCCGACGACCGCCAGCCGGACCGGTTCTCCCATGGGCCGGGACCGTAGCCAGACCCGTCAGCTCGCGCTCAGCGCGCGAGCGCCAGCGGGTACCGGCACGCGCAGTAACATCACGCCCGCCAAATCCCCGGAGCATGTGCCTTTGCCTGTCGCTCAGATCGTCTTCGTGGGACCGGTCCCGCCGCTGTGCAGCGGAACCGCCCAACACGCGACGCGTCTGGTCGAGGCGCTGGGCGAAGAGGCCGAGGTGACCGTGCTGTCGTGGCAGCACCAGTACCCCAGGCTGCTGTTCCGCCGGGCCCAGCGGAACGCCGTGTGCGGCCATCTAGCCGGAGCGCGCTTCGGCCTGCGCTGGTGGGATCCGTTGTCCTGGTGGCGCGCCGGAAGCATCGCCGCCCGCAGCGATCTAGTGGTGCTGGCCTGGACCACTCCGTTCCATGCCCTCCCGTACCGCGTGATCCTGGCTCTGGCTGGGCGCGGCGGAGCCCGACGCGTGGCCGTGGTCCACAACGCCGTGCCCCATGAACCATTGCCCTGGCACCAGCAGCTGACCCGCTGGACCCTGGCGGCCTGCGACGGCGCCGTCACGCACGCCCGGTCGGTGGCCGACGATCTGGCCCGGATGATCCCCGAGCTGGAGACCGTCGTTGTTGCCCACCCCCCGAACCTCGACATCGCCTGCTGCCCGCTGCCCGAGGCCGACCCACCCCGGCTGGTGCTGCTGGGTTTCGTGCGTCGGTACAAGGGACTCGACGTCGCCCTCCACGCCCTCGCGCTCCTCGCCGCCAGAGGGTTGCGGCCGGAGCTGACCGTGGCCGGCGAGTTCTGGGAACCGGTCGGCCGGTGGCGTGACCGTGTCAACGAGCTGGGGTTGGACGGCCAGGTGACCCTGCAGCCGGGTTACCTGGATGATGCCCAGGTAACCCGGCTCCTCTACGAGCACCACGCCGTACTGCTGCCGTACCGCAGCGCCAGCAGTTCGGGGATCCTGCCGCTGGCCCTGGCGGCGGGGCGCCCGGCCATCGGCTCGGCTGTCGGGGGGATCGAGGAGGTGATCGTCGACGGCGTCAACGGCACCTTGGCCACCCCTGGTGACCCGGTGTCGTTGGCCGCCGCCATCGAGCGCGCCCTCGCCGATCTTCCCGACCTGGCCGCCGGGACGGGCCGCGCTTCGTCGACCTGGGATGCCGTCGCACAGGCGGTGCGGAAGTTCGGCCCCGACTACTGATCACCCGTCATTCGGTGGCGTCGGAGCCTCCGAGCGCCAGCTTGCCGGCGTAGGTGAGGGTGATCTCCGGGTTGAGCGGGTGGAACGTGCCGGCCCGGACATCGCGGTAGGCCCGTTCCAGCGGGGAACGGCGGAGGTAGGACCGTCCACCCAGGACGTCCATGGCCAGGTCGACCACCTCGATGGCGCTGGTCACGGCCTCGCGCTTGGCGAGCATGACCGTGGCCAGGGTGGCGCCGTCGGCGGCGAAGTCGTCGCCGATCTGATCCAGGGATCCCATCAAGGCCCACCAGGCCACCCGCAGCTTGGCGTCCATCAGCCCGACCTGCCGTTGCACCCGAGCCAGCTCGGCATAGGCGGTGGTGCCCCGGAACTTGGCCGCGGCCTCGGTGACCGCCACGTCGCGGGCGCCGGCGGCGATGCCGTAGTAGGTCGCTCCGCCCACCGGAGCGAAGTGGATGCCCGCCACCTTCAGCGGTCCGCCGAACTCGCCCCAGGGCCGACGACCCACGATGCGCTCGCCGGGCACGTGAACGTCGCTGAAGACGAGATCGTGGCTGGCGGTTCCCCGCATGCCCATGGTGTCCCAGGTCTCGACCAGGCTCACGCCGTCGGCGCCGAGCGGGACCGCGAAGTGGAGGACTTCGGCGCCGTCGCCCGGTTCGCCCAGCACCGCGCAGGTGGTGATCACGTCGGCGGCGGGCGACTGGCTGCAGAACGCCTTGCGTCCACTCACCCGGAAGCCGTCGCCGTCGGGCTCCGCCACCGTGGTCGGCCACAGCCAGTCGGACCCCCCGCTGGTGGCGATCACCAGGTCCTCGGTGGCGACCCGGCGCAGGACGCCCTCGGCATCTGCCGCTCCGTGATCCCGCCGGAACACCTGGGCCAATGTGTTGTAGAGGTGCATGGCCGCCGCCAGCGCGGTGGCGCCGTCGTGACGGGCGAGCTCGGCTTGGGCGTAACAGACCTGGCGGATGGTGGCCCCGAGCCCGCCCAGCTCGGTGGGCACCGGCAGCTTGAGGTAGCCGTGCTCCCGCATGGCGGCGTAGGCCGGGGCGACGAAGCTGGCGTCGCGGTCGTGCTCCTCGGCGTGGGCCGCGGCGACCGCACCGATGGTCCGAGCCAACTCCACGAACTCGGCGTCGTCGGGCCGTTGGGCCGCGGGGTGTGTCGTCGTCGGAGCTTCAGTGCCGTTGGGTGAGGTCGTCGAAGTACTACTGAGGGTTGACGATGTCATGGGTTCCGCCGTTCTTTGAGCCTGGGAATGCTTGTGCGGGGTCGAGGCTAAGGAGATCTCACCGGCGCCGGTAGTACAGGAACTGAACCGGTGTGGTTCTGTGCGCGACACTCCTGACATGCGCACTTACGCCCAGTACTGCCCGATCGTGCGAGCGGTCGAGGTGATAGGGGACCGCTGGACGCTGCTGATCCTGCGAGACATGTTGGTCGGCAACCGACGATTCAACGAGCTGGCCCGGGGCCTGCCGGGCATCTCCCGGGACCTGCTGTCCCGCCGGCTCCGCCAGCTCGCGGCCGCGGGTCTCATCCGTCGGACCGACGACGGTTACGAGCTCACCCAGGCCGGCGAGGATCTGCAGCCGCTGGTGTTCGGGCTGGCCGAATGGGGGGCGCGCCACGCCTTTGGCGATCCGCGGCCCGAGGAACTGGATCCCGAGGTGCTGATGTGGTGGCTGCACGGCCGCATCGACACCAGCGAGGTCACCCGCCGAGCCGTGGTCCAGGTCGAGGTGACCGACCACAGACGGCTGTTCTGGCTGGTCATCGAGCCCGGCGATGCGTCGGTCTGCTACGCCGATCCGGGCTTCGAGGTCGATGCCGTCCTCGCCTCCGATCTCGCCACTCTCTACCGGGTGTGGGAGGGCGAGATCGATCTGCTCGACGCCGTGCGTCAGGGTTCGATCGAGCTGAGCGGCCCTCGGTGGATCGTCCGCGGCCTACCTCGCTGGCTCGAGTACAGCCCGGTCGCGCCGATGGTCCGGGCGGCCCGCGCCCCGAGCTAGATGACTTACTCCAAGCGGTGACCTGGCGACCACATCGCAGGTGCACCGGACCGCTCCAAAGCGCTCATTGACACCGGATCCTGTCGGGCTGCGTCCTGTCTAGGGCAACATGGGCTCCATGCCTGGAATCGCAAAGATGCGAGCGGTCGTGCTCGACTGCCCAGAGCCTCGTGGGCTGGCCGAGTTCTACCGGGAGCTCGTCGGGGGTGACATCACCTACGCCGACGAGGAGTGGGTCAGCCTGCGTGACGGCGACACCGTGCTGCTGAGCTTCCAACTGTCCCCGGACTACCAGCCACCGACCTGGCCCGAACCGGACCGGCCCCAGCAGTTCCACCTCGACGTCACGGTCGAGGAGGCCCAGCTCGACGCGGCCGAGCAGAAGGTGCTCGCCCTCGGAGCGCGCAAGCACGAGCTGCAGCCCGGCGGCAACTGGCGGGTGTGGGTGGACCCCGTGGGCCACCTGTTCTGCTTCTGCTGGGACTGACCCGGCACTGAGCCCCTTGGATTTCTCATCTAGTTGGCGGTGGCCTGGGCCCGGGCGTCCTCGATGGAGCGGGTGTTGACCGCCCCGACCAGGAGCGCGGCCAGCACAACGTTCCCGACCGCGCTGACGAAGAACGGCGCTCTCAGTCCGAAGGCGTTGGCGAGCACCCCGCCCACGAGGGCTCCGACGGGGATGGCTCCCCAGCCGAGGAACCGGTAGGCGCTGTTGACCCGGCCCAGGAGCCGGTCGGGGATGATCGACTGCCGCAACGACACCGTGAGCACGTTCCAGGTCACGGCGCTGACCCCACCCAGCACCAGCGCAGTGCCGGCCAGCCAGGCCGACGACGCCAGCGCGATCCCCAGATCCTGGAGGCCCATCATCACCAGGCAGCCGATGAGGGTCGGACCCGGGCCCCAGCGCACCGAGATCCGGCTGGCCACCAGACCGCCGGCCACGCTGCCGATGGCGCCGGCGGTCAGCAGCACGCCGTAGCCGGCCGAGCCCAGGCCCAGCTCGTCCTGGGCCAGCAGCACCATCACGCCCATGCCGGCCGCGTTGAGCAGGTTGGTCACCCCGAGGGCCATGGCGATGCTCCGCAGCAACCGGTGGCCCCACAGCCAGCGCAGGCCCTCGGCTATGTCGGTCCGGATGCGATGGCGTACTGCCTCAGTGGGGCTGCCGTCGGTCTCGGTGCGCGGCTGTACGACCCGGAAGGTGCCGGGGATGAGCGCCACCAGGATCGCGGCGCCGATGAACGACCCGGCATCGAGCAGGAACGGGGTGGCTGCGGCCGCGGCGAACAGGAATCCGCCCAGCGGGGGACCGATGAACTGGTTGGTCACGATCTCGGCGGCATAGAGCCGTCCGTTGGCGGTCTCCAGGGCGCTCCGGTCGACCAGCGACGGCATCAGCGCCTGGGAGGCGTTGTCGAACAACGTCTCGGCGGTCCCGAGCAGGAACGCGGCCACGTAGAGGATGACCAGGTGCACCTTGTCCATGGCGACGAGCAGGCCCAACAGTCCGATCAGG
>DASXTK010000014.1:0-1960 GCA_036505485.1 Acidimicrobiales bacterium
GTCCCTTGACCGCCCACCGCGGTCGATGGCCGAAATTGAGGCGTTTGGCGCGCTATAAGCGCGAGAAACGCCTCAATTTCGGGAAGGACCCGCCACCGAACACCGAGGGCGGTCAAGGTCGCGAACACACTGAGACGAAGCCAGGCCCTCCGGGGCTGGCTTGGCCGCCTCGGTTTCGTTGCACCCAACGCCGCAACAGCCGCTAGCCGCAGTCGACGCCGTCGGGGATGGCGCCGATGGTGTAGTCGGAGCTGGTGGTGGGGGTGGTGTCGGGGGGAGGTGGTGGCGGCGGTGCGACGGTGGTGTCCGTGGTCCCCTCGGCGGGGGCCGGGGCGTTGTTCGGCATCTGGTCCAGCGGGGTCGGCTGCATGTGGACGGTGGTGAAGTCGGTCCCGGTGGCCACGGTCACCTGCCCAGGCGACAGATTGACGTCGTCCACCGCGAGCACCGCTCCACCGGTGATGTGCCGTGCCACCCGCAAGCCCAGGTTCTCCTCGTCGGAACGGTGGAACACGGTGGTCTGGGCCAGCGGCGAGTTGGGGAAGTTCGACCGTTCCCCGATCGTGAACCCGACGGCCTGGAACGCTGCGGCGGCGTCGTTGGCCTGACCCTGCGTCCCGGTGCCGTTGAGCACGTTGACGGTGATGAGACCCGGTGCCACCTCACTGGGGTCCAGCCCCCGGAAGATGTTGAGGATCGGCTCGGCGTGCACCGTATCGGTGGTGACCGACACCTCGGGCACCAGGTCGACGACCGGCAGGGAGTAGCTCTCCATCGCGCTCATGTCGAAGCCCGAGAACTGGTCGGCCAGATCGAACGGATCGGTCTCGGGGTCGAGCGACACGCTGTCGACCCCGATGTTGATGAGCTCGGTCAGCTTGAGCGGGTTGTGCTTGATCTGCCCCAGGACCTTGGCCAGCGCGGTGCGGATGAACACCTGCTGACGTTGGATCCGGCCCAGGTCGGCGATGGGATCCTCCCGGCTCCAGCCGTCCGGGGTCATGTACTGGAGGTGACGGGAGCGGGCATAGGCCAAAGCCTGATCGCCGCCGAGGGTCACGCAGCCCAGCTCCTCCACGAACAGGCCGGAGTTGTCGTCCTTGATGGCCCGGTCGAGGTAGAAGGGCACCCCGCCGACCGCGTCGACGAGCCGTTGGAACCCGACGAAGTCGACGACGACGTAGTGGTTGACCTCGATCCCGAAGTTGAGCCGGATGGTGTCGACCAGGGTCTGGTGACTCTCGGCGTAGGCCGAGTTGAGCTTGTCCAGCTCGCCCGAGGGCCGCCCGGCGATGGGCACCATCAGGTCACGGGGAAGCGACAGCACCGCCGCCTGCTTGGTCTCCGGGTCCAGCCGCACGATCATGATCGTGTCGCTGCGCTGCCCGCTGACCTCGCCATAGGAACCGTCGGTGTTGGCCCGGGTGTCGCTACCGACCACCAGGTAGTTGCTGGGTTCGCCGGCCGGGACTGCATCGACGGACAGGTTGTTGATGCGCTCGATGTTGCCGATCTTGCGCATGAACCAGACCGCACCCCCGGCACCGGTCAGTGATCCCAGCACCACGATCACACCCAGGCCCAACAGGATCCGTTGCAGCCAGGAGCGTCGCGAATTCCGTGACGGTCGGGTCATACCGTTCTCTACGCGCCGGTCCCCGTATCCGTTCCGGCCCGATGGCGGTGGCCCGCCCGAGCTGCCGCGACGGGGGGGCCGAGGCGGAGCCTCGATGGTCCCGGGACGACGGGGGGGCCGCCGACCACTCGGGTCGGGCGGAGGCTCGGAGTCCCAGCCGTTGCCACCCGCCGGGCGGCGAGGCCGGTCCCAGGTCGTGGTCCCCGGACGTGAGGGCCCGGACCGCCGAGAGTGCGCGGCGCGCGGCGGGGGGCGGTCCCGGTCACGAGGCATAAACCGTGAAGGCTACTCCTGTGTTCGCTGACGCGAGGGCCGGGCCCGTGG
>DASXTK010000015.1:0-1571 GCA_036505485.1 Acidimicrobiales bacterium
CGTGAACACGATGCGCCGGTCGTGGAACAGGTCTGGCTGATTATCCTCAGCCTGGTTGGAGGTCAGCTTCGTCGGGTCGCTGCCGTCCGCCTTCATCAGATAGATCTCAGAGGTCTTGGGCTGCCCGACCGTTTCGAACGAGAACACGACATTGAGGCCCGCGAGCGGGGGCGGGCCGAGCGCCGAGGCAGCGAACGCGATGACGGCCCCGGTGACGGCCGCGCTGCCCGCCCACAGGCCGATGCTGACCGGGGTGGACGGTGCGGTGGCGGGCGGCGTTTCGGCCACAGGGGTGGTGTTGACCGCGCGGCCGGCGGCGGCCGCCGGCTTGACCAACCGGAGGATGACGAACACCACGGCGGCGACCCCGAACACCACCTTGGCCACCCGCACCACGAGCTTGGTCTGCCAGTCCCAGAAGAGCAGCGCCCACCCGAAGCGCTCCCGGTTCCGCTCCAGGCCCGACTGGAGGGCTTCCACGAAGGCACGTCCCCGCGCCTCCCACCCCGCCTGGGCAGGATCAGTCTGGCCGGTGTAGACGACCTCACTGCCGAAGGCAAGGTCATGCAGGCATCGACGCCGGGGCGACACCAGCGCGGCGAGCGCCCCGATGCCGAGCACGTCGATGACCAGATAGCCCCAGGAGCGCCGGCCCACCGCCCAGGCCAGGCCGCCCAAGGTCGCCTTCGGCCTGGCGCCTTCGATGCGGCGCTCGGTCAGGCCGAACAGCGCCTTGCCGATGGTCTGCCCTCCGGTCAGCCACACCGAAAGCCCAGGCACCACGGCCAGGGCGATACCGAACGCCACGGCTACGGTGACCAGCGTGAACTGGGCTAGGTCCGGCGCCTGGAGCTCGCCTAGCAGCGCTGCCGCCCCAAACGATAGGGCAACACCGGCCCAGTCCACCAGGAACGCCACAAGCCGCCGTGGATGGGGCGCCAGCCGCGCGAGATCGCGCGGCTCGTCGGCTGTCACCTGCTCGACTGGTTCGGCCTGTATCGCCGCCTCCGCGGCCTCGTCGGCTGGCTTGTGATCGGTGGGTTGGCGGTCGGGAGCCGGTGGGATATCGGCGGCATCCTGCACCCACACCCAGAACCGCCATCCTGGGGGAGCAGGCGGCCAAGATGGATCGGGTCGCCAGCCCGGCGGTGGCACGAATCCCGGTGGGGCAGGAGGCCAGCCCGGAGCCGGGTTGAACCGCCACACCATTGCTCATCGACTCCCCACTGACCACCCAGGTGCGGCATCAGCGAGTCAGAGCAGCAGAATACCCGGGAGTTGGACGAATCCATAGGCCCGAAAGTCGGTCTCGTCAGCAACGAGCAAACATCCCCGACCCAGGCACTAGCGATGAGTCCTGCTCCACCTTCTTCGAAGCCGCCGCTAGGTGGGCTATGGTCGGCGCCGGCCACCCAAGACCCGAGCCAGTCGTCGCACGATCGGGCTGCCGAGATTCGTCGTCGACGAGCTGGCCGCCCACTTGGCAGCGCTGGGCGACCCAGAGGCTTTGGTGTTCACCGCCCCGGCCGGCGGACCATTGCGGGTCAACGTGTTCCGCGCTCGGGTGTGGC
>DASXTK010000016.1:0-2548 GCA_036505485.1 Acidimicrobiales bacterium
CCGGCAGGCTGGCCGCCGGCCCGACCGTGGCCTACGGATCGATCAAGCGAGCGGTGAACAACAGCGCGGCGAGCGACTTCGAGTCGGCGCTGACCTTCGAGGGACAGATGATGGACCTGACCGGGAAGACCGAGGACCACCGTGGGGCGGTGGCAGCCTTCGTTGCGAAGGAGAAGCCGGTCTTCGAAGGGCACTAGACCGAAGTTACGGCCGCTGAAGAAGCGTGAACCCCCTGTTGAGCAGGGGGTTCACGGTTTTTGGGGGATGTGTTGTCTGGCTACTTCAGGGTGAGCGGGGGTGGCTGGTTGAGGAGGTCGAAGGCGCGTTGCTGGGTGGGGGTGGGTTCGGCGAGCATCGGCACGGTGTGCTCGGTTCCGGTGACGCGGACGTCGTTGCGGGTCAGGGTGGCCAGGTGGTCCAGCAGGCTGCGGAAGGACCGGACCGGCTGGTCGTGGTCGTCGGTGTGGCGGGAGGCCTTGCGGGCCGCGGCCGTGGACCGGGTGGCGGGCGCGACGGGGTTGACGCGTGCGGGTGGGTGTTGGTCGGCGTAGGTCAGCGGGGCGAGGGTGCGGCGCAGGTGCCAGGTCAGGTAGGCGGCGAGCATGCAGATCAGCACGTGCGCGCGGACCCGGTCCTCGAGGCGGTGGTAGACCGGGCGCAGGTCGAGGTCGTCGACCTTGATGGAGCGGAAGTCGCGTTCCACGTGGGCGAGGTTCTTGTAGGCGAGGACCACGCCGGCGGCGTCGAGGTCGCCTGCGGGCACGCTGGTGCGGAGCACGTAGATCCCGTCCAGCCTGGCCTCGGCGTCGATCTGCTCGGTGTTGCGGGTGATGGCCAGGGTGGTGTCGGTGATGGTCACGTCGAAGTGTTTGGCCATCTTGTACTTGTCGATGATCCTGCCGACCTTGACCCCGATCTTGGCCGCGCCGTGGAGTCTGCGGTCCGCGACGGAGGTGATGAGGGGGGCACACACCTTCTCGGTGGCCTCGAGCAGGGCGGTGCGTTTGCGGGCACGTTCGCCGGCCAGGGCTGGGTTGCGGCAGGCGATGAGCCGCTCGCCGGGGTAGTCGGGGTGGTGGATCTCGGCGAGGTCCTGTTCGTCGAACAACGACATTTGCAGCGGCTGGTTGTCGGCGGCCAGCTTGGCGATCGCGGGTGCACGGAGCGCGGTCAGCCAGCCCAGGTCGCCTGCCTCGCGGAGGGCCTCGATGCGGGCGCTGGTGATCATTCCGCGGTCGCCGACCATCACCATCGTGGCCAGCTTGAACTTGTCCCGCACGAGCCTCACGGCTTCTTGGAACGCGGTCGGGTCACCGGCGTTGCCGGGGAAGACCCGGATCGCGACCGGCCGCCCGGCGGGGTCGGTGAGCAGCCCGTACTCGATCTGCGCCTTGCCCTTCTTGCCGTCCCGGGAATACCCGCGCGCGGTCAACGGACAGTGGCTGCCCTCCATCCAGGAGGAGGACAGGTCGAACAGCGCCATCCGGCCCGGGTTCACCTCGGGCGCCAGGTGCCGGGCGGCGAGCTTGGCCTCGATGCTGTCCTGACGAGAGTGCAGCCAGTCCATCGCCGCATACACCTCATCGGTCGACGCGTCGGCCACGTCCAGGTCGACACCCAGGGTGGTGTCGGCCCACCAGCCAGTGGTGGCCAGCTTCGAACCGGGCTTGAGCACCCGGGCGATCACCAGGGCGACCGCCAGATCCCGGTTTCGTCCGGGCGGGCCCAACAGCCCGGGCAGCCCGAGGGCCTTGGCCTGGGCCCAGGCCGCGGCCACGTGCCCGTGCGGCAGCGCGCGGGTGATCTGCATCGCCTGCCCGGCCGGGAGCACCTGCTCCCCGCGCAGGGTGGCTCGGATCGCCTCGATCGCGGCCTGCGGCAGCGCGGTGATGTTGGCCAGGGTCTGGTGCTTGACCTTCCCGCCCTCGCGGAACGTGCGGCGCACCAGGTGACTCTGGTACTCGCGTTGCCTGCCCTCCTTGTCCACCCGACGACTCGTCACAGTGGCTACATGCATCGCACCTGACTGCCTACCCATGCCAACCACAGTAGGCGCTCCCCTGGCACGGATACTAGCCGCCACGCCGTGTATTACTGGCTACACTTTTACGCCGACAACCGCCCGTTCTTGCAGGTCAGACACGGGAGTCAGTACTCAGAGGACCCGTAACTTCGGCCTAACCGGCCGGCAACCGATCCGGGATGCCTGCCTGTCGTTTCGGATGACCCTTCTGAGACGGGATCAAGTCGCAACGGCGAGGGTCGCCGTATGTCCTTGAGCCGATGTCGGCCCGGCGCTATTCGGCCAGCCCCTTCCGTGCGAAGTCGACGGCCTCGGCGAGCACCGTCTGCCACAGGCTCCGGTCGACCACAGGGATCGACACCCACTCTCGGAAGACCTTGCCGGCGGGGGCGAACGGGTCGCCGTCGCCGTTCTTGACGAGCTCGGTGACCCGCTCTCGAGGCAGCTTCACGATCAGGCAGCTGGCCTTGTCGTCATAGGACGCCAGGAACCTGCCGGCCAGCCGCACGCAGGGGTAGCCCATCA
>DASXTK010000017.1:0-8680 GCA_036505485.1 Acidimicrobiales bacterium
TCCGCACCGCCGCGGTCTACTTCGCCGAACCGGCCCTGCCGGTCGCGCCGTTCGTGGTGGGGCCGCCGTCGGACCGCTGGGACCTCTACATCGACGACCTCGGCGCCGCCCCCGGGTTCGAGCACGCCAGTTCCGTCCTCGACACCCTCACGGTGTTGGGTCGCACCGACGCCGACGAGTGGGTGTTCGTCGACATCGAGAGCCTGGGCGCGGTCGAGCTGGCCGGCGATCCGGTGGTGGGGGCCGAGCTGGCCCAGTCGATGGTGGCCGAGCTGTCCCTGCAGCCGGCCGGCGAGCCGCTGGTCGACCTCACCGTCATCGGCATGGACCGGTTGTCCCCGGTGGTCGCCGACCAGGGGGTGGTGACCGTCGACCACCTCGACCAGGACCTGGTGCACCGGTTCGAGCGCACAGCCGAGGACACCGGGGCGTTCCTCGACCGCCAGGGGCTGCGGTCGACCGCGGCGGCCCGAGCCCAGGGCGTCGAGCGGGACGGCCTGTTCGTGACCGTCGTGGCTTACGGCGGGGCCGAACCGGCTGATCCGGTGCTGCTGGAACGATTGGCCATCGCCGCCACCCCGGGTGGACGCGGTGTGGCCGTGGTCGCGGTCGGCCCTCTGGGTCCGGGTGCGACCCGGCTGGTGGTGACCGACGACGGACGGGCCCACATCCCCCGTCTCGGGATCACCGTCACCGCGGCCCGGCTGGCCCGGGAGGACCTGGATCGGGTGGCCCAGATGCTCGAGCGTGAGCCCGACCGTCCCACCCCCGGTCCACCTCGTCCCGCCCCCGTGGCCACCGATGAGATCGGCCCGTACGAGGAGCCGCCGTGGCGCTATTGCGTGCGGATCTTCGCCGACCATCAGGTCGAGACCCGCGACGGACAGATCATCTCCTTCCGCCACGGCGAGAACCCCGACGTTCCGAACAAGAACACGCTGCGAGGGCCGGAATTGCTGGCCTATCTGGCCTTGTCGGGCCGAGCCGCCAGCGCCACCGATGTGCGTGACCACCTGTGGTGGGATCGGCCGGTCGCCCTGGCGACGGTCAACAAGCTGCTCTACGGGACCCGCAAGGTGCTGGGCGGGGCCGACATGCTGTCGCTCGCCCAGGACGACCCGGTCGGCCGGTACCGCCTGTCGCCGGATGTGGTGACCGACGCCGAGCTGTTGCATCACGCCCTGGAGCACGCCCATGCGGTCGCGGCGCAGGACGCGGATCTGGCGGTGGATCTGCTGCACGCCCATCTGGCCCAGATCGAGGCGGTGGCGTTCCGCAGCGGGGCTTTGGGTCAGGGCCTGACCGAGTGGGCGTCCGCCTATCGGGTGATCGACCGGGTCGAGCAGCCCGTGATCGATGCCGCGCTGCTGATGGCCAAGCTGTGCACCAGCCGCGGCGAGGACGCCTACGCCGAGGCGTTGTGGGCCGTGGATCAAGGGCTCAAGGCCTGTCCGGTCAACGAAGCTCTGGTGCGGGCGGCGATGGAGCTGGAGGCCTGGTTGGGCAGCCCCGAGGCGGCCAACGGGCGCTACCAGAACCTGGCCCACCGCCTGGCCAGCGACGAACTGGAACCGGAACCGGCCACCGACGAGCTGCGGGCCCGGCTGCGCCGCTCGGCCGGCCCTCCCACCGCCACCCGGCGCTGAGCCACCGGGCCACCGGCCTTCTGTGACCTGTATGCCGCGCTGGGCCGCGGCATACAGGTCACAGAACGGCGCAAAGCGCCCCCTGGCCCGGGGCGGGATCTGGGCTGGCGGATCCCGTCTTGCGGGCCAGGGGGCGCGCCCCCAGCGATCTCGGACTAGGTCACGTCATGGCTGGCCCCCGCACCGGTCCGCGGTCCAGATCGGCGCTCCCTGGAAGTAGGAGATGTCGTCGCCGGTGCCCTGGCTGGTGACGCCGCCTCGGGTCACCGTGGCGGTGGCGATGACCCGTATCCAGCGCAGGCCCTCGCACGGCTCGTAGACGAACTCCTGGAGCAGCGACCCGTCGATGGCGAACGAGCTCCCCGCATCCCCGCTGTCGGTGGTCCTGGTCTCGTGGAGGATGACCTGGCCCGTTGCCCCGTCGGTGATGTCCCAGGTGACCGTGGTCCTGCCGGCCTGGGGAAACCCCGAGGTGGTGACGTGGGCCGTGGGATTGAGGCTCCCATCCCAGTCGATGGAGACGTCGACGTGTCCCGGGTTGGGGTCGACGTCAGCGAACACGCCCAGGTTGGCTCCGTCCACCGTGCCCATCGACAGGTGACTCAGCACCATGTTGGGCAACCCCTCGTTGACCAGGAGCTTCGAGAAGTTGGGGATGGCGATCGCCGCCAGCATGTCCTTGACCCGGGACGGCACCGCGTCGGCGATCGCCACGGCCACCTGCTCGATGTGCGTTGCGTCGCGGCCTTGCGGGTCGTGGTCGACGGCGCTGTTGAGGGTCGGACCAAGGTGGAGGAACCGACTGCGCACCGAGGTGCTCGGGGAGAACACGACCTGGTTGGTCGACGTGTCGATGCTGGCATCGGCGCCCACGTAGACGTCGGTCGCCATGGTCGATGCCTCCAGGAAGGCGTCTTGGGACACCCGCAGCGAAGGCAGGTAGACCTGGACCGAACCGCCGGTCGGCCATCCGGCCGGGACCGTGGGCATGTATTGCAGCGACGAGGACGGGTTGACCTTGACCGGGACCCCGGAGCTGTCGGTGATGATGTCGAGCAAACCGCTGCTGTCACTGGCACCGGCCGTGAGGGCTCGGGCGAACTGGTTTACCGAGGCACCGTTCACGATGGCGCCCACATCGAAAGAGGATCCGTCGGGACGGGTCCGCCCGTGGGTCGAGGTGAGCACCGTGGCCGGATCGCCGGGCCGGGCCGAGTAGGGGAACCGGGTTCCCCCCTGGTCGGCGATCGCTCCGCTGGCGGCGGCGTCGATGCCCTGCTCCCAGATCAGGATCTGGTCGCCGAGCTCGTCGTCGGTCGTGGTCGGCACGTAGTGCCAGTCGAGGGGCCGGAAGCCGCCGCCGCTCTCGGTCACCACGTCGACCTGGGCGAAGGGCCCGGACTGGAGGTCCAGGCTCTGCGTCGCCTGGGTCAGCGCCGGACCGATGGCCTCGCGGAGATCCTGGTTGGTCTGGGGGTCGTTGACGGTCTCGATGATCTTCGATCCCAGCTTGCGCTCCAGGCCGGTGAGCATGTCGTCGGCGTAGGCACTGCAGTCGCGCTCGATAGGGATACCTAGGTAATAGGTCTGCAGAGTGCCGGTCACGTAGAGGTGGTTCTCGAGGGCGTGGGCCCCACGGAAGCGAAGGTCGACGCTGGGTCGGGCTCCGCCGTCCACCAGCGGCAGGCGGGCGGACAGGACCGCGCCCGCGTCGTCGGACCGGAACTCCACGTCACAGTGCCCGCTCGAGATGGTCACGAGCCCGATGGCCCGGGGCCAGAGCCGCAGGGACATCCACGCCGACCCCTTGATGTTGCCCACCAGCTCCGACTCGTTGCCGATCTGCACGCCGTTGACGTCGGTGTGCGGGAAGATGAACAGGTCGCTGAGCCCGCCGTCGAACGAGACGCTGTTCAGGCGGGCATCGGTCTTGAGGACCCCACCGCTGAACGGATCGAACTCCCACTCTTCGGTGAAGTTCTCCTCGCCCACGTCGGCGAAGGCGTCGGGAAGCTGCTGGCGCAGCTCGGCATCGATCACGGATTGGAGGTCGTCGGGACCCGGATCGCTGGGAACATCCCGAACGATTCCCTGGTCGAGGGCGAGGCCGACCGCGTTGTCCACCACCGCGTTCGCCGCCACCGGCGCCCGGCCGAGATGGACCTGCACCTCGTCGGCCCCCATGACCGACGTGGTCCCGGTGCCCGGCAGGGCTGCGGTGCCCCGGATCTCCACCCGGACCTGGAACCCCGGTGCGGTGAGCGAGGCCGACCCGTTCAGTGGCTCGAACGGGATCCACATGCGGAGGTAGCCCTCACGGTTCTCGCCGGACTCGCCGTCGTAGTGGGCCAGCACTGAGTCGGTCAGACCCGGCGTGTCCAGGGTGTAGGTCGAGGTGTGACCCAGCGCATCGCTGACGATCACCGTCGGGGCGATGGTGGCCGGGTGGGCCGGCGTGGTCGAGGCGAACGGCGTCAGGGCGAAGTCGGGCTTGTTCGTGCCCACATGGGCACAGACCAGGAACTCCTCCCGGCCGTTGGCCTCCCGGGTCCGGAAGTCTCCGGCGTAGGCGTAGCGGAGACCGGTGCCGGCGACGTCGGTGACGAACGTGTCGTCGGGCTGCGGGGGCACCGACGGCTGTGGGTCGTTGACGGTGCGCCGCCGCGCCGGGCTCTCGACGTTCTCACCGAAGGACGTGGGCGCGTAGACGTAGCCGGGAGCGATGTAGCCGAGGGGGAAGACCCCGTTGGGGTCGGCCATCCCGGGCGGACGGTCGAGCTCCCCGGGCGAGCCGGAGCAGTCGCCGCCGGGGACGGTCGGCACCGAAGCGGCCAACGGGACGTCGCACGCTCCGGTTAGACCGGAGTAATCGGGCGTGGCCTGGTTGGTCAGGATGTTGATGTCGGCGCAGAGGCCGGCGGGGTGAACGGTCTGGGTGTCGAAGCCGGGCCCCGAGCCTCCCAGCGGAGGCTGGGATCCGCCGCCACCACCGGTGCCGCCACCACCACCACCGCCTCCACCGCCTCCACCGCCGCCGCCTCCACCGCCGTCGTCACCACCACCGCCGCCGTCGTCCCCGATGGGAATGACCGCCCACGCCGCGTCGACCGCGGCGAACCCGAGGGCCACCACGGTGAGCACCGCCGCCACGCTGACAAGACGCTTGCGATGAGGTCGGGTCCGCGTTCGTGTACCCGCCGGGATTCTGGTGAACATTTTTCGCAGTGTGAATAGCTTTCACACTTTTGTCAACAGCGAACCTTCTCGGCCGACAACGTCGTCAGCTCCTGGGCCACCGTGGTGGCGATGTCGTCGAGCAGCTTGATGCCGACGTTGGGGGCTTCCGGCAGGTCCTCCAACAGACAGCGCGCCGCGGCGAGGTCTTCGGCCACCAGGGCTATGGAGCGGGTGAACCCGCTCGACGATCTGAAGGCGGACATGGCCCGCTCCAGCTCGGGGTCCGCCAACGGCCGGCCCAGCCACTCGCCCAGCTGGGGATCGGCCTCGACCCCCAGGATGACCGGCAGCGTGTAGACGCCCTGGCGGAGGTCGGGACCGAGGTCGTGCAGGTCGTCGAGGATCTGGAACGCCATCCCGAACCGCTGGCCGAAGTGACGCAGCGCGGCGATCTCGTCGCTGGTGCCCCCGGCCTCCAGTGCGCCGAGGTGACAGGCCGCCGCCATGAGCGAAGCGGTCTTGTCCCCGATTGCCGCCAGGTACGCCTCCACCGGACGCTCGGGGTCGGACAACGTGAACCACTCAGCGGCCTGACCGGCACAAACCGCCTCCAGCGCATCCGACAGCACCTGGGCCTCGAGGGTGCCAAGTGCGAGCGCGGTCCGGCTGGCGCGGGACAGCAGGACGTCGCCGGCCAGGATGGCCACAGCATTTCCCCAACGCTGGTTGACGCTCTCGACCCCGCGACGGCTCGGCGCACCGTCCATGACGTCGTCGTGGTGCAGCGAGCCGATGTGCAGCAGCTCGACCGCGACCGAGGCCGACACGACCCGAGGGTCGATGACGAGCATCCCCGACACCGCGCTGGCCGCTGCTGCCACCAGTTGGGGCCGGAGCCGCTTGCCTCCGGCGGTGACGAGGTGCCCGACGATCTCCTCCAGCTCCGGCGAGTCACAGCGAACGGCGGCGTGCAACCGCCGTTCCACCGCCTGGAGGTGCGCCGTCAGCACCGTCGTGGCGATGGGTGATTGGGACGCCGTCTCCGACAACAACACGGCCGCCTCCCCAGTTGTTCAGAGGTCGAACGCTACAGCCGGTCATGTCCGAATTGGGCCTTACGCGGCGCGCATTTTTCCCTGGCAAGCCGCGCAGGAATTCGGCAGTAACGCTACGCGATCCCCTACGCGAGAAGCCCTTGGCGCCGGGCTACCTGCAGCGCCTCGTTCACTGTGGCTGCACCCAGCTTCATCCGGGCGTTGGCCAGGTGAGAGTCGATGGTGCGGATCCCAAGGGAGAGCTCGTCGGCGATGTCCCGGTGCTTGTGGCCGTCGGCCTTGCGGCGGAGCACCTCCAGCTCGCGGTCGCTCAAGACCGAAGGAGCCATATGCGACACGGCGGATCGAGGGTCTATCTGATAGATGACGCAGCCATCGAGCACACAGCGGACGAGCTCCGGGAGCCGGTCGAGATGTCGGACGAGCATCTGCTTGGTGATGTAGCCCGGGATCCCCGCCCGCCAGGCGCGGTTGGCGTCCTCACTCGACTCACTGGACGTGACGATGATGGCGACGGTGTCGGGGTTGGCCTCCCGCAGCACCAGGGCCAGCTCGATTCCGTCCGGTCCATCGGGCGGCAGGATCAAGTCGATCAGGACGGCATCGGGCTGGTGGGTCTCGCATGCGGCCACTATCTCGGACGTCTTTCCCCAGACCGCGTGCAGCTGGATCCCTTCCACCGGATCCAGCCAGGCCTCGAGGGCATCGATCGCGAACGGGTCATCATCGACGAAGACGACGGTTAGCGCCTTCATGCGTCCTCCCAGTGGATGGCCCGGTCGAGGCACTGTATTAGGTAGCGGCGCTCCCGGTCTGCGGGCCGTCCGTGCTCGAGCATCTCGCTCGCATACAGGAGGCCGCCGACCAGATTGGCGTGGGCCCGCTGGAACATCGGCGATCGCGTCCCGGCCGATCGCAGCCGCTCCACCAGGTCCCGGGCCTCGATGCGGACGTCGGCCAGATCCCGGGCCAGCGCCTGATAGTCCTCGTCCGACCGATTCTTCAGCAGCGCGGTTCGGGTCCGCACCAGGGTCCGCACGTCGAAGAGCTCGTCGATCACCCCCGACTTCCGCAACGCGTCGCGGATCGTCGCCAGCCGGGCCGGCTTGGCCAGGCAGAGGTCGACGCCGGCCCGGCGTGCGCTCTCCAGGTTCGCGGAGGAAACGTCGGCCGTGAGCAGGATGATCGGCAGGCCGGGACCGCAGGCCACCCGGGCCCGGCGGCCGACCTCATGGCCGTGCATGCCGGGCAGGTGCGAGTCGAGCAGGACGGCGGCGAACCCGTTCCGGGTGCTGAGGTGCTCGAGGGCGGCCGGACCATCCGGCGCCCACAGGCTCCGGCAACCCAGGCTCTCGAGGATGTCTCCGGCGATCTCCGCGTTGATGGGGTTGTCGTCGACGAGCAGCACCAGCGGACCGTCCTCGGGTCCTCGCTCCCGGGTCTCGTACTCCGGCACGGGTACGAGCGCGGTCAACGGAGCGAGAGGAGCCGTCGCCACCGGCGCTTCGACCGCGGGCAGCGGGACAGCGGCGGTGAAGCGCGCCCCCTTCCCCCGCTCGGAGACCACCGCGAGATCGCCTCCCAGCAGCGCGGCTAGCTCCTTGCTGATGGCCAGGCCCAGGCCGGTGCCGCCGTAGCGGCGGGTCGCGGTGTTGTCTCCCTGCTCGAACTTCTCGAAGAGCCGATCCCGGGTGGCGGGGTCGATGCCCATGCCGGTGTCCCACACCGTGATCGTCGCCACCCCGTCGTGCCAGGTCACCTCCACGCCGACCTGACCTTCATCGGTGTACTTGACGGCGTTGCCGAGCAGGTTGACCACGATCTGACGCACCTTGGCCGCGTCACCTTCCACGTGCTCGGGCACAGCCTGGTCCCACTGCATCACGACGGGCAGGTGCTTCTGCTCGGCGACGGGATGCACCACATCGATGGCCTGACGAACGATCTCCTGGAAGGCGAAGGGCATGACCTCGACGACCGAGGCGCCGGCTTCGATACGCGAGAAATCCAGGATGTCATTGACGACCCGGCTGGCCTGATCGGCGGAGGCCAAGGCCGTGGTGATCTGGCTCCTCACTTGGGGCGAGAACTCGCCGGACTTCAGCAGATCCAGGGCGGCGATGACCCCGTGAAGCGGCGTGCGCAGCTCGTGGCTCATGTTGGCCAGGAAGTCGCTCTTGGCGCGCGATGCGGCGAGGGCTTCGTCCCGTGCTCTTTGAAGCTCCGCCGCTTGGGCTTCGATGAGCTCCATCTGACGTCTGACTGTTCGCAGTTGGGTGACGCCGAAGGCGTAGAGCGCCACCGCCATGACGACTTGTCCGAGTAGGCGATCGGACGGTTGTGGCACCATCTCCTGCGGCACGTTTGCCCACCAATGCAACGAGTGCACGAGCAGGAACGCCGCCAGGGCTGCGAACAACCATTGGGTCGCCGCCCGGGTCGTCGACAGGTAGGCCACGAGCATGGGAACGGCGCAGAAGTACCACATGGTTATGGCCTGGTCCTGCCCGACCGTCACCGCGTTGCCGACCATCGCCAATGCCCCGACCGCGATCCACAGGTGGGTGCCGATGACCACCCGGCTGTCGTTTCCGGGACGGACGGTCCAGCGCCGGGCCGCCTCGATGCCGAGGACCATGAGCACCGTCTCTGCCGCGGCCACCCGGGCCCCGCGGGTGAGGTACATCACGGTCACGCAGACCCCGGCCAGGCTTGCCGTCCAGGTGAAGACCGAGAACCGGAGCAGCACCGCGCGCGCTTCTTCGGTCTCGCCTTTGACACGCATCCCCATGGTTGCCCTCA
>DASXTK010000018.1:0-21226 GCA_036505485.1 Acidimicrobiales bacterium
AGGAGCTTGGCTACTGGGCGGTGGTGGGTGCGGGGGCGGGTCTCGTGGGTCAGGTGGCCGTCGCGGAGGTGGACGATGCGGTCGGCTTGGCTGGCCAGGCGCAGGTCGTGGGTGGCGATGACCACCGTGCGCCCGGCGTCGTGGGCGGCCTGCAACAGCTCGACCACCTGGGCTCCGGCCCGCGAGTCCAGGTTGCCGGTCGGCTCGTCGGCCAGGATCAGCTGGGGGTCGTTGACCAACGCCCGAGCCACCGCCACCCGCTGTTGCTCACCGCCCGACAGCCCGCCCGGTCTGCTGTCGGTCTTGGCGGTCAGCCCCACCAGGTCGAGCAGGTCGGCAACGCGGGACTGGCGGTCCGCAGCCGGGCGACCGGCCAAGGCCGCGGGCACGGCCACGTTCTGGGCCACGGTCAGATGGGCGAGAAGGTTGAAGGCCTGGAACACGAACCCCACCGTCCGGGCGCGGACCTCGGCCAGCTGCCGCGGCCGCAACCGGTCCAGCCGGTGTCCGCCCAACGTGACGCGGCCCGTGGTGGGCACCGACAACGCCCCCATGACGTGGAGCAGCGTCGACTTCCCCGACCCCGACGGACCTACAACACTCACCAGTTCGCCCGGCGCGACGGTCAGGGTCACGTCCACGAGGGCGTCGACCTCCGGCGTGTCGACCTCGCCCCGATAGCGGCAGCCGACCCCGCTCAGCTCGACGGCGACACCGGCCGGAGCCACCGCCATCAGCGGGCCTCCCAGCTCTTGACCTGGTCCTCGCAATGGTCCAGCCAGCGCAGATCGGCCTCGAGACGCAGCAGCGCCCCCTCCAGCAGGAGCGCGGTCGCCGGGTGTAGGTCCGGATCCTGCGAGGCCAGTTGCATCTCGGCCATGGCCGCGAGGTGGGCATCCCGCTGCCGGCGGATCAGCTCGACCGCCTCCCGCCCGTCGGTCAGGCTCCGGACCGCGATCTTGAGGAAGAACTCGTCCCGCAGCCGCACCGGCCCGTCGTCGGGCTCGCCCGCCCACCGGTCCAACTCCGCTCGCCCGGCCGGGGTGACCGCATAGACCTTGCGGTCGGGAACAAGCTCCTGCGGAACGACCTGGCTCTCGACCAGGCCCTCACGCTCCAGCTTGCTGAGGGTGGCGTAGATCTGGCCGATGTTGAGCGGCCACGTGCCTCCGAGGAACCGCTCGAAGACCGCCTTCAGCTCGTAGCCGTAACGAGGCTCGGCAGCCAACAGACCCAGGAGCACACGGCGAAGCATTGCCCCGCACTCTATTGCCTCCATAGCTAGATAGGTATATACATACATGAGTAGGTAAGCCGGGGAGGCGGACGATGCTCACAACCAAACGCAGACCGAAGTGATCGCAGCCGTCCGCCTCCTCAATCTGGCCCGGCTGCGGGAGCATCCGCTGCGCACGGCACTCACGATCGTGGCCATCGGCTCCGGGGTCGCCCTCTTCGTAGCGGTGCTGGTGGCCCGGTCGAGCGCCATGGGTGCGCTCCACGACTTCGACCGCCAACGCGCCGGTCCGGCAACGCTCGCGGTCGTCGGGAGCAGCGCCAGCGCCGGCCTCGACGAGTCCGTCCTGCCCAAGGTCGAAAGAACCCCGGGGGTCGAGGCTGCCGTCCCGATGGTGCAGACGGTGACCATTGCTGAGAACGCCTCTGGCGACGAGACATTCGTGGTAGCGCTGGGCGTCGATTGTCGGATCGAGGCGGTCGTCGGCGACGTGGGCTGTTCGGACGAGCCGTTCACCGACGTCGCCGACGGACCCCTGGTTGCTCCCGGGTTGCGGAGATCGCTCGGGTCGGGCGGCGTCATCCGCACCGACCAGGGCCGGGTGCCGATCAGAGGAGCCCCAACACTCGGCCTGCTCGATGACTTCAACGGTGGGCGAGTGGTGGTCTTCCCGCTCGATCGGGCGCAGGACCTGTTCACCCGGGTGCGCGCCTACGACCTCATCCTGGTCGTGCCGGAACCGGGGGTGAGCGATCACGCCCTGCGTCAGCGGTTGGTCGAGCGCATCGGACGGAACAACCAGGTGAGCGAGACCGGTGGATGGACCGTGGCCGAGCAGCCCACCCTGCCCATGCTGTTCCTGCTCGGGATGGTGTCCCTGGTCCTGGGTGGGCAACTCGCCTACAACGCCATCAGCCTCAGCCTCGCGGAACGCCGGCGAGATCTCGCCGTCTCCGGAGCGCTCGGCGCCTCGGGCCGCACGCTGCTCGCCGGCACTCTGCTGGAAGCCGGGCTCCTGGGCCTGGCCGGCGGGGTACTGGGCGTCGGTGGGGGTGTGCTGGCCGCCCGGCCGCTGGTGACGAGCATGTCCACCTACGTCTCGCGGAGCACCGGTGTCGGCCTCGAGGTCCACATGTCCCTGGGCCTCGCCGCCACCGGCGTTGTCATCGGCGTTGGCGTTGCGGTCTTGGCTGCGGTCCGACCGGCCCGGCGTGCTGTCCGGGCCGACATCGCCGCCGAGCTCCACGCTCGTGGCGCCCCGCGCCCGGAGGTGGCGCCGCGCCGGGGGAGGCGGGCCCTGGCGTGCGGCGTCCTCGGCCTGGCCGGCCTGGGCCTGGCCTGGATCGGCCAACGTGACGGCGCCCTGGAGCCCTGGCAGCCGTTGGTCGCCGAGTTGGGCCTGGTCGCCGTGGTTCTGTTCCCCTTGCGCGGCACCATGCACGGAGCCGCGCCATTGCTCCGCATCGTCTCGGGTCGAGTCCGGCGGTTCCAACGAGGACTGCTCGGGGTGGCGACCGACAACCTGGTCGGCGACGCCCGCCGCACCGGCACCATGACCCTCGTGGTGGCGGCCGCGGTGAGCGTCGGCGTGCTCCTGGGTGGCATCCAGCAGGTCATCCCGGCCGGCGCGGCCCGGTTCGTCTCCCGAGCGGCGCCCGGCGCCATCGAAGTCAGCGGCACGAGTTCGCAAGTCAACGCCGGGGCCCTCGCCGGGGATCCCTCGCCCAAGGTCCGCGCACGAATCGAACAACTCCCGGGAGTTGCCTCGGTGGCCGGGTACTACACCGCCGACGTCCACCACCCGCTGCTGGGCGAGCAAGAGGTGATGTTCGAGTCCCGCGACGGCCCGCCGACCAGCCGCCTGCCCATCGTGCGAGGCGACAGCGCTGACGCTGTGCTGGCCCGGGGCGAGGTGGTCATCGGTCCCGTGATCGCCCGGGCCTACGACCTCTCGGTGGGCGACACCTTCGAGGTGCCCGGACGATCGGGGGTTGCGACCCTGCGCGTCGGTGCGATCGTCGGGGAGGATGGCGACCTGGGCGAGTCGACCACGATTCCCTACGACACGTTCGAGCGATTGTTCGGGCAACGCGCTCCCGGGGTCCTCTTCGTGATCCCGGAGGATGGTGTGTCGATCGATGCCCTGGCCGATCGCATCCGCACCGAGGTCGCCGATCTGGACCCCGACCTGAGCGTGTTGCCGCCCGACGAGCTGGTGGATCGGGCGGCCAGCGACGTCGGCGCCTTCATTACCCCGTTCTGGGCTCTGCAGCGCAGCCTGATGCTGGTCGCGCTGTTGGCCGCGCTGTCCACGCTGCTCCTGGTCGGGCTGGAACGCCGGCGGGAGTACGGACTGTTGGCCGCGGTGGGCTTGGCCCCGACCAGCCTCGGTCGGATGGTGGTCCTCGAGGCCGGGATCGTTGGGGTTCTGGGCACGATCCTCGGAACCCTCATCGCCTTCACCGGCTTGATCGCGGTCTGGATGGTCGGTCCGGTGCTCCTCGGTCTCAGCGCCCCAGGCCGCATCGACCTGGTCGCGCCGCTCGTGTACGGCCTGCTCACCACCGGGGCCGTGGTGGTGGGTGCGGCCCTCCCGGCCTGGCGGGCGTCCCGCCTCGATCCCGCCACCGCCCTGCGCTACGAGTAGAGGAGCCATCCCGATGACGACCGCCGCCCTTTCCGTCACGCAGGCCTGGCACTCCTATCGCCACGGAACCCGCTCGATCGAGGTCCTCCAAGGCGTCGATCTGACCGTGGAGCCGGGCGAGTTCGTCGCCGTGATCGGACGGTCCGGTTCCGGGAAGTCGACCCTCCTGCACACCGCCGCGGACTCGCGGTCCCCGACCGTGGCGAGGTGATCGTGTGCCAGCGCCGGCTGGCTGAGCTGAGCGCCACGGCCCGGGCCGGCTTGCGGCGCCGGACGGTCGGCTTCGTCTTCCAGTTCTTCCACCTCCTCGGCCATCTCTCGGTGCGGGACAACGTCGGTCTGCCCTTGGTGCTCGACGGCCGGTCGCGCTCGACCGCCCGGCGGCGAGCCGGCGACCTGCTCGAGACCGTCGGGCTCGCGGCGCTGGCCGACCGGCAGCCCGCCGACCTGTCGGGAGGAGAGATGCAGCGGGTCGCCATCGCCCGTTCGCTGGTCGCCGGTCCCCGGCTGGTGCTGGCTGACGAGCCCACCGGCAACCTCTACAGCCACACCTCCGGCCCCGTCCTGGACCTGCTCCTGGCCCAGGTGCGCGAGCGCGACGCGGCCCTCGTCCTGGTCACCCACGACCCCACGATCGCCAGCCGAGCCGACCGCGTCCTGCGTTTGGGCGACGGCCGTCTGTCACCGAAGGGTTGACCTCCGGCCCGTTGAGGCTTACCCTCACCCCAGTTTGAGGCCTCCGCCGCGGCTCGTTTCGAGAGCAGTGGAGTTGGACCAAACGCGGGTTGCTGTGGAACGGCTGAGGGTTTAACATGACTTGTTGCCGTGCGTGCCCGGGTTCGTCTCGTCGTCTCTCCATGTCGGCTTGACGCGCACTCGAACGGCCTGGCGGCAGATCTTTCCCCGGATTCCCCGGATCGTCGACTCCAAGCTTGCCCTTGGGGTCCCGATGCCGACCGAACCCAAGACTGAGGAGTGATTCCTTGCCCACTCGCACCCGGGATCGGTACTCGTTCGCGAACATCGAAGAGGCGCTGGCGCTCCCCGATCTGGTCGCCATCCAACGCGAGTCCTTCAGGTGGTTCATCGAAGATGGCCTGAAGGAGACCTTCTCCGACATCTCCCCGATCAAGGACTTCACCGAGACCCTGCAGCTCGAGCTGGAGTTCGACCCCGACGACGAAGACCTGCGCCCCCCGCCCAAGTTCTCGGTGGAGGAGTGCAAGGAGAAGGACATGACCTTCTCGGCTCCGATCTTCGTGCGGGCCCGCTTCGTCAACGCCACCACTGGCGAGATCAAAGAGCAGACGGTCTTCATGGGCGACTTCCCTATGATGACCGAGAAGGGCACCTTCGTCATCAACGGCACCGAGCGCGTCGTCGTGTCGCAGCTGGTGCGGTCCCCGGGCGTGATCTTCGAGCCGGGCGAGCGCTATCGCCTCCGTAACCTGGCCAAGCATCAGCTGGTCAAGGGCACCATTCACCCCTATCGCGGCGAGTGGATCGAGTTCGACGTCGAGCAGAAGCCCGGCAAGGACGTCACCGCCGGCACCCGGGTGGCCCGCAAGCGCCGCCTGAGCCTGTTCGTGCTGCTGCGGGCGCTGGGATATGACGAGGAGAACGCCCCCGGGTTCCTCGAGCAGTTCGTCCGCGAGTTCCCCTTCCTGGAAGGCCAGTGGGAGAAGGACCGTGACCTGGCCCCGACCCAGGACGAGGCGCTGGTCGAGATCTACAAGCGGGCCCGTCCCGGCGAGCCGCCGTCGGTCGAGTCGGCTCGGGTGTACTTCAAGAACGCCTTCTTCGAACCCCGCCGCTACGACCTGTCGCGGGTCGGCCGCTACAAGCTGGACCGCAAGCTGGGCCCCGAGCTCGAGAAGCTGGCTCAGATCTTCCCCATGCTGGAGGAGCGGGGCCTGATCGACCGGCCCGAGACCGGCCAGTCGGTGCTGAGCCGGGCCGAAGTGCTCGCCACCTGTACCTACCTGCTGCACCTGGTCAACGCCGAGCCGGGCTACCGCCTCGACGATCAGGACCACTTCGCCAACCGGCGCATCCGCTCCGTGGGCGAGCTGATCCAGAACCAGGTCCGCATCGGTCTGTCCCGCATGGAGCGGGTGGTGCGCGAGCGCATGACCACCCAGGACGTCGAGGCCATCACGCCTCAGACCCTGATCAACATCCGGCCGGTGGTCGCCGCCATCAAGGAGTTCTTCGGCACCAGCCAGCTCAGCCAGTTCATGGACCAGGTCAACCCGCTGTCGGGTCTGACCCACCGGCGTCGTCTGTCGGCGCTGGGCCCCGGTGGCCTGTCCCGGGAGCGGGCCGGGTTCGAGGTCCGCGACGTCCACTTCAGCCACTACGGCCGCATGTGTCCCATCGAGACCCCGGAAGGTCCGAACATCGGCCTGATCGGTGCGCTGTCGACCTACGCCCGGGTCAACGACTTCGGGTTCATCGAGTCGCCGTACCGCAAGGTCAAGAACGGCAAGGTCACCGACGAGATCGTGTGGCTCACCGCGGACGAGGAAGAGGACTACGTCGTCGCCCAGGCCAACGAGCCGCTCGACGCCAAGAAGGCCTTCCGCAACGAGCGGGTGCTGGTCCGGCGTTCGCCCCAGGCCGCCACGCTGGAGAACCTGCGGGCCCAGCTGGAGCGGGAGACCTACTTCGCCGCCACCACCGACATCTCTGCGGTTCCGCCCGACGAGGTCCAGCTCATGGACGTCTCGCCCAAGCAGATTGTGTCGGTGGCCACCGCGCTCATCCCGTTCCTGGAGCACGACGACGCCAACCGGGCCCTGATGGGCGCCAACATGCAGCGTCAGGCCGTGCCCCTGGTGCGGGCCGAGGCGCCGTACATCGGCACCGGCATCGAGGCCCGGGCCGCCCGTGACGCCGCGGACATGATCGTGGCCGAGGACGACGGCACCGCCGTCGAGGTCAGCGGCGACATCCTGGCCGTCGACTACAAGTCCAAGGGCCGCAAGGTCTACAAGCTGCTCAAGTTCGAGCGGTCCAACCAGGACACCTGCATCAACCAGAAGCCCCGCGTGGGCGAGGGCGACCGCTTCACCAAGGGCGACGTGCTGGCCGACGGTCCGTCGACCGACGGCGGCGAGCTGGCCCTGGGCAAGAACCTGCTGGTGGCCTTCATGCCCTGGGAGGGTTACAACTTCGAGGACGCGATCATCCTGTCCGAGCGGTTGGTGAAGGACGACGTCCTCACGTCGATCCACATCCACGAGCACGAGATCGATGCCCGCGACACCAAGCTCGGCCCCGAGGAGATCACCCGGGACATCCCCAACCTGTCCGAGGAGATCCTCAAGGACCTCGACGAGCGGGGCATCATCCGCATCGGCGCCGAGGTCGGCCCCGGTGACGTGCTGGTGGGCAAGGTCACGCCCAAGGGCGAGACCGAGCTGACCCCCGAGGAGCGCTTGCTGCGAGCCATCTTCGGTGAGAAGGCCCGGGAGGTCCGCGACACGTCGCTCAAGGTTCCGCACGGCGAGAACGGCAAGGTGATCGACGTCAAGGTGTTCAGCCGGGACGAGAGCCACGAGCTGCCGCCGGGCGTCAACCAGCTGGTGCGGGTCTACGTGGCCCAGAAGCGCAAGATCTCGGTCGGCGACAAGCTGGCCGGACGTCACGGCAACAAGGGCGTCATCTCCAAGATCCTGCCGCTGGAAGACATGCCCCACATGGCCGACGGCACGCCCGTCGACATCATCCTCAACCCCCTCGGTGTGCCGTCCCGCATGAACGTGGGCCAGGTGCTCGAGGCTCACCTGGGCTACGCCGCCCGCTGGGGTTGGCAGGTCAACGGGACCTCGGTGGGCGACGAGCCCATCCGGGGCACCGAGTCCAAGACCCGTCCGGCCACCCCGCCTTCCACGTTGATCGCCACGCCGGTGTTCGACGGGGCCCACTGGGACGAGGTCGAAGAGGCCGGCAAGCACCCGACGATCCAGAAGATCTTCGAGAACCTGCGACCCGAGTCCGCCGATGGCGACCGCATGATCGGCGCCAACGGCAAGGTGCAGCTGTGGAACGGCCGCACCGGCGAGGCCTACGACCAGCACGTGACCGTGGGCTTCATGTACATCCTCAAGCTGGCCCACCTGGTCGACGACAAGATCCACGCTCGTTCGACCGGTCCCTACTCCATGATCACCCAGCAGCCGCTGGGCGGTAAGGCGCAGTTCGGTGGTCAGCGCTTCGGTGAGATGGAGGTGTGGGCGCTCGAGGCATACGGCTCGGCCTACTGCCTGCAGGAGCTCCTCACCATCAAGTCCGACGATGTCCTGGGCCGGGTGAAGGTCTACGAGGCCATCGTCAAGGGCGAGAACATCCCCGAACCGGGCATCCCCGAGAGCTTCAAGGTCCTCATCAAGGAGATGCAGGCCCTCTGCCTCAACGTCGAGGTGTTGGCTCACTCGGGCGAGGAGATCGAGATGCGCGAGCTCGACGAAGACGTCTTCCGCGCCGCCGAGGAGCTCGGCATCGATCTGTCCCGACCCGAGCGCGGCAGCGACGAAGAGGATGAGCGCCGGCGCGAGCGCACGAGCTTTTGAACGAACTGAACGCACCTAACGCACAAGACGCATCACCAACGACTACGACCCCACACGACCGCCAGCGCATCACCTGGTCGGAGTTAGGCCCTCCGATCGGGCGAAGGAGCAACGATGCTTGACGTGAACGACTTCAGCCAGCTCCGGATCGGGCTCGCCACGGCCGAGACGATCCGGATGTGGTCCAACGGCGAGGTCAAGAAGCCGGAAACCATCAACTACCGAACCCTCAAGCCGGAGAAGGACGGGCTCTTCTGCGAGAAGATCTTCGGTCCGCAGAAGGACTGGGAGTGCTACTGCGGTAAGTACAAGCGCGTCCGGTTCAAGGGCATCATCTGCGAGCGCTGTGGCGTCGAGGTCACGCGTTCCAAGGTGCGCCGCGAGCGCATGGGCCACATCGAGCTGGCCGCGTCGGTGGTGCACATCTGGTACCTGCGAGGGACCCGCTCGTGGTTGGCCTACCTGCTCTCGGGCACCGATGTCCGGGAGGAGCTGAAGGCCAAGCAGCTCGAGAAGGTCATCTACTTCGCCGCCAACCTGGTCACCTGGGTCGACGTCGACAAGCGCCACGACGCCCTCTCCAACCTGGAGAAGGAGATGCTGGCCGAGCGCGACGAGATCGAGCGTGAGCGCGAGCTCGACCTGGCCAAGCGGATGGAGGAGCTCGAGACCGAGATCGGGGCGCTCGAGACCGAAGGGGCCAAGGACGCCGACATCCGCAACCGCCAGAAGGCTGCGGAGAAGGACCTGCAGGCCATCCGGGAGCGCTACGACGAGGAGCTCGACCTGGTCAAGCGGACCTTCGACGAGATCCGCGACCTGCACCCCCGCAAGATCATCGAAGACGAGATGCTGTGGCGCGAGCTGCGCGACCGCTACGGCGAGTACTTCGAAGGCGGCATGGGCGCCGATGCCCTCAAGCAGCTGATCTCCCGCATCGATCTCGATGAGGAAGAGGTCAAGCTCAAGGACCTGATCGACCCGTCGACCGGTGGTCGTCCGCTGTCGGCCCAGCGCAAGCAGAAGGCCATCAAGCGGCTCAAGATCGTGTCGGCGTTCAACCGCCGCGACGATCGGGGCAACCGGGTCAACGATCCGCGGGCCATGATCCTCGACGTGGTGCCGGTGATCCCGCCCGAGCTGCGGCCCATGGTCCAGCTCGACGGTGGCCGGTTCGCCACCTCCGACCTCAACGACCTGTACCGCCGGGTCATCAACCGGAACAACCGGCTGAAGCGTCTGCTCGACCTCGGTGCCCCCGAGATCATCGTCAACAACGAGAAGCGGATGCTCCAGGAGGCCGTCGACGCCCTGTTCGACAACGGCCGCCGCGGCCGTCCGGTCACCGGACCGGGCAACCGTCCGCTCAAGTCGCTGTCCGACATGCTCAAGGGCAAGCAGGGCCGGTTCCGCCAGAACCTGCTCGGCAAGCGCGTCGACTACTCCGGCCGTTCGGTCATCGTGGTCGGCCCCACGCTCAAGCTGCACCAGTGCGGTCTGCCCAAGCTGATGGCGTTGGAGCTGTTCAAGCCCTTCGTCATGAAGGCCCTGGTCGACCGGGAGCTGGCCCAGAACATCAAGTCGGCCAAGCGCATGGTCGAGCGCCGTCGGCCCCAGGTGTGGGATGTCCTCGAAGAGGTCATCAAGGAGCACCCGGTGTTGCTGAACCGGGCCCCGACCCTGCACCGTCTGGGCATCCAGGCGTTCGAGCCGGTGCTGGTCGAGGGCAAGGCCATCCAGATCCACCCGCTGGTGTGCACCGCCTTCAACGCCGACTTCGACGGCGACCAGATGGCCGTCCACCTGCCGCTGTCCGCGGAGGCCCAGGCCGAGAGCCGGGTCCTGATGCTGTCGGCCAACAACGTGCTCAGCCCGGCCCACGGCCGGCCGCTGGTCACGCCCACCCAGGACATGGTCATCGGGGCCTACTACCTGACCGAGCATGTCGAGGGGGCCAAGGGCGAGGGCCGGGTGTTCGGCGACATGGTGCAGGTCGAGCGAGCCTACGAGGCCGGCGACGTGTCCCTGCACGCCAAGGTCAAGCTGCGTCTCCACACCGCAGCGACCTCCGAGGACGGCAAGGCCGAGTTCCGCGAGTCCACGGTCGGCCGCCTGATCTTCAACCGGACCCTGCCCGAAGACTTCGGTTTCGTCGACAAGGGCATCCGCAAGAAGGACATGGGCGAGATCGTCGACCGTCTGGCCAACGACTACCCCAAGGCCGTCGTCCAGAACAGCCTCGACCAGCTCAAGGATCTGTGCTTCCGGTATGCAGCGCTCTCGGGCCTGACGATCTCCATCGAGGACGTCAAGACCCCGGACGACAAGAAGGCCATCCTCGAGCGCTACGAGAAGGAAGCGGAGAAGGTCGAGAGCCAGTTCCGCAAGGGCATCATCACCGACGGCGAGCGTCGGCAGAAGGAAGTCGAGATCTGGACCAACGCCACCGACGAAGTGCGGGCGTCGATGGAGAAGGGTCTCCAGGACGTGCAGTTCAACCCCATCGACATGATGGTGGGCTCGGGTGCACGCGGGAACATGATGCAGGTCCGCCAGATCGCCGGTATGCGCGGCCTGGTGGCCAACCCTCGTGGTGACATGATCCCGCGGCCGATCAAGTCCAACTTCCGTGAAGGCCTGTCGATGCTGGAGTACTTCATCGCCACGCCTGGTGCCCGGAAGGGTCTGGTCGACACCGCTCTGCGTACCGCCGACTCGGGTTATCTGACCCGGCGTCTGGTCGACGTGGCCCAGGAGCTGATCGTCCGTCACGACGACTGCCAGGATCCCGACGACAAGTCGGTCCGCGGTCTGTGGATCGAGGACATCGGCGTCGACCAGCCCGGCAAGCGCACCTACCTCGAGACCCGGCTGTTCGGCCGGACCCTCACGGTCGATGTCGAGCTGTCCCCGGAGAACCCCCACGAGGAGTTCGCCGGCAAGACCATCAAGGCCGGCACCGAAGTCGGTGACGAGGAGATGGCCGCGCTGCGCGACGACCCCAAGGTCGAGCGGGTGCGGGTGCGCTCGGTGCTCACCTGCCAGGCCGACTACGGCATCTGCGCCAAGTGCTACGGCCGTTCGCTGGCCACCGGCAAGACCATCGAGATGGGTGAAGCCGTCGGCGTCATCGCGGCCCAGTCCATCGGTGAGCCCGGTACTCAGCTCACCATGCGGACGTTCCACACCGGTGGTATCGCCGGCGCCGACATCGCCGGTGGTCTGCCCCGCGTGGTCGAGCTGTTCGAGGCTCGTTCACCGAAGGGCAAGGCGACGCTGTCGCACATCTCCGGGGTGGTCCGCATCGCCGATGACGAGGGCAAGGGCCGGGTCATCACGGTGGTGGCCGACGACGAGACCGAGCATTCGTACACGGTTCCGTCACTGGCTCGCCTCGAGGTGACCGACGGCCAGGAGATCCAGGCCGGCGATCCCATCGTCGACGGTCCCCGCGATCCCAAGGAGCTCCTGGAGATCAGGGGGGTCCGTGAGACCCAGCAGTACCTCGTGATCGAGGTGCAGCGGGTCTACCGCGACCAGGGTGTGTCCATCCACGACAAGCACGTCGAGCTGATCGTGCGGCAGATGACCCGCCGGGTCGTGGTGCAGGAGCCCGGCGAGAGCCGCTTCCTGCCCGGCGAGACCGCGGATGCCAAGGCCTACACCGACGAGAACAAGCGTCTGGTGCAGGAGTCCAAGACCCCGGCCGAGGGCCGTCCGGTCATGATGGGCATCACCAAGGCGTCGCTGGCCACCGAGTCGTGGCTGTCGGCGGCCTCGTTCCAGGAGACCACCCGGGTCCTGACCGAGGCGGCCATCGAGTCCCGCTCCGACGGGCTCAAGGGGCTCAAGGAGAACATCATCATCGGCAAGCTGATCCCGGCCGGCACCGGCATGGAGGTC
Organism: Acidimicrobiales bacterium; assembly: GCA_036505485.1. Classification (GTDB taxonomy): domain Bacteria; phylum Actinomycetota; class Acidimicrobiia; order Acidimicrobiales; family VFJN01; genus DASXTK01. The sequence goes on from DASXTK010000018.1 coordinate 12,362, forward strand.
TACCGGGACATCGGCACCGAGGCTCCCGACTACCAGCCGATGGCCTACTGGTCCTCGGAGCGCGAGGAGCAGGGTCTGGCCGAGTGGCTCACCGGCGCCTATGAAGCATCCGAAGAGGGTGAGCTTCCGCCGGACCAGGCTCGTGATCTCGCGGCGGTCGTCGGGCTGCCGTCGGCCGAGCGGGGCGAGGCTCCGGTCGCCGACACCGGCTCGGAATAGCCCCTCACACAGGCACTACCTGGAGCCGCCAGTCCGAAGGGATTGGCGGCTCCAGCGCGTTCGGAGCGACTAGCGTCCTTCCCCGATCGTCACCTTGAGCACTGAAGGGCAGCGTGTAGATGAATACCTCTCTGTTGATCGTGTCGGGACTCGTCTTCCTCGGCATTGCCATCTGGACCGCTGTCGACGCAGGGTCACATCCCGATTGGGCCTGGCAGCGCGCCGGTCAGAACAAGATGCTGTGGATCCTTCTGCCGATCCTGCTGGCGCTGTTCTGCGGCATCTTCAGCCTGATCCCGGTGATCATCTACCACACCTCGATCAAGGGTCAGGTTGTGGCGGCTGAGAGCGGCGGCGGTGGTGGCTACGGCGGCGGCGGACCTTACGGGTGAGTTTCAGCTAGTCAGAACCAGGGCAAACCCCGCAAGAATCGGGAAAGCTCGCTGGTATGCGGGATGATTCGGTGCTGGCGGGGTTTGATCCGTTCGATGTGTTCGACCGGGAAGCGGTACGACTCGACGCCTTCTTCTCCACGTTGCGGGAGGGGGAGTGGTCGACGTCGTCCCGCTGTCCCGGTTGGACCATCCGGGATGTACTGGCCCACCTGACCGCCGCGGAGAGCTACTACCGCGCCTGTCTGGAGGGCAAGGTCTCCGAGTTCATGGCCAACCTGGCGTCTCGCGGGGCGACAGACCTGGATTCCGCCAATCAGGTGGGCGTCGACGACCTGGGCAACTTCACGCCGGCGGAACTGCTCGGCATGTGGCGAATGGCCAACCTGGAGACCCGGCAGGGGTTTCGGGAGCGCGGCGACGACATGATCGACACCAGCGTCGGCATGTACCCCTGTCGATGGCAGACGTTCCATGTCGCGGCCGAGCTGGCCACCCATGCCGACGACATGCACGTGCCAATCGCCGACGACGAGGACGAGCTGCGCTGGGCTTGGCGGGCCGCCTTCTCCCGCTTCGCCCTGACCGAGGCCAAGCCCGACCTGACGCTGGAGGAGCTGGGCGATCGTCGCCTGCGCATCCGCTGCGAGGACGTGGAGTTCGAGGTGGATGAGCACGAGCTGATGGAAGGCGTGATGAACCGCCTCAACAACAGTTCCCGCCTCTCCGCCGAGCAACGAGCTCTGCTGTCCACCATGTGATCCCGCCCGATTTCTGACGGGGGTATGACGCGGGCATAGAGTGCGGGACGGCGGGCCTTTGGCGCATTGACCGAGGGCGCGATGGCACCGTGAAGCTCTTCCGCAAGATCCTCGCCACCGGGCGAGTGACTGAGAACGCGCTGGACGAGCCCCCAAATACCGACCCCGTGCCGGATGCGGCGCGCCGTCTGCATGGCTCGCTCCAGCTCCGTCACGTCGATGCCGGATCCTGCAACGGCTGCGAGCTGGAGATCGCCTCGACCTTCGGTCCGGTCTACGACGCGGAGCGGTTCGGCGTGCGGCTGGTGGCATCGCCTCGCCACGCCGACGGGCTGCTGGTGACCGGGGCGGTGACCCGGAACATGGCGGTGCCGCTGGTCAAGACCTTCGAGGCCACGCCGGCCCCGAAGCTGGTGATCGCGCTGGGTGATTGCGCCCTCAACTGTGGGGCGTTTCGAGGCGGAGCGGACGTGGTGGGTGCGGTGAACGACGTGGTGCCGGTGGACGTCGAGGTGCCGGGCTGCCCGCCCGAACCGGCCGACATCCTGCGGGCGCTGCGCCACGTGGTCCAACGGTGATCGACACCAACGCGGCGTACGTCGCCTCCACCGTCACCGCTGGCCTGGCCACGGTCGTCGCCATGGCCTGTCCGCGACGAGCACGCCCCGGCGTGGTGGGTGTGCTGACTGCACTGGCCGCGGCGGGCGCCGGAGCCGCGGCGGTCGCGGTCCTTGTAGGGGGCGAGCCGATGGCCGCCGACCTGCCCGACTTGTTGCCCTTGACCGGCGGGATCCATCTCCAACTCGACGCCCTTGGGGCCGTCTTCGTCGTCGCGGCCGCGCTGGTGGCCATCCCGGCATCGATCTATTCCGTTGGCTACACCGCAGGTCACCTCGACAGCCGGTCGGTGCAGGCTGGCTTTCCCTTGTTCGTCTGGACTTTGCTCATGGTTCCGGCCGCCGGCAGCGCATCGACGTTCCTCTTCCTGTGGGAACTGATGGCACTGTCGTCTCTCCTGCTGGTGCTGGCCGAGCACCGAGACAACCCGGCGGTGCGGTCCGCCGGCCAGTGGTACGGGGCCATGACCCATCTGGGTCTGGTCGCCATCCTGCTGGCCTTCATGCTCTTGGCCAGCCGCTGCGGCGGGGACTCCTTCGACGCCATGCGCCAGGCCGCAGCCGAGGTTCCGGCCTGGCTGCGCTCCACCGTCTTCGGCTTGGCGCTGGTGGGGTTCGGTTCCAAGGCCGGGATGGTGCCGCTGCACGTCTGGCTGCCCCGGGCCCACCCGGAAGCGCCGAGCCACGTGTCCGCACTGATGTCCGGGGCGATGGTGAAGCTCGGCATCTACGGCATCCTGCGGGTGGGCTGGGATCTGCTCGGCGGGGGACCGGCCTGGTGGGGTGGGGCGGTGCTGGTGGCCGGCGTGGTGTCGGCGTTGTTCGGGGTCCTCCACGCCCTCGTCGCCAGCGACTTGAAACGGCTCCTGGCCTATTCCACGACCGAGAACGTCGGGCTGATCATGATCGGGGTCGGCGCCGGCGGTCTCCTGGCTGCCAGCGGCAACACCGCCGTGGCCGCCTTGGCCATCGGGGCCGCGCTGCTGCACGTCATCAACCACGCGGCGTTCAAGAGCCTGTTGTTCCTGGGGGCCGGGTCGGTGGTGCACGCCACAGGCACGCGCGACCTGGACAAGCTCGGCGGCCTGGCCCGGCGCATGCCGGTCACGACGGCGACGTTCGCCGTAGGGGCGTTGGCCATCACCGCGCTGCCTCCGCTGAACGGTTTCGTCAGCGAGTGGCTCCTGCTGCAGGCGCTCGTGCACAGCCTGCCCTCCGCTGCGGCCGCGGTGGCGGTGACCATGCCGGTCGCGGTGGCGGTCGTGGCGCTGACCGGGGGGTTGGCGGCAGCCACATTCGTCAAAGCCTTCGGGACGGGCTTCCTCGCCCTGCCCCGGTCGAAGCCCGCAGCCGAGGCCACCCACGCGCCGACCACCATGCGGATCGGACTCCTCGCGCTGGCCGCATCGTGCGTGGCTCTGGGCATCGCACCGGCGCTGCTGGGACGGCCGCTCGGACGCGCCATCGAGGCCCTTGCTCCGTTCGGGGACCGACGGCCGCTGCGTCCGGCGGGGTTCCGGCTGGAGCTCGACGGCATCCAGGCCACGTTGTCACCGCTGTTGTTGGCCGGGGGCTTGGCGCTGGCGCTGATCCTGGTGTTGGCGCTGGTGCGCGGCCTGTGGTCGGCGGGAACGGTCCGGGGCGGTTCCGTCTGGGGGTGCGGACGAGTCCTCCACGTCTCCCGCACCGAGTACACCGCCACGTCGTTCGCCGAGCCCTTGCAACGGGTGTTCGACGACGTCCTGCGCCCCGATCTCGACATCGACGTGAGCCACCGGGCCGAGTCCCGCTACTACCTCGAGGCGGTGCGCTATCGCCACAGCATCCGCGACGCCTGCGAAGCGTGGCTCTACCGGCCGATGCTCCGGGCGGTCCGGTGGTGGGGAGCCGAGGCCCGGGGCCTGCAGAGCGGGAGCATCCACCGCTACATGGCCTACGTGATGGCGGCGCTGCTGGCGGTCCTGGTGGCGGCTCGATGAGCGTCGTGGGAACCACCGTGGCGCTGATCCAGGTGGTGCTGGTGATCGCCGGAGGGCCGCTGCTCGTCGGGGCCATGCGCCGGGTGCGGGCCCGCCTGGAGGGCCGGGCCGGTCCGAGCGTGACCCAACCGTGGCGGGATCTGCGCAAGCTGATGGAGAAGCAACGGTTCCGGCCGGATAGCACCTCCTGGGTGTTCGGGGCGGCGCCGTTGGTCTTGGTGGCCTCGGCGATCTTGGTGACCGCCATCGTGCCGTTCCTCACCACCCGGTCCGGGCTCGACCATTCGGGCGATCTGTTCGCCGTGGTCTACCTATTGCTGTTGGGCAGCGTGTTCCTCGCCCTGGGCGGCCTCGACCCGGGCACTGCGTTCGGCGGCATGGGATCGAGTCGCGAGATGACCATCGGCGCGCTGGCGGAGCCGGCACTGCTCCTGGCCATCTTCGCCCTGTCCATCCACGCCGGATCGTCGGACCTGGGGGCCATTGTCACCGCCACACTGTCCGACCCGATGTCCATGGCGTCACCGGCGAGCCTCCTGGCCGGGGCGGCGCTGGCGGTCGTGATCCTGGCCGAGACCGGACGCCTACCCGTCGACAACCCGAGCACCCACCTGGAGCTGACCATGGTCCACGAGGCCATGATCCTGGAGTACTCGGGTCCCGATCTGGCGCTGGTCGAGGTGGCGGCCCAGATGCGCCTGGTCATCTTCCTGGGTCTGCTGGCCAACCTGTTCGTGCCGTGGGGGGTGGCGACCACCACCCACCCGCTCGAGCTGGCCTTCGCCGGGGTGGCGGTGGGGCTGAAGGTCGGCCTGCTCGGCCTGGTCGTAGCCACCGTGGAGGTGTTCGTGGCCAAGCTCCGCCTGTTTCGGGTGCCCGAGCTGCTGGCCGCTTCGTTCGTGCTTGCCTTCCTCGCCGTCGCCGCGTCCTTCGTGCTCTGAACCATGACCGACAACGAGTTCATCCAACTGCTCGATCTCGCCACTGGTGTGGTGCTGGTGTGCGCGTTCATCGCCTTGTGGCGGCGGGGCCTCATCGCCATCGTGCGGGCCTTGGCCATCCAAGGTGTGGCCCTGGCCGGTGTGGCCCTGCTCGTCGGTGTACGCGCCCACGACCTCGAACCGATCGGCGTCGCCGCGTTGGTCCTGGCCCTCAAGGGCGTCGTCGTACCGTTCCTGTTGCTGCGGGTGGTGCGCTCCAGCGACGAGAACCGTGAGGTCGATCCGGTGGTCAACGTGACCGCTTCGCTGATCGCTGGTGCGTCGCTCACCCTGATCGCCTATGTAGTCACCCGCGATGTTGTTGCTCTAGAGCCGTCACCCGAGACCCGGGCCCTGCCCATCGGCGTCGCGGTGATCCTGATCGGGCTCTTCGTGCTGGCCTCCCGGCGCAAGGCGGTGAGCCAGATCGTCGGGTTCCTGCTGCTCGACAACGGCATCGCCCTCATCGCCTTGCTGGCGACCGCGGGGATCCCGCTGATCATCGAGCTGGGCGTGACCCTCGACGTGCTGCTGGTCGTGCTCATCCTCCAAATCCTCACCTCCCGCCTGATCACCCGTCTCGGGACCATGGACCTCGATCAGCTGCGGGAGCTCCACGACTGAGGCCGCCGCTCGATGCCCACCCTCGCCCTTCTCGTCCCGCTGTTCCCGTTGGTGTGCGCCGCGCTCATCGCCGCCGCCGGCTGGCGTCGCCCCACCGCCTGGCTGGGTCCGGTGAGCGCGGCCGCGACCTTGGCGGCCGGGATCGTCCTGGCGGTCCACATACTGGACGACGACCCGGTCACCGCGCTGGGCGATCTCGTCCGCATCGACGCCCTCAGCGCCTTCATGATCATCGTGATCGGCCTCGTCGCCCTGATCGCCACCACCTATGGCGTGACCTTCATCGACGGCGAGCTGCGGGTCGGGGACACGACGGCGGTGAAGGCCCGCCGCTACGGCATCCTTGTCGAGCTGTTCCTGGCTGCCATGTTGGGGGCGGTCGTGGCCGACAACCTCGGTGCGCTGTGGGTGGCGATCGAGGCCACCACCGTGGCCACCGCCTTCCTCATCAACCATCGGGGCACGCCGGCCTCGCTCGAAGCCTCGTGGAAGTACATCCTCATCGGATCGGTTGGGGTCGCCCTCGCCTTCCTCGGCACGATCCTGGTGTACTTCGCCTCTCACCACAGCGGTGGCGCCGCGGGCGGAACCCTCAGCTGGTCGCGTCTCACCGATCAGGCGTCCGGGCTCGACCCGGGGGTCATGCGGCTGGCGGTCGGGCTCCTCGTGTTGGGCTACGGCACCAAGGTGGGGTTGGCGCCGCTGCACACAGCCCTGCCCGACGCCTACAGCCAGGCCCCGGCCCCGGTGTCCGCGCTCATGTCGGGAGCGCTGCTGCCCGTGGCCTTCTACGCCCTGCTGCGGTACAAGACCATCGCCGATGCCGCCCTCGGGCCCGACTACATGCGGGGTCTGTTGCTGGCCGGGGCGCTGCTGTCGCTGGGGGTCGCGGCGTCGTTGCTGATCGCCCAGCGCGACTACCGACGCCTGCTGGCCTACTCCAGCATCGAGCACATGGGCGTCGTCGTGCTCGGCGCGGCCATCGGCTCACCGCTGGCCATGGCGGCCACCTTGCTCCACGTCCTGGGTCACGGCATGGGCAAGGCGGTGTTGTTCTGCAGCTCAGGGGAGATCCTCCGCACTGACGGAGGCAGCGAGATCGGCGCGGTGCGGGGACTGCTGGTGCGCAAGCCGGTCGTCGGGGCCGCGTTCGGGTTCGGCCTCCTGGCCCTCCTGGGCCTACCGCCGTTCAGCCTGTTCGCCAGCGAGCTGGGGATCGCCCGGGCCGGGTTCGACGAGGGTCTGGGGTGGGCGGTGACGCTGGCGCTGGTGCTGACGCTGGCGATCTTCGCGGTGATCCTCGGTCATGCCGAGCGCATGCTGCTCGGCGAGCCCGACGCGGAGCAGAGCCGCGATCCGGTCCGCCGCATGGCGGCTCTACCCCTGGTCGGAGGTCTGGTCACGCTGGCGGTGCTGGGGATATCGATCTGGCCCATCCAGCGACTCCTGGTCGCGGCGGCTGCGGTGATCACGGGATGACACCCCGCGCCATCGTGGACATCCGGCCCGAGGACCTGCGGGGCTGGTTCCTGGCCAAGCTGACCGCCGGCTACCGACTGGCGCTGGTGGCGGCCCATCGGGACCCTGAGTCGTGGCGACTGGTGTACCTGCTGATGAGCGGTCCGCCGGGTTCCCGGCTCGAGCTGCACGTCCGGCTGCCGGTCGTGGACCCGGTCGTGCCGAGCCTGGCCGACCTGTCCTACCCGGCCGGTCGCTTCGAGCGAGAGATGCAGGACCTGTTCGGCATCGTCCCGGAGGGGCACCCGAACCCGGCGCCGCTGGTCCGGCACCAGCCCGAGGACACGGCCCTCCGGCCCACGGTCGAGGGCCCGGGCGTCTACGAGATCCCGGTGGGGCCGGTCCACGCCGGGCTCATCGAGCCGGGCCACTTCCGGTTCTCGGTCGTGGGCGAGACCATCCTCGACATGCAGCCCCAGCTGTGGTTCGTCCGCAAGGGCATCGAAGCGCTGTTCGAGGGGCGTGACGTCGGGGCCGGGCTCGGGCTGGCCGAGCGGATCTCCGGCGACACCACGGTGGGCCACGCCCTGGCCTACTGCCTGGCGGTCGAGGAGGCGGCGGGGACCTCGATTCCCACCGAGGCGTCCGTGCTGCGCGCGGTCGTGCTCGAGCTCGAGCGTCTCTACAACCACGTCGGCGATATCGGAGCCCTGTGCAACGACGTGGGCTTCGGCATCGTCCACGCTCACACGCTGCGCATCCGAGAGCAGCTCCTTCGGATCAACAAGCGGGTCACCGGACATCGGCTGCTTCGTGGGACCGTCATGCTCGGCGGGGCGCGTGTCCAGGCGCTGATCCCGGCGTCCACGCTGGAGGCCATCGCCGAGGACCTGCACGAGGTCGTCGACCTCGCCCTGGCCAACAGCACAGTCGTAGACCGGTTCACCGGCACCGCGGTGCTGGGCCACGACCACGCTCGACGGATCGGGACCCTCGGGTGCGTGGCTCGGGCCTCGGGCCTCGCCGCCGACGCCCGCCAGGTCGACGCCTTCGCTCCGCTCTACGCCAGCCTGCGCGTCCCCGTGCACGAGCAGGGCGACGTGCTGGCCCGCTTCCGGATCCGGGTCGACGAGTTCGACAGCTCGGTCGCGCTCTTGGCGGCCCTGCTGCGCAACGCCGAGGCCGGAACCCACGGCTCCTCCGTCGTCGCCTCGGGCCGTGCGTCGAGCGGGGTGGGGGTGGTCGAGGGTTGGCGCGGCACCATCGTCCACCGCGTAGAGCTGGGCCCGGCCGGAACCCTGAGCCGGGTGAAGGTCGTGGACCCCTCCTTCTTCAACTGGCCGGCCCTGCCCGTGGCGTTGGCCGACACGATCGTCCCCGACTTCCCGCTGGCCAACAAGAGCTTCAACCTGTCCTACGCCGGCAACGACCTCTGACCCTTTCCATCCCCTCCGTTCCCAGGAGCCAACGCCCGTGCCCCTCTCCGTTCCCGAAGCCCTCGCCGACCACCAGACGAAATCCGTCCTCAAGGCCTGTCAGGTCGACGATCTCCCCCGCTACATCTTCCTCTCGCTGTTGGCCGGGGCCTACGTTGGCGTGGCCGTGGTCCTGCTCGCCTCGGTCGCCGGACCGCTGGTCGCGGTGGACTCGCCGTTCGCCAAGCTGGTCGAGGGAGCGATCTTCGGTGTGGGCCTCACCCTGGTCGTGTTCGCCGGGGCCGAGCTGTTCACCGGGAACACCATGGTCATGTTGCAGGGCTGGCGGGCTGGGTTGGTCCAGCCTCGGGACATCTGGCTGGTGTGCGCGGTCTCGCTGATCGGCAACATCGTGGGTTC
>DASXTK010000019.1:0-36793 GCA_036505485.1 Acidimicrobiales bacterium
GCCGTGCTGGAACGTGAGCTGGTGCCCGGGCAGCGCGGCGAGGGCCACGTCGAGGCGGGCCGAGTCGAGGTCGCGTGCGTCGGCCAGGGCATCGATTCGGGGGCGGACGAGCACCTCTCGGTCGGGCAGGACCACGCACAGGGCACCGGCCCGGTCCATCGCGGTGGTGACGGGCACGTCGGCGGGCGGGGCGCCCAGCGGCTCGAACCAGGGGTCGAGGGCGGCCACCAGGTCGACGCCGTCGGGCAGGCCGGCCAGCAGGCGGTGGATGGCCCGCACGGTCAGCTCGTCCTCGACCAGCTCGACCACGTAAGCGAGGGTGGCTCCGGCCAGCCCGGCATCACCGGCGTCGGTCTGTTCCCGCTCGCCCTTGTAGGCCAGCGAGGTCTCGTAGCGGTGGTGTCCATCGGCGACGACCACCGGCTGGGCCGCCACCCCGGCGGAGATGGCGGCGATGGCCGTGGGATCCTCGACCACCCACACGGTGTGGCGCACCCCGGTCTCGTCGGTGACGTCGGCGTCCGGCGGCTCGTCCACCGGCAGCAGGTCGGTCAGCCCCTTGGTGAGCGACAGCCCCCAGATCGCCGAGGTGTTGGCCCGGCAGTAGCGCAGCATGTCCAACCGGTCGCTCTTGGCCTTGGGGGTGGTGTGCTCGTGGGGGAGGATGTCGGTGCCGGGTGGGGACAGCTCCAGCGCCCCGATCACCCCGGTGGTGTGGCGGGGTTGGCCGGCATCGTCGACGTAGCTCATCCGGTAGATGGTGAAGGTCGGCTGGTCATCGGTGACCAGGACCCCCTCGGTCTGCCAGTCCTGTAGGAGACGTTGGGCCACGTCGTAACGGTTGGCGCCGCCCTCGTCGGCCGGCAGGTCGATGCGGACCGCGTTGTGGTTGCTGCGGGAGGCCAGCTCGGCCCGCAGGGCGTCGTCGATGACGTCGTAGGGCGGGCTGATGACCTCGGCCAGGTCGACGCTGGACTGGTCGTAACGGATCGCGGGGAAGGGCTCGAAGGTCGCCACCACCTCATAGTGACAGACCGTCTGGCGGGCTCCGCGCAAGCCCTGGCAGCATCCCTGCCCGTGACTTGGGTGCTGGACCTCGACGGTGTGATCTGGGTCGGAGAAGAGGCGGTGCCGGGCTCGCCCGAGGCCGTGGCCCGGCTGCGGGAGGCCGGCCAGCAGGTCCTGTTCGCCACCAACGACTCGTCCCTGCCGGCTGCGGTCAAGGAGGACAAGCTGGCCCGCTTCGGCATCCCGGCCGAGGGGTGCGTGGTCACTTCGGGCATGGCTGCGGCCCTGCTGGTGGAGCCGGGGGACCGGGTCCTGGCCTGTGGCGGGCCGGGCGTGGCCGAGGCGGTGCGCCAGCGGGGAGCCGAGGTGGTCGATGCCAGCGAGGCCGCGGCGGCCGGCGCCAATGGCGCGGGGCGGTTCGATGTCGTGGTCGCGGGGTTCCACTGGGACTTCGACTACGAGCGCCTGCGGGTGTCGGCCCAGGCGGTGATGGCGGGCGCCCGGTTCCTGGCCACCAACGAGGACGCGACGTTCCCGTCGGACCTGGGGATCGTCCCGGCCGGGGGAGCGATCGTCGCCGCCATCGCCTTCGCGGCCGGAACCCGACCCGAGGTGGCCGGGAAGCCCCACGCCCCCATGGTGGAGCTGATCCATGGGCGCAGCGACGGCGAACCGGGGACCATGGTCGGCGACCGCCCGGACAGCGACGGCGTCTTCGCCCGGGCCCTGGGCTACCGGTTCGGTCTCGTGCTGACCGGCGTCACCGACGCCGACGATCTACCGGTGGAACCCACTCCCGACATGATCGCCCCCAACCTCTACGACCTGGTCCAAGCGGAGCTCGAGACGTAGGCGGGGTCCATGCCTTCGATCTGTGACCTGTATGCCGCGCCCAGGCGCGGCATACAGGTCACAGAACGGAAGGTTCCCCTGACCGGTCAGTGGACCGAACGGGCGATCGAGAGCATCGTCGGCAGCCCCAGGTCGGACTCCAGCCGGAGCTCCAGGCCGTCGTCGATCCACAACACCACGGTCCCGGCCGCCACCCGACGGGCCGGCGTGGTCAGGATGTGGTTGCCCTCGATCGCCACCGCGGATTCGCCCAGGTCGCTGAGCTCCGTGACGCCATCCTCGTTGTCGAGCAGCTTGCGCATTCGAGTCACGGCCGGGTTGCGGGTCGGGATCAGCCACAGGCTGGTGGCTCCTTCGTCCCAGCTCAGCAGAACCCCGCCGTCGGGAGGCAAGCCAATACGATCCGGCAGACCCAGCGCAGGATCACCGACCACCGGCAGCGGACGTCCCAGCGCCTGGCGCGCCTCGGCGCGTGACGCCGGGGCAACCCCGGCGTCGAGCGGCGGCAGCCCAGTCGGGTCACCTTCTTCGTCGGAAACGACCTCGAAACGGACCACACCGAGCCCGAACCAGCTGGCCACCGCCTCGCGGGCCGGTGCCAGGACCACGGTGGCCACGGTCACCGCGGCAGCGACGGCCACCGCGAAACGGGTCGTGGCTCGTCGATCCCGGTGCCTCCTGTCAGCCCACAGGTCTCCGACCTCGGGAACGACCAGGTGTTCGCCCACGCTGGTCAGCAGGGCTACGAAGCCCTCGTCGGTGATCGGCTCAGCCATCCAGGGTCACCTCCTCGTCAGGCTCGACGGCAGGCGCTCCGGCCTGGTCGTACGCGGTCCTCAGGCGTTGCATGGCCCGGGACAGCCGGGACTTCACGGTGCCCGGTCGGATGTCGAGGACGTCGGCGATCTCCCGTTCCGTGAGCTGTTCGAAGTGGCGTAGAGCGATGATCAAGCGGTCGTCGGCCCGCAGGCGGTTGAGGACTGCGACCAGTCGCTGACGCTCGGAGTCGGCGACCACGACGTCCTCGGGGTTGGCGGCACCGTTCCCGCCGGTGCCGGCCTGGCTCGCGGCCCGCACCGCCAACCGGGCGAACCGGCCCCGGGAGCGGCGGGAGTTGCGGGCCGCGTTGGCCACGATCCTCAGCAGCCACGGCCGGAACGCTCGCTCTTCGTCGAACCGGGCGATGGCCTGCCAGGCCCGCTCCAGGGCTTGTTGCACCACGTCGTCGGCGCCTTCCGACGTGCCGAGCACCACCGTGGCCACCCGCAGGGCCGCGTGTTGATGCCGGCGCGCCAGCTCGCCGTAGGCCGCGGCATTACCCCGCCGGGCCTTGCGGACCAGCGGCGCGTCGATGTCGTCTGGTTCCGTGCGTGTCCTTACACCACAACCTTCGTCGAGGTTCCACTAGTCGTCGACTCAAAGGACCCAGGGGCGTCTCACGGTTGTCCTACACCGCACCTCTTGGGTGGGTTCCGGTCGTAGCCTCCGGGGCACGTCTGCTGTTCGACGCCGTCTTGATGCCGAGTTGGTGCGGCGGGGGTTGGTCGACTCGCGCCACAGTGCCCAGCAGCTGATCGCCGCGGGGCGGGTCACGGTGGCCGGCGGCCCGGCGTTGAAGTCCGCCAGGTTGGTGCGACCAGATGAACCGGTGCTCGTGGTCGGAGAGGGGCCGCGGTTCGTGGGACGCGGCGGCGAGAAGCTGGACGCCGCCCTCGACCGGTTCGCGGTGCCGGTGGAGGACGCCCGAGCGCTGGATGCCGGGGCCTCGACCGGCGGGTTCACCGACTGCCTCCTCCAGCGGGGCGCCCGCCAGGTGGTGGCGGTCGACGTGGGCTACGGCCAGCTCCACGAGCGGCTGCGGGCCGACCCTCGGGTCGAAGCCCGTGACCGCACCAACATCCGGCAGGTGCGGCCCGGCGATCTGGGTGATCCCTTCGATGTCGTGGTGGCCGACCTGGCGTTCATCTCGTTGCGGCTGGTGATGGCCAATCTGCTGGCGCTCGCCGCCCCGACGGCCCATCTTGTACTGCTGGTGAAGCCGCAATTCGAGGCTGGACGAGCCGAGGCCGCCCGCGGGAGGGGAGTGATCCGCGATCCCGAGGTGTGGCGCCGGGCGCTGGAGGACGTGGTCGGCGCGGCGCGGGGTCACGGAGCCGCCATCATGGATGTGATGGTCTCCCCGTTACGGGGAACCGACGGGAACGTCGAGTTCCTCCTCCACGCAGCCAAGGCGCCGTCGGAGACAGGCGACTAGCCATGGCGACGGTCGGCGTCATCGTCCACCCCGAGCGGGAGTTGGCGGCCGAGCTGGCCCGCGACGCCGCGGCGTGGTTGGCCGACCGCGGCCACGAGGTTCGTCTCCCGGTCAAGGACGCGGGGATCATCGGCCAGTCCGAGCTCGGGGTGCCCGAGGCCTTGTTCGCCCGGGGGCTGGACGTGGTGGTGAGCCTGGGTGGCGACGGCACCATGCTGCGCACCGTCGACCTGGTGGCGGCCGACGGTGTCCCGGTCATCGGCGTGAACGTGGGCCAGCTCGGCTATCTCACCGAGGTCGAACCTCACGGCCTGCGCATGGCCCTGAAGCGGTTCCTGGCCGGGGCCTACGAGGTCGAGGAGCGGATGATGCTCCAGATCGACGTCGACAGCGATGGTGTCGATGTGGGCACGCGGCACCTAGCCCTCAACGAAGCGGTCTTGGAGAAGACTCCGGTGGGCCACACGGTGCGGCTCGGGGTCAGCGTCAACGGCGAGTTCTTCACCCCGTACGCCGCGGATGGACTGATCGTCGCCACCCCGACCGGTTCTACCGCCTACGCCTTCTCGGCCCGGGGTCCCATCGTGGCGCCCAGCCACCGGTGCCTGCTGTTGACCCCGGTGTCGCCGCACATGCTGTTCGACCGCTCGTTGGTGCTGGACGCCGGGTCGCATGTCCGCATCGACGTGATCGGGACTCGTCCCGCCACGCTGTCGGTCGACGGCCGGAACCTGACGACCCTGCACGAACGTGACTCGATCACCTGTACCGCGGCGCCTGGGGCCGCGCGTCTGGTTATGTTCGGGCACCGAGATTTTCTGAAGATTCTGAAGACCAAGTTCGGCTTGAGTGACCGATGACCGGATCGACGATGACCGGATCGAAGGATGGAGCGCAGCCCTAGTGCTGCTCGAACTGGCTGTGCGTGACCTCGGCGTGATCGCCGACTTGCGGCTGCTCGTGGCCGGGGGCATGAGCGCGTTGACCGGCGAGACCGGCGCGGGCAAGACCATGGTCGTGGACGCCATCGAGCTGCTGGTGGGTGGCCGGGCCGACGGTGTGCGGGTGCGTTCCGGGGCCGAGGAGGCCTGGATCGAGGGCCGCTTCGCCGACGGCGACGACGAGGTGGTGCTGGCCCGGGCCGTCCCCCGCAACGGACGCAGCCGGGCCTACGTCGACGGCCGGCTGGCCACGGTTGGCAACCTGGCCGAGGTGGGTACCCGGCTGGTCGACCTCCACGGTCAGCACGCCCACCAATCCCTGCTCAACACCTCGGCCCAGCGCGCCGCGCTGGACCGCTACGGCCAGATCGACCTGGGCCCGCTCCAGGCGGCCCGGGAACGGGTGCGGGAGATCGTGGCCGGTCTGGGGGCGCTGGGAGGCGACGAGCGGGCTCGGGCCCGGGAGATCGACCTGCTGCGCTACCAGGTCGAGGAGCTCGACTCGGCCGGGCTGACGACCGCCGACGAGGACGAGCGGCTGGCCGCCGAAGAGGATGTCCTGGCCGACGCCACCGCCCACCGCGAGGCTGCGGCCGTCGCGGTGGCAACGCTGACCGACGAGGGCGGATCGGCCGATGCCCTCGGTGCGGGGATCGCCGCGCTGGCGGGACGTCAGCCGTTCGCGTCCCACGAGGAGCGGCTGCGCAATTTGGCCGCCGAGCTGGCCGACGTCGCCGCCGAGGTCCGTGGAGTGGCCGAGACGATCGACGAGGATCCCGAACGCCTGGCCGCCCTCCGGGAACGGCGCCAGCTGCTGTTCGACCTGCGGCGCAAGTACGGCGAGACCCTGGACGAGGTGCTGGCCGAGGCCGACCGGCTGCGGGTCCGGCTGGCCGAGCTGGAGGACCACGACTGCCGGGCCGCCGAGCTGGATCAGTCCCTCGCCGCGGCCCGGGTCGCCGAGGCCGACGCGGCCAAAGCCGTGGCCGAAGCCCGCAGGCTGGCTGCACCCAGCCTGGCCGCCGCGGTGGAGGCCAACCTGCAGGAGCTGGCCATGCCCAAGGCCCGGCTCGACGTGCGGGTCGAAGGTCCGGATCCCGGCGACGAGGTGGTGTTCCTCCTGGCCGCCAACCCCGGCACCGAGCCGCTGCCGCTGGCCAAGGTGGCCTCCGGGGGCGAGCTGGCCCGGGCCATGCTGGCGCTGCGGCTGGTGCTCACCGCGGCCCCGCCCACCCTGGTGTTCGACGAGGTCGACGCCGGCATCGGGGGTGCGGCCGCCGGCGCCGTGGGCCGGGCGCTGGCCCGCCTGGCCGGCGATCACCAGGTCCTCGTGGTCACCCACCTGCCGCAGGTGGCGGCCTACGCCGACTCCCATCTGCAGGTGGCCAAGGAGAGCGACGACCAGACCACCGTGTCCACGGTCGTCACCTTGGACCGCGATGAACGGGTGGTGGAGCTGTCCCGCATGCTGTCGGGCCAACCCGACAGCGACACGGCCCGCAGCCACGCCGAGGAGCTGTTGGCCACGGCGGGCGCGCACCGGGCGAGCCGGGAGGCGAGCCACTCATGAACTTCCCCTACTTCAAGCGCGGCAGCCGGGGCAGCACCGCCCAGGTCGACGACACGATCACCGGTGTGGCCCGGGTCGATCGCAAGACCAAGCGGCTGGTGAAGCGGCTCCAGCCCGGCGAGATCGCGGTGATCCACCACGCCGACATCGACCGGATCGCGGCCGAGACCCTCGTCGACGCCGGACCCGCGGCGGTGATCAACGCCGCTCCGTCGACCACCGGCCGCTACCCGAACCTGGGCCCGCTGCTGCTGTGCCAGGCCGGGATCACCCTGATCGACGATGTCGGCGGCGACGTGATGGAGTCGATCACCGAAGGTGCGATCGTGTCGCTGGACGGCGAGAAGATCCTGGTGGACGGCGAGGTCGTCGCCACCGGCGTGGTCCAGGACCTGGAGCGGGTCGACGCCGCGATCGAGATGGCCCGCCAGAACATAGGACCCGAGCTCGAGCGGTTCGCCAAGAACACCGTGGTCTACATGCGCCAGGAGATCGACCTGCTCACCGGGTCGATGGTGGTTCCGGACACCCAGACCCGCTTCGATGGCCGCCATGTCCTGATCGTGGTCCGCGGCATCGACTACAAGGAGGACCTGGCGCTGCTGCGGCAGTCGGGCTACCTCAAGGACGTGCGCCCGGTGCTCGTGGGAGTGGACGGCGGGGCCGACGCGCTGCTGGAGATCGGCGAGACCCCCGACCTGATCATCGGCGACTTCGACTCGGTCTCCGAGGCCACGCTGCGCTGCGGGGCCGAGCTGGTGGTGCACGGCTACACCAACGGACGGGTGTCCGCCCCCGGCGCCGAGCGCCTGGACCAGCTGGGCCTGCCCTACACGATCTTCTCGGCCCCCGGGACCAGC
Source organism: Acidimicrobiales bacterium (assembly GCA_036505485.1). Lineage (GTDB taxonomy): Bacteria > Actinomycetota > Acidimicrobiia > Acidimicrobiales > VFJN01 > DASXTK01. Next base: position 7,486 of record DASXTK010000019.1, read on the forward strand.
GAGGACATCGCCATGCTGCTGGCCTACGAGCACGGTGCCGAGCTCATCGTGGCGGTTGGGACCCACAACTCGATGGTCGAGTTCCTGGACAAGGGCCGGGCCGGCATGGCCTCGACCTTCCTGGTGCGGATGAAGATCGGCTCGACCCTGGTCGATGCCAAGGGGGTGAGCCGGCTCTACCAGCAGTCGGTCCGCACCCGTGACCTGGTGCTGCTGATAGGTGCGGCGTTGTTCACGCTGGCGTTGGTGTTCGTCATGTCGCATCCGGTGCGGATGGTGGTGCGGGCGTTCTGGTTGACCCTCACCGCCGGGCCGTAGCGCTCGACGTACCCTCGACTGGCCCGAGGAGCCTCAGGCTCGACTTCCCATGATCAACTTCCGCTTCCACATCATCTCGCTCACCGCGGTGTTCCTGGCCTTCGCGGTCGGGTTGGTGCTCGGCACCACGTTCCTGGACGACGCCACCGAGCGAGCGCTCAACAAGCAGCTGGACAACCTCGACGACGACCTGCGCGACGCTCGACACAAGAACGCCGAGCTGCAGAGCCAGCTGGATCGGTACGCCGAGGAGGACGAGGCGCTGCAGCTGTCGCTGGGGGAGCGGATGCTGGGCGGAACCCTGGCCAACGACCCGGTGCTGGTCATCGCCGCGCAGGGACTGGACGGCGATCCCGTGGAGCGGGTGGTCGAGTCGCTGACGACGGCCGGCGCCGACTACGTGGGGGCGTGGCGGCTGACCGACCGCCTGGTGCTCGATGACGACAATGAGAAGGCCGATCTCGCGACGGCGCTGGACATCACCGCCGACGGCGATGTCGATGTCGATGTCGAACGGTTGACTCGCGACCTGAGCGGCGCTCTGGCCACCGCGCTGTTCCACGCCATCCACCAGTCCGACGCGGAGACCGACATCGGTCAGGGGCTGGTGGGTTCCCCGACCGAACCGGCCGAGCCGACCCGGATAGCGGCCCTCCACGAGCAGGGCTTCATCGACTACCAGCTGCCGGAGAACTCCGATTCCGACGTCGTCCTGCTGCCGTCGTCGGGTCTGCGGGTGGTGGTCGTCACCGGGGAGAAGGGCGCGGTGCCCAGCGAGTCGGTGCTGCTGCCGACCCTCACCGACCTGGTGTCCGAGGGACCGGCGCCGGTTGTGGTCACGGCGGCCAGCGCCACCAACGACGAGGACGAGGAGACGGTCGACGGCGTGAGCCGCCTCATCTCCGATGTGCGCGACGAGGGCACGCTGTCGGAGCGGATCTCGACGGTCGACGACCTGGAGCTGGTGTCGGGCTGGCTGGCTACCTCGTTGGCGACCCAGCAGGCCGATCCCAATGCGCCCAAGATCGGTCACTACGGGCTGGGTCCGGGAGCCCAGGAACTGCTCCCACCGGTCCCCGCCACGCCGTAATGACCGAGGTCGACGCCGACATCACCACCGACACGGGCAGCGGTACCAGCCGCGCTGCGGCGGGGATGGGGGCGATCACCGCGGTGTCGCGGGTGATCGGCCTGGCCCGGGTGGTGGTGGTGGCCGCGGTGCTGGGCACCAGCGATCTCGGCGATGCGTTCCAGTCCTCCAACTCGGTGTCGAACGTGCTGTTCGAGTTGCTCGCGGCCGGGGCGCTGTCCGCCGTGCTCGTCCCCAGCTTCGTGCGGCTGCTCGCCGCCGGTGACGACCGTAGGGCCGAGGAGGTGGCGGGCCGGGTCCTCGGTGTCGCCCTGCTCGTGCTGGGCGCGGTCAGCCTGCTCGGCGTGGTCTTCGCCCCACTGTTGGCCCACGCCCTGACTGCGGGAGCCCGGGACTCGATCGCCACCGAGCAGCGGGACCTGGTGACCTTCCTGCTGCGGCTGTTCGTCCCCCAGGTGATGCTGTACGCGGCCGGCACCATCGCCGCCGCGGTGCTCTACGCCAAGCGCCGGTTCGCCATCACCGCCGCGGCGCCGATCGGCAACACCGTGGTGATGGTCATCTGCCTGGGGATCTTCCGGGTCGTGGCCGGATCCGACCCGGGCCTGGACCTGTCCACGGGGGAGCGGTGGCTGTTGGCGCTGGCGGGGACCGGTGGCGTGATCGGCTTCGTCGGCCTGCTGCTGATCGCGTGCCGGGCCGCCGGGTTCCGGCTGCGGCCCCGCCTGCTGCATGGCGACCGGCAGGTCGTCGAGGTGCTGCGCCATTCGGGCTGGGGAGTCGCGCTCCACACCGCCGGCGGACTGCTGCTCGGCGCCGCGATCGTGTGTGGCTCCGGGGTCGAGGGCGCGGTGATCGCCTACCAAGTGGGCTGGGTGTTCTTCCTGGCGCCGTACGCCATCCTGGCCCAGCCCATCCACACCGCCATCCTCCCGGAGCTGGTGACCGAGGCTCACGAGTCGGGGCTGGCCCGGGTCGGTGGGTCGTTGCGTTGGGGGTTGGAGCGGATCGGACTGTTCATCCTCCCGGTGACCGCGGCGATGATCGCCTTGGCCGGCCCGGCGATGCGATTGGTGCCGGTCGGGGAAGGCGACGGCACCGACCTGCTGGCCGCCGCAGTAGCCGGACTCGCAGTCGGGCTCTATGCGTACAGCACCTTCCTGCTGTTCTCTCGGGGCTACTACGCGCTGGGCGAGAGCCGCTGGCCCGGTTTGGTCGCGATCGGCAGCGCCCTGGCCGGCACGGTAGTGATGGCGCTGAGCGCGGCGTTCGCCGAGGGGACGGCCCGGGTGGCGCTGTTGGGGCTGGGTCATTCGGCGGCCTACAGCCTGGGTGCGGTGGTTCTGGCGGTCGGACTCGCCCGCCGGACCGGCGTGTCGATCTGGCCCGCGGCCCTGGGCCGGATGGTCGGGCTCTCGGCGGTCGTGGGCCTGGCCGCCTGGCTGGGCAGCCGCGCCGTGCTGGGTTCCGACCCGAGCCGGCTGGCCGACCTGCTGGTCCTGCTCGTCGCCGGAGCGGTCGGCGGAGCGGTGGTGCTCGGCGGTTACCAGGCCCTCGGCGTGTTCCGCTCCCTGACCCCGAGGACCGCGGCATGAGGCATGTTCGTTGGGGCGGCGCGGCGCTCCTCCTCCTCGCAGTGCTGGCCGGATGCGGCAGTTCGCCCGACGAAGTGGGGGATCCTCCGGTCGAACGGGTGCTGGTGGTCTCGCTCCCGGGGGTGAGCTGGAACGACCTCCGCCACTACGACCTGCCCAACTTGGAGCGGCTGGCGGCGAGCTCCGCCATCGGCGATCTGTCGACCCGCATCGGTCGCAGCGACGCCGCTCCCACCGACGCCTACCTCACGCTGGGGGCCGGAACCCGGGCCATCGCCCCGCTCATCGACCGGGCCGTCGCCCTCGACCCCGACGAGAGCTACGGCGGAGTGTCCGCGGCCGACATCGGGCTGCGACGGCGGGGCAGCGTCCCCGACGGCATCTTCTACCTGGCCATCGGCGAGGCCCTCGACACCAACGACAACTCCTCGTTCGGGGCCCGGGTCGGGCTGCTCGGGGCCCGGCTGCATGACGCCGGCGTCCGACGGGCGGTGATCGCCAACGCCGACGCCACCGAGGGCTTCGTCAGCGAGGAGCCGCCGCCCGAGGGCTCCTATGCCCGCAGCGCGGCCACCACGCTGATGGACCCCGAGGGACTGGTCCCCGACGGCACCGTGGGACGGGACCTGCTCAAGGACGATCCAGATGCACCGTTCGGGCGCCGCCTCGATCCCGACGCGGTGCTCAGTGCCTTCGATGACGTGTGGGAACCCGACGGCCGGGTCGTGGCCCTGGTGGAGGCGTCGGACCTGCTGCGAGCCGCGGCCTATGGGCCCCGGGCCACCGCGTCGCAGCGCTCCGCGTTGCGACGCCAGGCGTTGGAGGATGCGGACGCCCTTCTGGGCCGGCTGCTCGACCGGGTGGATCCCGAGCAGGATGCGGTGGTCGTGGTGTCGCCGGTGGCTCCCGGTGGGGCGCCGGCACTGGGTGTCGCCACGCTGCAAGCTCCCGGGATCGACTCCGGGCTGCTGGAGTCACCGACCACCCGCCGGGCCGGCTATGTGCAGCTGGCCGATGTGAACCCGACGATCCTGGAGCTGCTGGGGGAGGATACGCCCGACGACATCGAGGGCCGGGGCTTCACCGTGGCCGAGCGGGGGATCGACGCCCGCGACCGCATCGTGAAGCTGGATGATTCCGCCGATGCGGCCCGGTTCCGGGACCGGATGCTGCCCGTGGTCGTGGGGATCGTCACGGCCATCGCCGCAGTGCTGGCCTGGTTCACCCGGCGCCGGGATCGGTTGCGCCCGGTGTGGCGCCGCCAGCTGATCCGGCTGGCCTACTTCATGCTCGGGATCGTGCCGGCCACCTTCATCTTCAGGCAGTTCGAGTGGGTTCCGGAGAACCCCGCCGCCTATCTGGCGTTCGTGCTGTGGACTGCGCTCCTCTACGTGATGCTCTGCGAGGCGGCGGAGCAGTTCCGACCTGGGCTCGGTCCTATTGCCGCGGTGGGCGGCATCGTCGGCCTGATCTTCGTCGACGTGGTCTTCGGCGCCCCGATGCAGCTCAACACGGTCTTCGGCTACTCGGTGGGGATCGCCGGCCGGTTCGCCGGCCTGGGGAACCTGGCCTTCGCGCTGTTCGGCGCAGCCACGATGATGCTGGCGGTGCTCATCGCGGAGCGGCACCAGTCGCGGGGGCTGCGGGTCGCCCTGGTGCTGCTGGTGGCGGTCGTGTTGCTCGAGGGACTGCCGATGCTCGGCGCCGATGTCGGCGGGGTGCTGTCGATGGTGCCGGCGTTCGCCATCACCGCGCTGTTGCTTTCGGGTCGACGGATCACCCTGCAGGCCTTGTTGATCATCGGGGTCAGCACGGTCGCGGCCCTGCTGGCGTTCGCGTTCATCGACGCGGTCCGGGCGCAGCAGCAGCAAACCCACCTGGCCCGGCTGGCCGAGCACATAGTGGACGGACGCTGGGGTCCGTTCTTCGATTCTTTGACCCGCCGCTGGCAGGCCAGCTTCGGTGGCGCCGAGCTGGCCGGATGGCTCGCGGTGGTGACCATCCTGGTGGCCACCGGCGTTTACGTGACCTTGGTGGCCCAGGGCCGGATCGGCCGGGTTGGACCGCGCTGGGATCGTGGCAGCGTCGCCGGAGCCGCCGGTCTCGGGGTCCTCGCACTGGTGGGCCTGGTGGCCAACGACTCGTCGGTGGCGGTTCCGCTGACCATGCTGATCGTCGTCGTGCCGGTGGTGGCGCTGCGGGCCCTGCACGAGCCGCAACCACAATGATCCAGGCGGTGGGTGCGGTCTTCCTAAGATTCGCCCGTGCTGCACTCCGCCATGGCTCACCGCAACAGCGTGAGCCCGGCGTGGGCCGGATGATCGCCCTGCGCCGCATCGCTCTCCTGGGTCTCGCAGCCGTGGTGGCGTGCGGTGGGTTCGTCGGCGCGGACGGCGCGGTGGCCGGCGCTTCCTCCGACAAACCAGAACCGCCCGCCCGGTTGCTGTTGCTGTCGGTGCCCGGGCTCACGTGGACCGACCTTCAGGAGCACGACCTACCGGCCATTGAATCGCTGCTGGCCGATGCCGCGCTGGCCGACCTGGCGCCTCGGGGTGTGGACGCCACCTCCACACCGGGCGCGGCCTACCTCACGATCTCGGCCGGGTCCCGGGCCATCGGAGAGCCCTTGGTGGACGGCCAGCAGTTGGCGTTGGCCGATCAGTCGGCGGGATCGACGGCCCGCGACATCTTCCACCGCCGCACCGGCACCGAGCCCGACGGCGAGTACGTCTCCCTGGCCTGGCCCACGCTGGAGCGGCTCAACAAGAGCCAGCCGTACGACGCGGTTCTGGGTCTGCTGGCGACCACGCTGGAGGACAAGGGGCTCGGCGCCGAGGGGATCGGCAACGCCGACGGCACCGACACCATGACGCCCTCGTTCGAACGCCAGGTGGGGCTGGCGGTGGTCGACGAGGTCGGGGTGATCCCGGCGGGCGAGTTCGACAGCGATCTGCTGGTCGACGATCCAGCCGCGCCGTTCGGCAAGCGGCTCGACGCCGACCAGGTCGTCGACCGGTTCAAGGACGCCTGGGAGGCGCCGGACCATCACCAGCGGGGCCTGGTAGTCGTCGAGGCCTCGGACCTGGCCCGAACCATGCGCTACCGAGACCGGGTTGATTCCACCCGCTACGCCCAGCTGTGGAGCGACGCCCTGCGCAGCACCGACGAGCTGATCGCGGACCTGTTGGCCGAGGTCGACACGTCGCGGGACGCGGTGCTGCTGGCCGCGCCCTACAACCTTCCCGGAGACCGGGATCTGACCGTGGTCGGCCTGCGGGCTCCGCACCAGGAGAGCGGCTACCTGCGCTCGGCCTCGACCCAGCGCTCGGGCTTCCTCACCCTGGTCGACATCGCCCCGACGATCCTGGATCAGCTCGATGTGTCCCGGCCAGCCAAGATGGAAGGACGACCGGCCGAGGTCGTGCCCTCCGGCTCCGACCTTCCGGCCCGCGTCGATCGACTGGTCACGCTGAACGCGGCCTCCCGGTTCCGGGAGCGGATGCTGTTCCCGACCACCCTGGCGGTGGTGCTGCTGCTGGCGGTGGTGTGCGGGCTGGCCGCAGTGCTCATCGCCCGGGGCAGCTCGGAGCGGGCCCGGGGCGTCGTGCGGCTGCTGGCGCTCATCGACCTGGCCGCCCTGCCGATGTCGTACCTGGCGCGGATGTTCCCGCTGGAGGAACGGGGTGCCGGGTTCTACTGGGCCTTCGTGGTCCTCGGGGCGATCGTCGCCGCGGTCGCTGCCACTGGGGTGGCCAACCGTTTGGGCAAGACCCGAATGGCGGTCATCGCCGTGTTGATCCTGATGCTCGGGGTCCTGCTCGGCGATGTGATGACCGGATCGCGGCTCAGCTTGAGCGCCGCGTTCGGGTACTCGCCGACCGGGAACTCCCGGCTCTACGGCATCAGCAACTACTCGTTCGGCCAGGTCGCCGCGGCGTCGTGCCTGCTGGCGGCCATGGTCGCGGCCAAGGGCGGGCGCTATCGGCTGGCCGCCGTTGGGTTGCTGACCGGAGTGTTGGTGGTGATCGGGGCGCCGCTGTGGGGCTCGGACGTGGGCGGGATCCTGGCCTTCACGCCCACCATCCTGGTGTTCGCCTTGCTGGTGTGGGAGCGGCAGATCCGCTTGCGCCATGTCGTGGTCGCGCTCGTGACCACCGGGGTGGCGGTCGGCGCTTTCGGTCTGCTCGACCTGGCCCGCCCCGCCGAGGAACGGGGCCACCTGGGCCGGCTGTTCGAACGAGTCGGCAACGAGGGCCTCGAGCCGTTGACCTCGATCATGCGGCGCAAGCTCCTGGCCAACATCGGGGTCTCGACCACGTCGTTCTGGGTGGCGGCCATTCCGATCGCGGTGGCGTTCCTGGTGTTCCTGTGGCGCTACCCGAGTCATCCCTTGGGCTGGGTGCGGGCCCAGATCCCGACGCTGCGGGCAGGACTGATCGCGGTGGCGATCGCTGCGATGCTCGGCAGCATGGTCAACGACTCGGGTGCCATCGTCGGGGGCGTGACGCTGATGGTGGTGGCGGCGTCGCTGGTGTTCCTGACCCTGGAACCGGGCATCGCCCCTCCGCCTCCGACCGTCGTGGACAACGGCGCCGAACCGGACAGCGACGTCGAGCCGGTGGGAGTCGGGCTGTGACCGCCCCCGCCGTGCCCGCGGTGGACTCGGTGCCGCGGTCGGCGAAGTGGTTCGTCGGGGTCATCTTGGCGGCGCTCCTGATCCCGGGGTTGATCGGCTTCGACGCCTGGCCCCTGACCGGTTGGCGGCTGTTCAGCGTGTCCCGGGGCGCGTCGCGGGTCCACTGGGTGGTCCAGGCCGTGGACGGCGACGGCGATGTGCGCACCGTCAGCCTCGAGGATCTACCGCTGCGTTACCGCCACGCCGAGTGGCCCATGGCCGACCTGCCCGGGGCGTCGGAGCAGCGGCGTGAGGCGGTGTGTACCGCGCTCGCCGACGCGGTGGCGCGGCGCTATCCCTCGACCGTCGAGGTGAACATCGCCCAGGACCACGAGCGCATGCTCCAGCAGAACGGCGAGTGGACGGTGACCCACGATCCCGAGGTGTTCCACACCTGCCGGCCGGAGAGCGCGGCATGAGTCGGGTGCGGTCCTGGTTGGACGACACGCTGTGGGGTCCGGAGAGCGCCAAACGGCTGGTGATCACCCATGCCGGGCTGTCGGCGCTGATCGGCCTGCGGGTGGTGCTGGGTTCCTACCGCGAGCTGGCCAACACGCCTGCGGCACTGGTTGATCCGGTGCCGATCTTGGGCTTTCTGGACCGGATGCCGTCGGCTCAGGTGTTCGTGGCCATCCAGGCAATCGGCGGGTTGGCAGCGCTGGCCGCGGTCCTGCGCAAGCACCCTCGGCTGGCCTTCGCGGTGGCGTGGGTCTGCTACCTGGTGCTGGCCGGTCTGCGGGGTAGCCGGGGCAAGGTCCTGCACAACGACCTGCTGCTGCTGTGGGCCTCGGCGCCGTTCCTGCTCGCTCCGGTGCCGGTCGATTGGCGCGAGCGGGTGGCTCGGCGGGCGTACGGCTGGCCCATCCGGGTGTCCACCGTGGTGATCGTGCTGGTGTACTTCTTCGCTGGCTACCACAAGCTGCGCCGCTCCGGCATCGGCTGGGTGACCGGGGACAACATGCGTTACGTGATGCTGTGGGGTCCGGCCATCGGCCATGCCGCCTGGGAGGGCATGGCCACCTGGGTGGGGGAGCACATCTGGGCGGCCAGGGCCTCGGCGGCGTTCATCCTCGGGTACGAGATCACCATGCCGGTCGTGCTGTTCGTGCGGCGCCTCCGGCCGTTGTATGCGCTCGGTGCGGTGTTCCTCCACATCACCACGTGGTTCGTGCTCGGACTCGACTATTGGGCCTGGGCGCTGACGGTGCCGTTGGTGTTCCTGGACTGGCCCGCCATCGCCGACTGGGTCTCGGCCCGGCGGGGCAGGGCGTCCACCTTCGAGCTGGCGACCGACCAGAAAGAGGTGGTCGCATGATCATCGTCGCCCTCTTTGGCGGGGCGTTCGCCGCCACGGTCCTGTGGGTTCTCATGAGCCCGGCTTTCGGGGCCGAGGTGTTCACCCGGGAGAACTACCGAGGCCGTGAGCTGCCTACCGCGGCTGGGGTGATCATCGCCTTGGTGGTCGTGGCCGGCGATGCGCTGGTGGTGCTGCTGGACGCCGCGGGCGCCGAGCCCAGCTATTCGCTGCTGACCGGGTTTCGTGCCGCGACGGTGGTAGCGATCGGCTTCGCCCTGCTCGGGCTGCTGGACGACCTGGGGGGCGTGGGCCAGAGCGGCGGGTTCCGTGGACACCTGTCCGAGCTGGCCCAGGGCCGGTTGACCACCGGAGCGGCCAAGCTCTTCGGCGGCGCCGCCCTCGGTGTGATCGCGGCCGACATCGCCTGGAGCAATTCGGTCGGGCGGCTGCTGGCCGACGGCGCCCTGATCGCCTTGGCCGCCAACCTCGGCAACCTGTTCGACCGCGCCCCGGGCCGGGTCATCAAGGTGGCCCTGGTCGCGGGCGTGGTGCTGATCGCGCTGGTCCGGTTCGACGACGCTCTAACCGGAGTGGTGTTGGCCCTCGGTGCCGCTGCCGGACTGCTCCTCCCGGACCTGCGGGAGCGACTGATGCTGGGCGACACCGGAGCCAACGTCCTGGGCGCAGTCCTCGGACTCGGTGTGGTCCTCACCTGCACCCCCACCACCCGTACGCTTGTCTTGTTGGCAGTAGCCGCTCTCAACGCGGCCAGCGAAGTCATCTCCTTCACCAAGATCATCAACCAGACCCCACCCCTCCGCTTCCTGGACCACCTAGGCCGCCGCTCCGCCTGACGAAACCCCGACGGAACCTGCGGGTTGTTCCTACGGGTTTGATGCGCGCACACTGAGGCCGCTGGGCGGCACGGAACGTCCTCTGATCCGTACGGATCGGCGGGACAGGCGGAGGAGTGGCGACCATGAGGCGGACAGGCAAGCACCTGCAATTTCGTACTGGCACGGACGCGCGGCGCGGCCGGATCTTGGGCACGATCGTCGCACTGTCGCTGCTCGGTTCGGCGACTTCGGCGCCACCGGCATCTGCTCACCCCAATCCGCCAGCGGATGTCGATCCGGTCTGCGCCCTGGGACAGACCGGGGTGATCTACGGGACCCGGGGCGCGGACAGCTTGAGCGGCACCGACGGCGACGACGTGATCTGCGGCTTGGGCGGGAACGACTCCATCTCTGGGCTTGCCGGCTCGGATGTCCTCGTCGGCGGCGAGGGCCACGATCGGCTCGTTGCCGGGGATGGCGATGATGTCGTGCGGGGCGGCGCTGGCCAGGACTGGATCGAAGGCGATGCCGGCGACGACATCGTCAACGGGGACGAGGGCCGTGACCGCCTCAGTGGCGGCGACGGCAACGACACGATCGACGGCGGTACGAGTCACGACCGCATCGAGGCCGGCGACGGCGACGACACGGTCTACGGCGGGCAAGGCAACGACGAAGTGGACGCCGGGGCCGGGAACGATCTCCTGACCGGCGACAACGGTCGGGACAACCTGTCCGGAGGTCCCGGCGACGACTTCCTCGACGGGGGCCCCCACCGGGACACCCTCGACGGAGGACCCGGGACCGACCGGTGCACGAACGGCGAGCGGGTGTCCGGATGCGAGGCCAACGTTGCCCCCTTCGATCCGGTGGCCGAACCCCATCCAGTCGAGGGGGAGCTGTCGGCGCCACCGACCACCATCACCATCGATGACGCCTATCCCGGGTTCAACCTCACGATCGACAGCGGCGGCGGGATCTACCCGTGGGACGTCGAGGTTCGTCCGGCTCGGGCCCACATGCACGAGATCCTCGACCTCGTTGCCGGCCCGGCCTACGACATCTCGATTCCCGACGGGGGGATCGTCAACGGCGCCACGTTGACCTTGCCGTATGACGTGAGCCGTCTCCACGGCCCGGAAGGCGAGGCTCGGATTTGGAAGTACGACGAGGATCGCCAGTTCTGGATCCCTGCGCCTGGTGATCAGACGGTCGATCCGGTCACGCACACCGTGACCACCCAGGTCCAGGAGTTCTCCGTGTACGCAGTGCTCGGCGTGAACACCGCGTTCGGGTGGGAGCAGATCTTCCAGCGGACGCCGTTGCGTTGCGGCGGTGGTGGCGGCGGGACGGGGGTCTTCGACGTCACGTTCGTCATCGACACGTCGGGCTCGATGGCCTCGAGCGATCCCACCGGCCTGCGGGTGGACGGTGCCAGCCAGTTCGTCGACGCCATGCGTCCGGAGGACCAGGCCGCCGTCGTCACCTTCGCCTCGACCGCGACCATCAACCTGGGCCTGACGTCTGTGGGAACCCCGGAAGGGATCGCGAGCGTCAAGGCGGCGTTCGAGAACGGCCGAGCCGCCACCGGCGGGACGGACATCAGCGCGGCCGTGGCGACCGCCACCCAAGTCCTCTCGGCCAGTGGGGAGGGGCGCCTACGGGTAGCCATCCTCCTCACCGACGGACAGAGCGCATACGACGACGCGCTCACGGCCGCCGCGGCCGCGGCAGGGATCGAGATCCACACGGTCGGGCTCGGAGACGGGGTGGACGCCGAACTGCTCCAGCGCATCGCCACCGGCACCGGCGCGTCCTTCCGGCAGCTGTCCGATCCGGCGCAGCTTCCGGCCCTCTACCGCGAGCTGGCCGGCGACATCATCGGCGGCCCGGCCGACGACGACGCCGACGGCATAGCCGACTGCGTGGAACGCAACGGCGCATTCACACCTCGCAAGAGCCTGTTCTCCCTTCTCACCAGCCCCGCGGAGTTCATCACCACCGACCCGACGGACCCCGACAGCGACGACGACGGGTTGCTCGACGGCCAAGAACTGGTGGCAGCTCCGCTGGCTGACGACCCGATCTTGGCGTTGCACTACGCGTTCTTGGTCGACCAGGGCCTCGACACCTACTACCTGCTGAAGTCCGACCCCAACGACGCCGACAGCGACGACGACGGGTTGAACGACGGCCTTGAGGTCCTGAACGGCACCGACCCCTTCGGCTTCGACCCGAATGAGTTGGGCATCGATGGGCTCGAGCTCGCACCCTTCACGCTGTTCCAGCCGTCGATCTACGACCAACACCCGGCGGTCGAGTCCGGGTTCGAGTTCGACGAGGACGGGACCGTCGTGGACGTCTTCACCTACAACGACGACCCGGTCGTCTACGCCGGCAACCGTGAGTGCGAGGAGAACTGCACGGCGATCGAGGAGCTAGCGGCCGAGCGGGGCAACGACAACGGATTCGGGATCTGTGTCAGTGGTGTCGGCGACTGCACGACCGACGGTGAGCAGGAACGGGACATCGTCGAGGAGGCCCGTGTCATCCAACGGGTCTTCACCCCGGATGGTCACCTGACCGAGATCTACCTGAAGAACCAGGCGTTCCTGCTGTGCTTGCTGTGGTCGGGCGACGATGACGCCTGCGGAGACGCGGCCACCGACCTGCTGTTCCGCGATGACATCCGGGCTGAGGACCTCGCCGCCGCCATGGCACAGGCCGTTCGGGTGCTACCGGTGCCGGGAGCCAACCCCGACGTCGAGATCGACTCCACCCGGCTGGCCCGGGTCGTCGAGGGACTCCTCGCCGCCGGCGCAGTTCTCTCCACCGTCAACCGAACCGACGTCGAGCAGGCAGTCCGGTCCTGCTACGACAGCAAGGTCCTCCAGGTCATCAACCAGATCATCCGCACCGACCACCCCTGCGAGACCCTCCCAGTCTTCTCCCCAGGCGGCGAAGCAACGATGACGGAGTTCACCCAACACAACTTCGGCGCCATAGCCGAGCAACCGGGCCGAATGCTCCTCACCTACGCCACCGACGCCGAGACGATCGCCCGCGGCATCCCACGTCGGTGGTACATCGGCGAACCTGGATGTACGGATGACGACAAGGAGGCAGCAGCAACACGTTTCGGTGTGGCCGTTTCCTGCGACGAGATGCCGTACTTCAAGACCAACCAGGCCGGACCAGGGGCTTCGCTTCGGTACATACCTTTCAGCCACAACAGCGCCGGTGGTGCGCGCAACGGAGCCTTCACCACCGCATGCTTCCCGACCCGGGGTCTGGCCGCTCCAGGGCCTGGGGTAGGACCGCAGGCCGAGCGGGTGCCTTATCTGGTGATCCCCCGCCCTGGTGGCGGGCCCACCGTGACCTGGTGCCCCGTGCTATGAGCTGTCGGCGTGATGACTGAGCAACCGTCGGAGTCGACCCTGGCGGCCCGTCTGGAGGACCTCGACTCGAGGCTGCGTCTCGCCGGAGCCCGCATAGCGGACCATTGGCGACCTGGTGCTGATCGCACCCGGGTTGACGAGGCCTTTCGTTCAGTGGGCCTCGAGGCACCCGACGAGGTCGCCAACTGGTTCGGTTGGCACGACGGGACTGACGCGATCGCGCCAGGGGCTCCCGTCATGTCCAAGCCGGAGAACCTGCTGTTCGGAAGCCTGCTGACGATGACCCTAGAGCAGGCCAAGAGCTTGCGGACCGAGCACTGGGCGCTATTGCGAGAATCCGGCTGGCCTCTCATCACCCGGGCGGAGTCCTGGTATCCCCTGCTGATCCTCGACGGGACGTCGATGCTGTGGTGCGTCGACTGCGCCGGCGAGGGGTCGGTCCTCGCTCCGATGTGCATCCTGGACCCGTGGGCCGACGAGACATCAGGTCCAGACGTCTCGTTCCCGTCCATCGCCAGCTTCGTCGCGGCGGCTGTTCAGCTGTTCGACGAGGGCCTGGCTCGTCCCAACCCGGACAAACCTGGTGTCGTAGAGGTGGATCGCTCCCGCGTCAGCGGTTTCTGGTGACGCCACCTCATGATCCTGACCTGGGCGTGCTGGTTGATCAGCTCGAGGCCCGGCTGCAGGCCGCGGGGGCGCTCATCGCCGGGCACTGGAGGCCGGGGGCGGATCCTGGGCCGGTGGCGCAGGTTCTGGCCTCGTTCGGCCTGACGGCACCGCACGAGGTGATCACCTGGTTCGGGTGGCATGACGGAACCGACGCGACGCCGCCCGGTGACCCGTTGACCCATCGAACCGAGAGCATCCTCCTGGGAGGCTGGGTCTTCTACACCCTCGACCAGTCGACCGAGCGAAGAAGGTCCGAAGCCGTGCGGGTGTTCGACGAGGGTCTTACACAGCCGGACCCGCACCGGCCCGGCGCCATCGGGGTCGGACCCGGAGCGGTGTTCGGTTACTGAGGCCCCTGGTCACAGAGTGGAGGTGGGGTCGGCTTTGAGGGCCTTGGTGATGGCGGTGTGGGCCTTGTCGGGGGTGATGTCGTGGTTGGCGAGGATCTGGGCGGCGATCCCGCCGGAGACGTCGAGCAGGCCCAGCAGGATGTGCTCGGTCCCGATGTAGTCGTGGCCCAGCGTGCGGGACTGCTTCAGGGCCCGTTCGAGGGCCTTCTTGGCCCGCGGGGTGAACGACATCTGCCACCGTCCTTCGGGGCCGACCGCCGGCACCTGACCGATGAGCTCGGTGATCTCGTCCACCACGGTCTGCCGGCTGAGCCCGAGCGCGCTGAGGACGGTCGCAGCCACGCTGACGGGCACCGTGTACAGCCCCAGCAGCAGGTGTTCGGTGCCGATGTAGTCGTGGCCAAGCTCCCGGGCGGCGCTGCGGGCGCCGATGACCGAGGTGCGGGCCCGGTCACTGAAGCGCCGCAGCATCCGGGACGACAGCGCCCGCTCGCCGCGGCCGTCGCGGCCCCGCCGGCGTCCACGCGGTCGGGGACCCGTATGGCGCTGTTGGGCGGCCTGCTTGGTCACACCCAGCACCTCGCCGATCTGAGCCCAGGAGCAGCCGGACTCGCGGGCCGCGTCGACGAAGTGCCCGACCAGCTGGTCGGCTTGCTCGGCCAGCTCGTCGTGTTGGGTCACCGCGATCGCCAGCTGGTCGAGGCGATCGTCGCTGTAGGACAGCGTCTCGACCTCTTGGATGAGGGTCTTCAGGTCCATGCGTCAACAATGGATTGACGCGACTCCGATGTCAATACCAGATTGACGCGACGCGACCTGGGTAGCCTGCCCGCGATGTCGATGGACCGGTATGAGGAAGCCTCGACCACACCAGTGCCGCCGAGCGGTCGCCGCGCCCGGCTCGCACTGGCGGGGCTGATGTTGGGGTCCGGGATCCTGCACTTCCTGATCCCGGGGTACTACGAGAAGATCGTGCCGCGGTGGCTCGGCGACACCCGCCGCGTGGTCCACGCCAGCGGTGCGGCCGAGCTGGTCTGCGGCGTCCTGCTGCTCAACCGGCGTACGGCCAGGGCGGGCGGGTGGTTGACCGCAGGCGTGCTCGCCGCGGTGTTCCCGGCCAACGTCCAGATGTTGCTGGACGCCGGAACCGAGCACCAGGCCATGGACATGCCCGCCGACCGGTTCCGCGTCGTCGCCCTGGCCCGACTGCCGTTGCAATTCCCGCTGATCGCATGGGCCGTTCGGGTGGCTCAAAGCTCAGGACGCTAGCTAGAAAGTTAGGCCAGGCAGAGGGACCCCACACCACGAGAGGACGCCGAACCATGCGTGAGATTCGGGCCGCAGTGTTGGAGCAGTCGGGCGGGCTGAAGGTCGATGCTCTGAGCATCGAGGAGCCGCGGCCCACCGAGGTGCTGGTGCGGGTGTCGGATTGCGGTGTCTGCCATTCCGACTATGGCTACATCGACGGGAGCTTCCCGGGGGCCTATCCGGTGGTGTTGGGCCACGAGGCCGCGGGCACCATCGAGGCGGTCGGGGATGCGGTCGAAGGCCTGGCGCCCGGCGACAGGGTCGTGTTGTGTCCGCTGCCGTCCTGCGGCCATTGCTACTTCTGCGTGCGTTCGCAGCCCACGTTGTGCGCCAAGTACAGCCTGTCGCTCTACACCGCCACCCGGCCCGACGGCTCGAGCCCGTACTCCCGCCAAGGCGAGATGGTCTACCGGGGCGTGGGGATCGGCGGATGGTCCGAGTACACGGTCGTGCCCCAGGAAGCCGCGGTGAAGGTGGCCGACGACGTCGATCTGGCCGAGGCCTGCGTCATCGGCTGCGCGGTCCAGACCGGGGTCGGCGCGGTGCTCAACACCGCGGCGGTCGAGACCGGAGCCACCGTGCTGGTGACCGGGGCCGGCGGCATCGGCATCGCCGTGACCCAGGGGGCCCGGCTGGCCGGGGCCAGCGTGATCGTGGTCGCCGATCCGGTGGCCGAGCGTCGTGAGGCCGCCCTGCGGTTCGGAGCCACCCACGCCATCGATCCGGGCGAGACCGACGTCCCCAGCTTCTGCCACGACATCACCGCCGGCATCGGCGTCGACTACTCGTTCGAGGCCGCCGGGCTGGCCGTTCTGATCGAGCAGGGCCTGCTCGCCACCCGCACCGGCGGAACCACCGTCTGCATCGGGGCGCCTCCGCTCGACCAGGGGATCTCGATCCCCACCGCGTCGGCGTTCGTGATCGGCGAGAAGCGGCTCCAGGGCTGCGCGCTCGGGTCCGTGAACGCCCACCGCGACATCCCCCGATTGCTGGACCTGGCCCGAATCGGCCGGATCGATCTCGCCGGCATGATCACCGACCGCTTCGACCTGGACCACGTCGAGGATGCGGTGGCCAACCTGCGCGATCGCAAGGGGATCCGGACCGCCCTCAGCATCGGGTAGTCCGCCACGGGGTGCGCGAGCCCCTCAGATGTGCCCAAAGACCACCGGTGACGGTCCGCGGTCGTGGACGAAGTGCGGGATAGGGTGGGCTCCCGTGACAAAGCACATTTTCGTCACGGGGGGTGTCGCCAGCTCCCTTGGCAAAGGCATCACTGCGTCCTCCCTCGGCCGTCTACTCAAGACCCGGGGTCTCCGGGTCACCATGCAGAAGCTCGACCCGTACATCAACGTCGACCCGGGCACCATGAACCCGTTCGAGCACGGCGAAGTGTTCGTGACCGACGATGGGGGAGAGGCTGACCTCGACCTCGGTCATTACGAGCGGTTCATCGACGAACCCCTGTCCCGCGCTTCCAACGCCACCACCGGCTCGATCTACTCGGCCGTGCTCGCGGCCGAACGCCGGGGCGACTACCTGGGCAAGACCGTGCAGGTCATCCCCCACATCACCGACGAGATCAAACGGCGCATCACCCGCCTCGACGGCGACGAGGTCGACGTCGTGATCACCGAGATCGGTGGAACCGTGGGCGACATCGAGATCCTGCCGTTCCTCGAGGCCATCCGGCAGTTCCGTCTCGACGCTGGCCGGGCCAACGTCTGCTATGTCCACGTCACGCTGGTTCCGTTCATCGGTCCGTCCGGTGAGCAGAAGACCAAGCCCACCCAGCACTCGGTCACCGAGCTGCGGGCCCGCGGCATCCAGCCCGACGTGATCGTGTGCCGCAGCGAGCGGCCGTTGTCCGATGCGCTCAAGCAGAAGATCTCCCGGCTGTGCGACGTGCCGGTGTCGGCGGTGGTCAACGCGGCCGACGCCAGCAACCTCTACGAGGTACCGCTGGTCCTCCACGACGAGGGCTTCGACGACTACGTGTGCAACATGATGGGCTTCGAGGGTCATGCCGCCGATCGGAAGGAGTGGGAGCGGTTGGTGGCCCGGGTCGAGTCGGCCACCAACAACATCCGGGTCGGGATCATCGGCAAGTACGTGAGCCTGCCCGACGCCTACCTGTCGGTGGTCGAGGCGCTCAAGCACGGCGGCATCCACCACGGCACCCAGATCGAGGTGGAGTGGGTCCAGGCCGAGGAGGTCGAGGGACTCCTGGCCGACGGGCGGCTCCACGATCTCGACGGCATCGTCATCCCCGGCGGCTTCGGCGAGCGGGGCACCGAGGGGAAGATCGCCGCCGCCGGCTACGCCCGCGAGCACATGATCCCCTGCCTCGGGCTGTGCCTGGGGTTGCAGATGATGACCGCGGAGTACGCCCGCAACGTGCTCGGGTTGGCCGGAGCGAACTCGACCGAGCTCGACCCGACGACCGCGCACCCGGTCATCGACCTGATGGAGAGCCAGCGCGACGTGACCGACATGGGCGGCACCATGCGTCTCGGGGCCTACATCGCCGAGCTGGTGCCCGGGTCGATCGTGGCCATGGCCTACGAGAAGACCGTGGTGTCCGAGCGGCACCGGCACCGCTACGAGTTCAACCCCCGCTATCGGGCCAAGTTCGACGATGGTGATTTCCTGTGCTCGGGTTCGTCGCCCGACGGTCGTCTGGTCGAGTTCATCGAGCTGCGGAGCCACCCGTTCTGGGTCGGCACCCAGGCCCATCCCGAATTCAAGAGCCGACCCAACCGGCCGGCTCCGCTGTTCCGTGAGTTCGCCGCCGCCGCGATGGAGCGGGCCGAGGGCCGGCGTCCCCACCTGTTCCCGGTCGACGAGCAAGAGCAGCCGCTCCGGGCCGTGCAGTGACCCCGGATCAGGCGGGCAGCTTCCGGGTCGTCTCCGATCGAATGGTGTGGACCGGCCGGCGGCTGCGCATGGCCGTGGTCGAGATCGCCGGACCGGACGGGACGACCCACGAGCGTGAGGTTCTCCACCACCCCGGCGCGGTGGCCGCGGTTCCGTTGCACGACGACGGCACGGTGACCCTGGTCCGCCAGTACCGGGCCGCGGTCGACCGCGACATCCTGGAGCTGCCGGCCGGGCTGCGGGACGTCGAGGGCGAGCCGACCGAGGTCACCGCCGAGCGGGAGCTGGCCGAGGAGGCGGGGCTGAAGGCGGCCAAGCTGCGCCACCTGGTGAGCTTCAACAACTCGCCCGGGTTCAGCGACGAGGAGCTGATCATCTATCTGGCCACCGGGCTGTCGGCGGTTCCCCACGACCGGCAGGGTCCCGAGGAGCAGCTAATGACCGTCGAACGGATGCCCCTCGACGCCGCGGTGGCGTTGGTGGAGTCGGGCGAGATCACCGACGCCAAGACCATCATCGGCCTGCTGCTCACCGCCCGTTCGATGTGATCCCCGACGTCGACCCCGACGAGCTGCCCCTCGAGGTGGAGGAGTGGCTGTCGTGGTTGGCGACCGAGAAGGGACGCTCGCGGGCGACGCTGAGCGCCTACCGGCGGGACATCCGGGGCTGGTGGACCTGGCTGCGGGATCAGGGGCGGCGGCTCGACGACACTGACGAGGCGCTGATCGAGGCCTATGTGGCCCACCTGCGCGACGGCTCCAAGGCGCCGGCCACGGTGGCTCGGGCCACGGTGGTGGTGCGCTCGCTCTACCGGTTCCTGGCCGAGGAGGGGCGGCTCCCCACTGATCCGGCGGCGGATGTGGCCATGCCGCGGGTTCCGGCCAACCTGCCCAAAGCCCTGACCGAGGACGAGGTGACCACCCTGCTCGCGGCGGTGCTGGGCGACGATCCTCGGGCCCGGCGGGACCGGGCGGTGCTCGAGGTGCTCTACGGCACCGGGGTGCGGATCTCCGAGCTGGTCGGCCTGTCGCTGGGCGACGTCGATCTGGAATCGGCCCTGCTGCGGGCCTTCGGGAAGGGCTCCAAGGAGCGGATGGTGCCGTTGGGCCGGCACGCCATCGAGGCCCTGGAGGCGTGGCTGGCGCCGTCCGGACGGGGCGGGTTCCAACCGCAGAGCTGGGCCCGGCGGGGCGACGCCGAGGCGGTGTTCCTCAACCATCGCGGCGGCCGGCTGACCCGGCAGGGGGCGTGGCTGGTGGTCAAGCGTTACGGCGACGACGTGGGCATCGGAGCCAAGCTGTCGCCCCACGTGCTGCGGCATTCCTGCGCCACCCACATGCTCGACCATGGCGCCGACATCCGGTCGGTGCAGGAGCTGTTGGGCCACGCGTCGATCAGCACCACGCAGGTCTACACCAAGGTCTCCACCGAGCGGCTGTTCGAGGCATACCGGGCCGCGCACCCCCGCGCCACCGTCTGAACCAGGGAATTTGGGCGTCTGGGGCCACTCTTGGGCCGCGGGTGCATCCTCTCCGTCGTCGTTTGTGAATGTTCGATACCCTTCCCGTGGTGCCGGATAGAACTCTGCTTTCGACGTTGCGCGACCAGCTCCAAACCGAGCTGGAACGCCTGCGCGCGCAGATCACGGCGTTGACTCCGGGCGGCACGCTGTCCTACGACGAGAACTTCGCCGACTCTGGGCAGGTGGCGGCGGAGCAGGGGGAGAACAAGGCGTTGCTGAACCAGCTGCGGGAGCAGCTCAGCGACGTCGAGCGGGCCCTGGCCAAGATGGACGACGGCACCTACGGCGCCTGCGAGCGCTGCGGCGACCCGATCGCCGAAGCGCGCCTCGAGGCCATGCCGGCGACGCGCTACTGCATCCAGCACGCCTGAGGTCCGGGGCTTTGGGACCGGCCCATCTGCTCCACTTGGCGCGACGGTTCTTCGGATCGCTGTGGCCCCGAGGGCCGTCCGCTGGCGACGAGCGCTGGGCCCAGTCCCAGCTGCTGCCCGGCGAGGTCGACCTGTGGATCGAGATGAGCGGCCCCGACCGCCGCCACGCCGTCGGAGTGGCCCGGCACACCGTGACTGAGCTGGGCGAGGACGCCACCCGTCCGGTGCTGGCCGCCGCCCTCCTCCACGACGTCGGCAAGATCGAGTCGGCCCTGGGCCCGGTCAGCCGGTCGATCGCCACCGTCGTCGGCTGGTTCGCCGGCCGAGACCGAGCCGAGTCCTGGAGCCGCCGCCCTCGAGGCCTCCGCAGCCGGTTCGGCCGCTACCTATGTCACGACCGCCTAGGCGCCTCCCTCCTGGAAGACGCAGGCAGCGACGACCTGACCATCGCCTGGGCCCGCGACCACCACCTACCGCCCGACCGCTGGCACGCCCCCACCAGAGTCGGCCAAGCCCTAAAAGCCGCCGACGACGACTAGGGACAGGAGTGGCCTCGGCCTAACGGCCGAATCGCTCTCTCCAGTGCGGGGCGCTTCTGCGCAGTCAGTTGGCTGGCCGAGATTGCCCAGAGACTCCTAGCGAGGCCGCCCATGGGTCAGGTAGTCCGCTTCGTCGCCCGGACCGCGAAGCGAGTCAGGCCGGCCTTACGTAGCTGTTCAAGAACCTGTCGGCGCGAACGCGGTTGGCGAAGGGACGAACCCATGTCGTCCACCACGCCGAGGACATCGGTCGGGTATCGCCTCAGAAGCTCTGTCAGATACGCATCCGGGTCTCGGCGGCGCGCTGGTGCGATGTCATCACTGGGGTAGCCGGTCTTGTCAGCGGTCAGCACGATCGTCGCCTCTCCGGCGACCGCCGCAGCGCTATGGACATGGTCTCCGGGATCGGGGCCTCGACGTGACATCACCAAGTCTTGGTACTTCTCCGGGGCGATTCTGCCGCCCGGAAATGTCAGACGGATGCAATCACAGAAGTAGTGCGCCTTCTGTGGAAGCAGGCCTTTGTGGTCGATCAAGACACGTTCGACCTCCGCCAGCAGATCATCCGACCAGAGGAGTTCGAACACCCCCAGCTCCGCCAGTCGTAGGACAAGATCAGCGACGGAAATCGGGTACAGGGTTGCGGTGTCGACGAAGACCCGATCGCGGTTCGGTCGGCTCAGTACTTCGCCCCAGCGTCGACGAGCTCATTGACTGCTGATGAGATGGTCGCTCGGCGCTGTTCACGACGCTGTTGGAAGGCAATGACATCCCCTAGGCGAAGGCGACGGTGTCGACTGCCTGGCAGATGTTGTGCCGGTATGTCTCCCTGATCGATGAGCCGGTCGACGAACTGGCGTGATAGACCCAGCAATTCGCCCGCCTCGGCGGGGGAGACCTCAGCTTCTCCTCGAAGCACCACGACTTCCGCCCCGCTGGCGAGATCCTCGAGCGCCACCTGCAGGAGACGCGACAGTTCGTCAGACGTCACTCGTTCGCCGCCCGGTGTTTCCACAACGACCCGAGCGCCGGCGTCGAGCGCGTGCTGAAGCCTTCGCAGCTGGCTCTTGGGTGCGTGAAACCTTGCTGTCGGCAGATACGACGTCTTCGACATCAGCCACCTCCTATGCCCGTCACAGTAGATCGTATCTGACTTAACTGCAACCAACGGCGACGGTTGGTGAGGTCAGGTTCTGTACGGCACCCGCCTCCGCCTAACGGCCGAGTCGTTACCTCTCTGTGGAAGTCTTCAGCACAGCAGGTCAGCGGGCCTACAACGCCGTGCGTATCCCTGAGGAGGGCAGGAAGCAGGCGTAGCCTGCGGGGCGTGGAACGTGTCACTGGCATCGGCGGCGTCTTCTTGCGCAGCAGCGACCCCGACCGGCTCGGGCGATGGTATGCCGACAACCTTGGCGTCGATACGCCACCGGCCAGCTACGACGATCCAGTCTGGGAGCAAGAGGCGGGACCAACGGTGTGGGCCATCTTCGGTGAGGACTCCGACATGTTCGGTCGCCCCGAACAGCAGTGGATGATCAACTTCCGGGTCCGCGACCTCGACGCCATGGGCGCTGGATCACCGGAATGGGTGCACAGCCGGACCGGCGGTGCGGGGTCGGAGTGCCAATAGCGGAAGGTGTGGGATTCGGTATCCGTCCTGACCAGGACAGATACCAGGACGTCAGAATGACCAGGTGACGAAGTGGGTGGCGTTCCTGCGTGCGATCAACCTCGGCTCGACCAACAAGGTGCCGATGGCCGAGCTGCGCGAGCTGATGACCGGGATGGGCTACGGCGACGTGCGCACGTTCCTGCAGAGCGGCAACGCCACGTTCGCCAGCGAGAAACGCAAGGCCACGCAGTTGGAGGAGGAGTTCGCCGCAGCGCTGACGGAGAGGTTCGGTTTCGCCATCCCGGTGATGGTCCGCAGTGCCGACGACCTGTCCGCCGTCGTGGACGGCAACCCGTTCCCGGGATCACCCGGCATCGAGCCCAAGCAACTCCACGTCGCGTTCTTGTCGGTGGATCCCTCGGCGGCTCACCTGGAGGCCCTCGATGCCACGGCCTACGAGCCCGACGAGTTCGCGCTCGGCGATCGGGTGGTGTACCTGCGGCTTCCGGATGGCGTCCAGGGGTCACGCCTGCCGGCCGCTATGGAGAAGGCGTTGGGGGTGCGGTCGACCATGCGCACTTGGAACACCGTCACCCGGCTGCTCGCCCTCGCCACCGACTGACCCGACCGGGTGTTGTCCGCCGCGAGCGGGTACACCGGCTGTATGAAGCTTTGGCGAGTGGACAGTTGGCGGCGGATGACTGTGGCGCTGCCGTTGTGCGTCGGCCTGGTCACAGCGGCCGCGGCCTGCAGCGACGACGACGCCAGCAAGGCCCAGGACCGCGACGCGAACGACAGCGCCGGTGAGGTCCTCGAAAGTGCAGGTGCGCGCGGCCTCGCCGAGGCCCTGCGCGTCGTGTTGGTCTCCGACAACGCCTTCGAGCAACACCCGCGCTCTGTCGACGTCCTCCAGGAGAACGTCGACGACCTGCCCGGCAAGCCCAAGGTCACGGGCATCGAGGACGACGACGGTGACGGCATGGACGACGACGGCAACCTCCAGGTCTATGTCGACGACGAGATCGCGTGCGTCTTCGTCAGCGACACCGGCCGAGTCGACGTAACCGGCGGCGGCTGCGCCGGCCCGGACGCCACGGCTTAGACGGAGTGGACGCCACAGAGCAAAGAACGAGGACGGACCGTAGATGCAGGTCACGTAGCCGGGCCCGGAGGATGCCGAACCGTGCGTGACTAGGCGGCGGAAGGTAGTGGGATTCGAACCCACGATGCCCCGGACGATCAGCGGCATTCGGCCTTGACGAGACCGGCTCGCACGGCTGTGGTCTTCGGCGGCGTAGCCTCTTCGGATGGTGAACGGTGCGTCGAGCGTCGTTGAGGTCGACGTTGAGCGGCTGGCTGACATTTGTCGGCGCTACGGGATCGCTGAGCTGCTCGTATTTGGCTCCGTAGCCCGTGGCCAGGCCCAGTCGAGCAGTGACATCGACTTGCTCTACCGGCTCGCGTCGGGCGCGCGGCTCGGTTGGGAGATCGAGCAGTTGAGCGACGAGCTGGCGGAGCTGTTCGGTCGGCCGGTTGATCTTGTCTCAGCTCGGGCGCTGCACCCGCGTCTCCGCGACTCTGTGAACAAGGAGGCTCGGCGGCTCTATTTGGCGTGATCGGCCATTGAGCTTGCTGCCGTAGAGGTCCCGCGTGGAGAGAACGACTCGGCCGTAGGCCGAGGCCATTTCACTTACAAGGCGGGGAGGCCTAGGCGGGCTCGGACTTGGACCATCTTGGCGGCGGCTCTTGATTGGGCTTTTTCGGCGCCTTGGCGGAGTAGCGCTGGGGCGGTTTCGGGGTCGGCGGAGAGTTGCGCGAAGCGTTGTTGTACTGGGCGTAGGAGCTCTACGACTGCGTCCGCGGTGTCGCTCTTTAGCTGGCCGTATTGCGAGTATTTTTCGGCTAGGGCAGCTGGGTCGGCGTCGGTGGCGGCCGCCAGGATGGACAACAAGTTGGCTACTCCGGGCTTGGCGACAGGGTCGTAATGGACCTCGTTGTCGGAGTCGGTTACCGCTCGTTTGAACTTGCGGACGATTACCTCGGGCGGATCCAAGACCAGGACCGTGCCTTGGGGGGAGTCGATGGACTTGGACATCTTGTTGGTGGGTTCCTGCAAGTCCATCACCCTGGCCGCCACCTCGGCGATGGCCGGCTCGGGGACCACGAACGTCTCGCCGTAGCGGTGGTTGAACCGCGTCGCCACATCGCGGGCCAGCTCCAGGTGCTGCCGTTGGTCGTCGCCGACCGGAACCTTGTCGGTGTCGTAGAGCAGGATGTCCGCGGCCATCAGCGCCGGATAGGTGAACAGCCCGGCGGACACGAACTCAGCGCGGTCGGACTTGTCCTTGAACTGGGTCATGCGGCGCAGCTCGCCGAACGCCGCCGTGCACTCCATGATCCAACCCAGCTCGGCGTGCTCGTGCACCTGACTCTGGGCGAACAGGGTGACCACGTCGGGATCCAGCCCGCACGCCACCAGCAGCAGGGCCAGCTCGGCCGTCTTGTCCCGCAGCTCCCCCGGGTCCTTGGGGATGGTCAGCGCGTGCAGATCGACCAGGCAATAGATGGCATCGTTCTCGTGCTGGGTCCGCGCCCAACGGCGGATCGCCCCCAGGTAGTTCCCGAGGTGCACATCGCCGGTCGGCTGGATGCCGGAGAAGAAGCGGGCCATCGGGCCGATGGTAGAACGTTCACAGTCTGAGTCCGGACGTATTGGGTACCCCCTATCGTGGTCGGAAACCGGCCTCGGCTGGTCCGGCGAACCACAGCTATGTGATTAACATCAGTGTGATGGCCTACGAGGTGCAGACGCCCGTCTTCGAGGGGCCGCTCGACCTCTTGCTTCATTTGATCCTCCGTGAGCAGGTCGACCTCTACGAAGTGAGCTTGTCGGCGATTGTCGACGGCTACATCGCGCACCTGGACCAGATCGAGGAACTGAACCTCGAGATCACCACCGAGTTCCTGCTCATCGCCGCCACCCTGGTCGAGCTGAAGAGCCGGCGACTCCTGCCCACCTCCGACGAGATGGATCTCGACGACGAGCTGGCCCTGTGGGAGGAGCGCGATCTGCTCCTGCACCGCTTGGTCGAGTGCAAGACCTTCAAGGAAGCCGCCATCGCCCTGCAGGTGATGGCCGGCGAAGCCGGACGATCGATGCCCCGCTGCGTCGGGGTCGACGAGCGCTTCGTGGGCCTGATGCCCGACCTCCTGGCCGGCATCACCCCCGAGGACCTGCGCCGGGCCTTCCTCACCGCGGTGGCCCCCAAACCCAAGCCCCGGGTCGACCTCGAGCACGTCGCTCCCATCCGGGCCTCGGTCACCGATGCCCTGGCCGAGCTGGTCGATGAGCTGCCCCGGGTCGGTCGCATCAGCTTCCGGGCGTTGACCGGCGGACTGGTCGAGCGCCTTGAGGTGGTGGTCCGGTTCCTGGCCATCCTCGAGCTGTTCAAGAGCGGCCTGGTCGACCTGGAGCAGGCCCAGCGCTTCGGCGACATCCAGATTCGCTGGCTCGGGCCGGAGCACGCCTACGACACCGAGCACCTGGACCTGAGCGCCCTGGGCTCGGTCGACGCGTATGACGGATGACGTCCCGATGATCGACGACGGGCCGAGCCTTCCGTCGTTCCCAGATCCCGAGCCGCCGCCGGACTTCGCGGACCTGGCCGAGGAGCCCGAGCCGGAGGAGGAACCGGCGGAGCCCAGCCTGACGGAGTCGGTTCCGTCCTCGTTGCCGCCATCCATGCGGATCGCGGCCAAGCGGGCCATCGAGGCCATCGTGATGGTGGCCGAGGAGCCGATTGCCCCTCACATGCTCAGCCAGCTCCTGGAGGTCTCGCCGGTAGTCATTGACTCGCTGTGCCGCGAGCTCGCCGACGGCTACGAGTCCGAGGGCCGAGGCTTCCAGCTCGTGCGGGTGGCCGGAGGCTGGCGCTACCAGTCCCACCCCGACCAGGCCCCGTACGTGGAACGCCTCGTCCTGGAGGGCCAGACCGCCAAGCTGTCGGCCGCGGCGCTGGAGACCCTGGCCATCGTGGCCTACAAGCAGCCGATCTCCCGAGCCCAGGTGGCGGCCATCCGCGGGGTCAGCGTCGACGGCGTGATGCGGACCCTGCAGCAGCGGGGCTTCATCACCGAGGTCGGCAAGGACCCCGGTCCCGGCCAGGCCATCATGTTCGGCACCAGCATCAGCTTCCTCGAGAAGCTGGGGCTCAACGGACTCGACGAGCTCCCCCCGCTGGGCGACTTCGTTCCCAACGCCGCGGTGGTGGAGCAGCTCGAACGGGGCCTGCGCCCGGACCGCCAGCCGTTGCGTCCCGAGGACGCCATCGAGGTCGTGGCCGCGGAGCCGGCCGACACCGACCTCGACGCCGACGACGAGGACGAGTAGGTGGAGCCTCCCTCCGGGGAGCGGATCCAGAAGGTGCTGGCCC
Organism: Acidimicrobiales bacterium; assembly: GCA_036505485.1. GTDB lineage: Bacteria > Actinomycetota > Acidimicrobiia > Acidimicrobiales > VFJN01 > DASXTK01. Next base: position 34,376 of record DASXTK010000019.1, read on the forward strand.
GGGCCGGTCTGGGAAGCCGAAGGGTCTGCGACGAGCTGGTGGCCGACGGACGGGTCACCGTGAACGGAACGATCGTCGAACCCGGCGCCCGCGTCGACCCGGACCGCGATCACATCGAGGTCGACGGGGCCCGCATCGGCGTACGCCCGGACCTGGTCCACTACCTGCTCAACAAGCCGGCCGGGGTGGTCACCACCGCGTCGGATCCCCAGGGCCGACCCACGGTCGTCGAGCTGGTGCCGGCCGAGCCCCGGGTCTTCCCGGTGGGACGACTCGATGCCGACACCGAGGGCCTGCTGCTGCTCACCAACGACGGCGAGCTGGCCCAACAGGTGTCGCATCCGTCGCAAGGGGTCGACAAGGAGTACCTGGCCGAGGTGGAGGGACTGCCCAGCCGGGGCACCCTGCGCCGGCTGCGGGAGGGCGTCGAGCTGGACGACGGTGTGACCGCTCCGGCCAAGGTGAGCCTGGTAAGCGAGAACGCCCTGCGCATCACCATCCACGAGGGCCGCAACCGGCAGGTCCGGCGCATGTGCGCGGCGCTGGGTCATCCGGTGGTGCGGCTGGTCCGGGTGCGGATCGGGCCGATCAGCGACCGCCGGCTCCAGCCCGGCCAGTGGCGGGAACTGACCCAGTCCGAGGTCCGGGCCCTGGAGCGGGCCGCGGTCCCGAACGCCCCAAAGGCCCGGTCGAAGGCCGGATCGTCGAGTCGTTCCTCCGGAGGGTCGCGCCGCTAACCTGCTCGGGCCATGCCTGCGATCCGCGCCTTGCGTGGGGCCACGACCGTCGACAGAGACGAGAGGGAGCACCTGTTCGAGCGGGTGATCACCGTCCTCGAGACCCTGTTCGAACGCAACGACCTGCACCACGACGACATCATCAGCGTCATCATCACCGCCACGGACGACATCCACTGCGCCTTCCCGGCCGAGGCCGCCCGCAAGTTCGGACTGGGCGACGTGCCGCTGCTGTGCGCCCGCGAGCTCGACATCACGGGCGCCACGCCCCTCTGCGTGCGGGTGCTGATGCACCTGACCACCGAGCGCGAGCGCCACGAACTGCACCACGTCTACCTCGAAGGCGCGGTTGGCTTGAACGACGACCTGCCCGGCTGACCGATGAAGTCCGAATTGGCTGGAGAGCACCCCCGGTGCCGGGTGTCATGGGGGCGTGACGACTGAGATGGCGCTGGGACAACCACCGTCTCCGGGCCGCGCCGTCGTCGTCGGCACCGGCCTCATCGGCGGTTCGGTCGGCATGGCACTACGCCGGCTCGGCTGGCACGTCACCGGCTGGGACCTCGACGCCGAGCGGGCCGAGTTGGCCCTCGAGCTGGGCGCTCTCGATGCGGTCGGCGAGGATCCCGACGCCGTCGTCACCTTCGTGGCCACCCCGGTCCGGGCCGTGGCCGACCAGGCGCTGAAAGCCTTGGCTGGAGGACCCGGGCTGGTCACGGATGTGGGCAGCGTCAAGAGCCCGATCGTTGAGGCCGTGGCCGACGCCCGGTTCGTGGGCGGCCATCCGATGGCCGGATCCGAACAGGACGGCGTGGAGGGAGCCAGCTCCGACCTGTTCGAGGGTGCCACCTGGGTCCTCACCCCGACGGCCGGGACCGACGTCGCCGCGTATGCCCAAGTCCGCCAGCTGGTCGGAGCCTTCGGAGCTGAGGTCCTCGCTCTGCCACCCGAGCACCACGACGCCTTGGTCGCGGTGGTCTCCCACGTGCCCCATCTGACCGCAGCGACCCTGATGCGGTTGGCCGCGGGCCGAGGCCAGGAGCACGGCGTGCTGCTGCGTCTGGCCGCCGGCGGCTTCCGGGACATGACCCGCATCGCTGGAGGAAGCCCGGCCATCTGGCCCGACATCTGCGGCGAGAACCGCAGCGCCATCGTCGATGTCCTGGACGAGCTGCTGGCCGCTCTGGGCACCATGAGGGCGGTGGTGGCCAACGGTGACCGCGCCGCTCTCCTGGATCTGCTGGAGGAGGCCCGGGCGGCCCGCGTCAACCTGCCGGTCCACATCGGCGCGCCCGAGGATCTGCGGGAACTGCGGGTTCCGGTGCCCGACCGGCCCGGCGTCATCGCCGATGTCACCACCCTGGCCACCGAGCTGGGCGTCAACCTGGTCGACGTGGAGATCGCCCACTCGTCCGAGGGACTGCGGGGTGTGCTGATCCTACTGGTCGAGGCCGACGCCGTACCGCGTCTGCGCCAGGGGCTGGCCGACAAGGGCTACCGGTCGTCGGTCCACCCCGTGGACGCCCTGCAGTGACCCGGGCCCCGAGCCGGGCAATCACGCCGATCGACGGGCCGTTGGATGCCCGGGTGCCGATCCCCGGGTCCAAGAGCCTGACCAACCGGGCCCTCGTCTGCGCCGCGCTCGCCGAGGGGACCAGCGTCTTGGACGGCGTCCTGCTGG
>DASXTK010000020.1:0-24797 GCA_036505485.1 Acidimicrobiales bacterium
ATGGCTCGACCTTATGGGTCGACGACCGCTCCAGTCGTCCGCCACGCGACGGAAATCCCGTACGCCTGAAGGAGTATCACCCAGATGGGGGATGATCTCCGGGGTGTCGAGACACAACCATGAGTCCGTGCTAGCGCGTCAGACCTGGCGTTCGCCCGACTAGCTGGGAGCAAGCCATGACGGACCTCGAACCGGAAGCCGAAGCGGTCACCGCACCGCCAAGCCTGAGCCCTCGCCATCGGATGACGGTGCTGTTGTCGATGTGTCTGGCACTCGTTCTTGTCATCGCTGGCGTGACGATGCTCGTCAACGCCCTCTCGCTCATCGCTGAGGACCTGAATCTCAGCCAGGCCAAGCAGGCCTGGGTGGTCGATGCGTACGCCCTGCCGTTCGCGGCGCTGCTGATGATCGCCGGGGCGATCGGCGACCGCTACGGGAGGCGTGGCGCCCTGCTCGCCGGCACGGCGCTGTTCGGGTTCGGATCGCTGTTGTCGGCCCTGGTCAGCAGTGGCAACGAGCTGCTCGCCTGCCGGGCCATCACCGGCGTCGGCGCGGCGCTGATCATGCCGGGCACGTTGTCGACCATCACGAGTGTCTTCCCCGCCGAGCAGCGAAGCCGCGCCGTAGGGGTCTGGTCGGGGTTCGCCATGGGCGGCGGCACCCTCGGCTTGCTCGGGTCCGGGCTGTTGCTCCAGCAGTTCTGGTGGGGCTCGGTGTTCGTGGTCGCGGCCGGCATCGCGCTGGTGACCTTCGTCGTGATCGCTCTGGCCGTGCCCAGCACCCGGTCCAGCCGACCGGTCAGCCTCGATCCCGCCGGCACGGCCCTGTCCGCGATCGGCGTCGGTGCGCTCGTCTTCGGGATCATCGAAGGACCGGAGCATGGCTGGACCTCGCTGCTGACCGTTGGCAGCGTCCTCCTCGCGGTCGTGGCGCTGGTGATGTTCGTCTGGTGGGAGCTCCGGGTCGAAGAGCCGCTGCTGGATCCCCGGCTGTTCCGGCTCGCCGGTTTCGGGACCGGTGCTGCCGGCCTGTTCATCATGTTCCTCGCGCTCTTCGGGTTCTTCCTGGTGTCGATGCAGTTCTTGCAGCTGATGCTGGGCTACAGCCCGTTGAAGGCCGCGGTCGCGTTGTTGCCCCAGATGGCGGTGATGATCCCGCTGTCCATCGCCGCGGCACCGTTGTCGATGCGGGTTGGACAGCGACGACTGACCACGATCGGCCTGGTGTTCGCGGCCCTCGGCATGGCGTCGTTCGCCACCCTCGACGCCCACAGCCCCTACGCGCAGTTCCTCGTCTGCATCATCCTCGTCTCCATCGGGGTCGGGCTGTCCATGACGCCGGCGACGACCGCCATCGTGAACGCCCTCCCGCTGGCCAAGCAGGGTGTGGCCTCGGCGGTCAACGACACCAGCAGGGAGATCGGAGCGGCCCTCGGCGTCGCCGTTCTCGGCAGCGCCTTCAACACCGCATATCGCAGCAAGATCACTCCCGCGCTGGACGGTCTGACACCGGAGACCGCGGCGAGCGTCAAGGAAGCCCCGGCCGTGGCGTTGGAGACCGCGCGTGGCCTCGGCTCTGGCGGGCCCGACCTCACTGTCGCGGCCCAGCATGCGTTCGAGTCAGGCCTGCGGGCCGCGGTGCTCCTCTCGGCCGCACTGCTCGCTCTCGGGGCGCTCTACACCTGGTGGCGAGCCCCCGGCCAGGCCGAGGCGGCCGCCCCGAGTCTGGACGACGAGCTGGACGCGCTGACAGCAGAGGCCTTGGTCCTTGTGGAGCCCGACCCTCGACCCGTTCCCTGCCTCCGACCTTGTTAGGTGGGGAAGATGCCTTGGCCCGGGGTCAGGACGTTGTCGGGGTCGAAGATGGCCTTGGCCAGCTTGAACAGGAGGAACTTGGGGGCGTAGTGGCGGCGCCAGTCGGCCGGCGTGAGGTCGGGGACCGCGCCGATGTTGTACCGCTTGCCTCCCACGGCCACCGCGGCGTCGAAGAAGGTGCGGTTCTGCGCCACCATCCCGGGGATCCCCGGGAACCCGGGGAACGGGAAGCGCAGCAGGCTGAGCACGAACGCCACGGGCTCGTTGGGCTGGGGTAGAGCGAAGAGCGGCCGGGTGATCTTGGCCGTCTTGAACGGATAGAACGGCGCCAGTCCGACCCCGAGATCCGTGGGCGCCAGTTGCGCAACCACCTGGTTGATGAAGGCCTCGGTCTTGGACGCCGGGACGATCAGGCTGACCCACGGGTGCGCCTCGGCCCAGAACCCGTTGGCCTTGAGGAACCCCATGATCGGGTCCACACGGAACACCCACTGGAGGTAGGGCAGGTCCACGATCACCGCGGAGGGCCGGTTGTCCGACAGCCCGGCCAGCAACGCGGCCTGGTCAGGAGTGTTCGGCGGCGTGTAGTAGCTCGCCACCTCCATCATGTAGCGCCAGCCGGAACCGTCGGGCTTGGGGACGATCTGACCCTCCTGGTAGGTGAAACGCCCGTCGTCCAGGACCGTGGTCTGATCGGTCATATAGGTAGCCAGGTCGTCGTAGAACAGATTGAAGACCAGTGCGTTGGTTTGCAACGGGATCAATTTGACCGTTGCGCGGACAATGATTCCGCATTGTCCGGCCCCCGCCAGCACCGCGTTGAACAGCGCCGCACGCTGGGTTGCCGAGCAGGTCACCAGGTTCCCGGCCCCGGTGACGACCTGCAGCTTGGTGATGGTGTCGGCCTGGGTCCCGAAGCTCTGGATGCCGCCGCCGATGCCGCCGACGCTGACGGTTCCGCCCACGGTGAGATGCAGGAAATCAGTCAGCACCGGCGGCGTCTTGCCCACCGCGGCCGCCTCGTTGACCAGCTGGGCCCAGGTCACGCCGCCGTCGACATCGGCGCTGTCGGCCCCGATGCTGTGGATGGTCCGCAGTGAGTTGGCGTCGATGGCGATGCCGCGCTGCACCAGGGCCTGGCCGTAGTTGGAGTGCGATTCGAGCTGGTCAGGGGTGCCGGCCTGCCCGTTCATGGCGATCTTCAAGTCGTTGCAGCGGGCGTAGCGCACCATCTTGACCACGTCCTGCACCGACCCCGGCCGCAGCACCGCCATCGGGGTCTGCTCGATCAGGCGGCCGAAATCGCCGGTGAATCCGGCGATGACTTCAGGGGTGGTCTCCAAGGTCCCGTCGAGCGGGGGGATCGGGACGCTGCCCGCCGGAGTGGCTCCGGCCTTCGTGACCCAGGACTGGGCCAGGGGACTCCAAGCCACGACCGCTCCTGCTCCGGTCGCCAATCCTTTGAGGACGTTCCGCCGCGTCAACTCAGTGCTCACTGGGTCCCCCTTGGTGCCTCTATGCATCTAAGCACGAGAGCCGAATCCATCGAGGAAATACGACAAATCCTGTCATCGGCATTTCCTATATCGGACCTACTCGAGCGAGCCGTCGCTACCGGCGACGTCAGATTGTGCCGCTGAGGGGGTTGCGTTGACGTCGTTGTGACGTCATAGTGACGCCATGGATTTGACGGCGTATGTGGATGCTCTCCGCCACGACCTGGTTGTCGCGGCCGAGGCCGGGGGCGAGGACGCTCGGGTGCTGGCCGAGCGGCTCGTCGCTCCGCTGGAGTCGACCACCCGGCTCGTGCTGCTGGAGGCGTTGTCCTCGGCCGCGGACGAGATCACCCGCGACCTGGCGCCGGGGTCGGTCGAAGTGCGCCTGCGCGGTCGTGACCCCGACTTCGTCGTGACCGCGCCACCGGTCGACGAGTGGTACGAGGACGCATCCGGGAGCAGCCGACCGCCTGCCTCCTCGGCGCCGCCGGATGCCGACGAGGGAGGGACGTCGCGGATCACTCTCCGTCTCCCCAACCACCTCAAGCCTCGCATCGACGAGGCGGCCTCCCGGGCCGGGCTCTCGGTCAACGCCTGGCTCGTCCGCGCCGTGGCGGCTGCCGTCGAACCCGACGACCGTGGCCCCGACTTCGACCGACGTCGGGGCGGGCAGTTCGGCCGGCGCTACTCGGGCTGGGTGCGCTGACTCCCAGCATCAACCTCAGGAGAGGGACAGCTATGACGACTTTCGCAACTCCAGAACCGATCGCAGCCACCATCGACATCGCGGCCGGCCACGTCCTCATCAGAGCGAGCGACCGCACGGACACCGTGGTCGAGGTCCGCCCGACCAACGAGTCCGACGACGCCGATGTCCGGGCCGCCGACCAGACCCGGGTCGAGTACGCCAACGGCCAGCTGCTGGTGAAGGCGCCCAAGAGCAAGATCCGTTCACTGTTCGGCCGGCCTCCGTCGGTCGACGTCACGGTGGACCTGCCGAGCGACTCCCGCGTCGACGCCAACGTTTGGGCCGACGTCCGCAGCGAGGGCCGTCTCGGCGATTCCACGTTCGAGACGGCCATCGGGTCCGTCCGGCTCGATCAGACCGGCCGGCTGAAGCTGCACACCGCCGCCGGCGACGTCTCGGTGGCCCGGTCGGTCGGACACGCCGACGTGACCACGTCGACCGGCAAGATCCGAATCGGCGAGATCGACGGCAGCGCGGTGGTCAGGACCTCCAATGGCGAGATCGCCCTCGGTGAGGTGACCGGCGACGTCCGGCTGAACACGGCGAACGGCGACATCACCGTCGAGCGTGCACTGGCCACCGTCGGCGCCAAGACCGCTTACGGCAACATCCGCATCGGCGAGGTGGTGCGTGGCGTGGTCGCAGTAGAGACCGGCTTCGGAGAGGTGGAGCTCGGGATCCGTGAGGGCACGGCCGCCTGGCTGGACGTGACGTCCCACTCGGGCAGCGTCCGCAGCGATCAGGACGCCGCCCCCGAGCCCTCGCCCTCCGACGAGACGATCGAAGTCCGGGCTCGCACCGGCTATGGCGACATCGTCATCCGTCGCGCCGAGCCGGCGAAATGACTCGCCCCGCCCTCGTCGCCGAGGGGCTCCGGCAGACCTTCGGCGACGTCGTCGCACTCGACGGCCTCGATCTCGAAGTCGAGGCCGGCACAGTCTTCGGGCTGCTCGGACCCAACGGTGCTGGCAAGACCACACTCGTGCGGATCCTGGCCACCCTGTTGCGCCCGACCGCCGGTCGGGCCAGCGTCCTCGGCCACGACGTCGTCGCCGACCCGCTCGCGGTCCGCCGCCGGATCGGGCTGGCCGGCCAGTTCGCCGCCGTCGACGAGGAGCTCACCGGCCGCGAGAACCTGGAGATGGTCGGGCGTCTCTATCGACTGTCCGGCACCGAAGCCCGGGCCCGGGCCGGCGAGGTCCTCGACCGCTTCGGGCTGGCCGAGGCGGCCGACCGTCGAGTCTCGACCTACTCGGGCGGCATGCGCCGCCGGCTCGACCTCGGCGCGAGCCTCACCGGCCGGCCGCCGGTCTTCCTCCTCGACGAGCCCACCACCGGTCTGGACCCCCGCACCCGCCAGGAGCTCTGGAACACCGTCGACGAGCTGCGCCGCGACGGCACGACGGTGTTGCTGACGACCCAATACCTCGAGGAGGCCGACCGCCTGGCCCAACGGATCGCCGTCGTCGACCACGGACGGGTCGCGGCGGAGGGAACAGCCTCGGAGCTCAAGGCGACCATCGGGACCGAGATGCTCGTCCTGCGGGTCGCCGACCCCGCGAGATCGGCCGAAGCCGCCACGGCGCTGACCGATCTCACTGCCGGCGACGAGCCGTTCGTCGATGCCGCGGCCGGCGAGATCCGCCTGGCCGTGTCCGATCCCAGCGCGTCGGCCGAAGCGGTGCGGCGCCTCGACGCTCGACGGGTGCCGCTCGCGGCCGTCGAGCTGCAGCAGCCCAGCCTCGACGACGTGTTCCTCACCCTCACTGGAAAGCGGGCCTCATGAGCACCACGACCACACTGGCCGCACCTGGTCCGACCGCACCCGAACGGCGGCGCCTCACGCTGTCCGAGACGATCGCCGACAGTCGGGTCATGGCCGCCCGCCAGCTGCGCAAGACCCTGCGCCGGCCCATGCTCATCGTCTTCGCCTTCGTGCAGCCGGTGCTGTTCGTGCTGATGTTCCGCTACGTGTTCGGCGGCGCCATCCACACCGGCGTCGACTACGTCGACTTTCTGATGCCCGGGATCATGGTCCAGACCGCGATCTTCGGTGCCCTGATCACCGGCATCGGGCTCAGCGAGGACCTCAGCGGTGGCGTCGTGGACCGCTTCCGGTCCCTGCCGATCGCCCGGTCGGCCGTGCTCATCGGGCGCACCGCCGCCGACCTGGTCATGAACGTCCTGACCCTGATCGTGATGGTCCTGGTCGGTCTGGCCGTGGGATTCCGACCCAGCGAGCCGGTCTACGACCTTGCCCTGGCGTTCGCGCTGGTGCTCGGCTTCTCGTACGTCTTCTCCTGGATCAGCGGCTTCATCGGCTTGGCCATGCGGGATCCCGAGACCGTCCAGTCGGCCGGGCTGCTGTGGGTGCTGCCGCTCACGTTCGCCTCCTCGGCCTTCGTGCCGGCTTCGTCGATGCCGGGCGTCGTTCGCACGTTCGCCGAGATCAACCCGGTCACGCTCACCGTGAACGCCGCTCGAGCCCTCACCATCGGTCAGGGCGAGGCGCTGTCGCCGGCTCTCGGGACCCTCGCTTGGCTCACCGGGCTTCTGCTCGTGTTCGTCCCGCTCGCGGTGCGCGCGTTCCGACAGGCGTGATCAGTCCTTAACCTGGTTTCACGTTGGCTGCCGATCCCACCCACTACCACGAGCTGAGGCCACCGCGGGCGCTTGCCGAGCATGTCTCCGCAGTGTGGATGCGCCACGGCGCCCCGCTGGTCGACAGCCCTCTGCGGGTCGTGCCCGACGGCAGCGCCGACATCATGTGGCGCGACGACAGCGGGACGGTCACCATCCAGGTCGCGGGTCCCGACACCGAGGCCCAACTCGCGGCTCTCGCACCGGGGAGCCAGCTGGTCGGGATCAGGTTCGCTCCAGGGGCGGCCAACGTGGTGCTGGGCATCCCGATGGACGAGCTGCGCAACCAGCGGGTGCCGCTGACCGAGGTGTGGGGACCGGTCGCCGAGGAGCTTGCCGAGCAGGTGGCCGAATCCGACCGGCCCGAGCAGGCTCTGGCCGCTGTGGTCGAGAAGCGGATCACCGAATCACCCGACGCCACCGCCGCCGCCATCGCCCGCCGGCTGGAGTTCGCGGCTGGGCCGGGTGTCGTGGCTGATCTGGCCGCCGACGTGGGTCTGTCGGAACGGCAGATGCAGCGCCGCTGCCGGACCGCCTTCGGCTACGGACCCAAGACCCTCCAGCAGGTGCTGCGCTTCCAACGGGCACTGCGGCTGGCTCGGGCCGGGGGGCGTCTTGCCGACGTGGCCGCAGTCGTCGGTTACGCCGACCAGGCCCACCTGGCCCGCGACACCCGCCGCTTGGCTGGCGTTCCCCTCACCGACTTGCTCTGAGCGTCAGCTCACAGTTCGAGGACCGAGGCGAGACGGCGAGGTTGGTCGATGTCGGCCGAGCAGGGGAACAACAGGACGTCGTCGCAGCCCGCATCCCGCAGCCGTTGCAGCTCGCGGTCCAGGTGCTCCGGGGTGGTGAGGACATCGGGCCGCGCCGCGGCGAGGAACTGGTCGCCGTAGTAGTGGTGGATGTACTTGTCGGCGGTGGAGTCGGCGTCGGGCCCGAGGCTGAAGTAGCGGCCCACGGCGATCCGGGGACGGCCCGAGCGGTCGGCGGCCGACCAGGCAGCCTGGGCCGCGGCGATGCCACCGAGCAACGCATCGAACCCGAACAACGGGGCAACCCAACCCGTGCCCAGGGCGGCCATCCGCTCGTAGGAGCGGGGGGCGAACCCTCCGAACAGCAGGCGGGGGCGACCTGACGGCAAGGCCGGGAGAGGTCCACCGGCTCCGGAAATCCCGCCGTCCCAGGCCCGGAGCATCACGTCCAGCATGGCGTCGAAGGCGGCGCCGCGGCCGGCCAGGCTGATCCCGCTCTCCCGGTAGTCCTCGGACCAGCCGCCCAGCGCCAGACCGGCGACCACCCGACCGCCGGAGATCCGCTCCAGCGACCACAGCTGCTTGGCCAGCATCAGCCCACTCTGCCGCCAGGGCACGTTGAGCACGGTCGTGAACAGCTCGGCGTGCTCGGTCACGGCGGCGGCCGCGGCCAGGGCCACCAGCGGGTCGAGGTTGTCGTAGACGAGGCGATCGATCACCGCCAGCGACCTGAAGCCCAGGTTCTCGGCCAGCCCGGCCCACTCGGCGGTAGCGCCGGGCGGAACGTCGGGTATGGCCGCGGGCAGGCCTAGGCCGATCCGCGGTCCTGCTTGGTTGTCCTGATGATCCACTGCATCCATGGGTCGATCGTGGACGATCGCCGGCGAGCGAGTCTTGAACGCTTCGGACATGTCCGATCCGTTCAAGACTCCGAGGTCTGCCCTCCGCCATCCTCGGCGGAAACAACACCGTCCATCGAACGAAGAGGTACCGACATGACTGCACAACTCGACGCCCTCGGCATCGTCGTCGACGACATGGCCCGCTCGCTGGCGTTCTACCGGGAGCTCGGCTTGGATGTGCCGCCAGAGGCCGACGAACAGCCCCACGCGGAGGCCGCGCTGCCCGGTGGGCTGCGCGTGTTGTTCGACACCGCGGCCAACATCCAGTCGTTCGACCCCGACTGGCAGCCCTCGACCGAGGGGCGGCACCGGCTGGAGCTGGCCTTCCGGCTCGACAGCCCGGCTGAAGTCGACAGCCTCTACGACAAGCTCGTCTCGCTCGGCTATCAAGGCCACAAGGAGCCCTGGGACGCCGTCTGGGGCCAGCGCTACGCCATGATCCACGACCCTGACGGCAACTCCGTCTCCCTCTTCGCAGATCGAGGTGCTGGCTGATCGGGGGATGCAAGAGGCTTGCGTAGATCTGTCGTATACTTGCGGGGATGGTCGGAAGACTTACCGAGGTTGCGGCAAAGGTCGGGGTGAGCGAGGCGACGGTGAGCCGGGTGCTCAACGGGCGTCCGGGGGTCTCGGAGGCGACCACCAAAGCCGTGCTGACCGCGCTCGATGTGCTCGGCTACGAACGGCCCACCAAGCTCCGCGGCGAACGCGCCCGCTTGGTGGGCCTGGTGCTGCCCGAGCTGCAGAACCCGATCTTCCCGGCGTTCGCCGATGTGGTGGGCGGGTCGCTGGCCCAGGAGGGACTGACCCCGGTGCTGTGCACCCACACCGTCGGGATGTCCGAGGCCGACTACATCGACCTGCTGTTCGAACAGAGGGTGTCGGGCGTGCTGTTCGCCGGTGGTCTCTACAGCGGCAAGGACGGCGAGCACGACCACTACCAGCGACTGGTCGAGCGGAAGCTACCTACAGTCCTGGTCAACGCCGGCATCGACGAGTTGCCCTTCCCTCGCGTGTCCTGTGACGACGCGGTCGCAGCGGAGCAGGCCGTACGCCACCTCGTCTCGCTCGGGCACACCCACATCGGCCTGATCCTCGGTCCACCGGACCACGTCCCGTCGCTGCGCAAGCTCGCCTCGGCGAGAGCGACCATGCCCGCGGCCGGGCTGGACCTACCCGACGAGCACATCGAGTTCACCCGCCACTCGCTCGAGGGCGGGCAGGCCGCGGCCGGCCGGTTGCTCGGTCGCGGCGTGACCGGCGTGGTCTGCGCCAGTGACCCCATGGCCCTCGGGGCCATCCGGGCCACCAAGCGCGCCGGCAAGTCGGTGCCGCAGGACTTCTCGGTCGTGGGGTACGACGACTCGGCCTTCATGAACTGCACCGATCCGCCGCTGACCACGGTCCGCCAGCCCATCGAGGCCATGGGCCGGGCCGCGGTCGACCTGCTGGCCGGGCTGATCGCGGGCAGCACGGTCGGACCGGATGAGCTTCTCTTCGAGCCCGAGCTCGTGGTCCGGGGGTCGACCGGCCCAGTTCCTATCTAATTCCTGCGATATCCTGTCCAACTCTTGCGTAGATCCACGTCATAGCTTACGTTGATCGCCATGGTGGCGGATGTCACAGTCGACGAAGCGGGGACCGGCTGGTGGCGGAGCGCCGTCGTCTACCAGGTGTACGTGCGGAGCTTCGCCGACGGCAACGGCGACGGCATCGGAGATCTGGCCGGAGTGCGCGATCGGCTGCCGTACCTGCGTGACCTGGGCGTCGACGCCCTGTGGTTCAACCCCTGGTATCCGTCGCCGATGGCCGATGGGGGCTATGACGTCGTCGACTATCGGTCGATCGACCCGGCGGTCGGCACATTGGGGGAGGCCGAGGAGCTGATCGCCGAGGCCCGGGCGATGGGCTTGCGCTCGATCGTCGACATCGTCCCCAACCACGTCTCCGACCAGCACCCATGGTTCCGGGCCGCGTTGGCGGCGGGGTCCGGCTCGCCCGAGCGTGAGTGGTTCTGGTTCCGACCCGGCCAGGGCCTCAGCGGGGACGAGCCGCCCAACGGGTGGACGTCGAACTTCGGAGGCCCGGCCTGGACCCGGACCAAGAACCCCGACGGCACGTTGGGTGATTGGTATCTCCACCTCTTCGCCCCCGAGCAGCCCGACCTCAACTGGGAGCACCCCGACGTGCGGCGAGAGCACGAGGACATCCTCCGGTTCTGGTTCGACCGCGGGGTGGCGGGCGTGCGAATCGACTCGGCTGCCCTGCTGGTCAAACACCCCGAGCTCCCCGAGGTCGATCCCGGCCACGAGCCGGGCGAACATGTCTACCTCGATCGCCACGAACTGCACGGGATCTACGCGAGCTGGCGAGCGCTCGCCGACAGCTACGACGAGCCGCGGGTCCTCATGGGTGAGGTCTGGGTCCCGGATCCGAGCCGGCTGAACCTCTACCTGCGCCCCAACGAGATGCACACCGCGTTCAACCTCGACTTCCTGACCTGTCCGTGGGAGCCGGCCCGGTTGCGCGATTGCGTCGAGCGGACCCTCCGGACCCACGCCGTGGTGGACGCCCCGGCCACGTGGGTGTTGTCCAACCACGACGTGACCCGCCCGGTGACCCGGTACGGCCGGGCCGACACCTCGTTCGCCTTCGAAGCCAAGCGGGCCGGCATCGCCACCGACCTGGCGTTGGGCCAACGGCGCGCCCGGGCCGCGGCTCTGCTCGCCATGGCCCTGCCCGGATCCGTCTACATCTACCAGGGCGAGGAGCTCGGCCTGCCGGAGGTCGAGGACATCGAGCCGCACCGGATCCAGGACCCGATGCACTTCCGGTCCGGGGGCATCGACCCGGGGCGAGACGGCGCGCGCGTGCCGCTCCCGTGGGCAGGCACCACACCGCCGTACGGATTCAGTCCGCCCGGAACGACGCCGGAGACGTCGCTGCCGCAGCCCGACGACTGGGCCGTTCGGACGGTGGAGGCCCAGTCCACCGATCCTGGTTCGAGCCTGTCCATGTACCGCACCGCACTGAGGATCCGACGAGCCGAGGGCGGCCTCGGCGACGGCGACCTCGAGTGGCTCGACGGCGCGAGCGGCGCCGTCCTCGCCTTCACCAGGGGTGAGCGGTTCGCCTGCGTCGCCAACTTGTCGTCCGAGCCCGTCGGGCTCCCCCCACACGAGCAGGTCCTGCTGGCGAGCAACGAGCTCGACGACGACCGGCTCGCCCCCGACTCGACCGCCTGGCTGCGTCTACCGCCCAGGCCCGATTCGCCATGAACACGACCAACCCGACAGCACAACGTCGCTGCAAGGCGGCACCCGAGGAATGGAGCAAGACATGAGGAGCACGCGCACGGGCGTGGGCGTCGTGACTGCGCTGGCGGTGGCCTTGGGCCTGCTGGCTGCATGCGGCGACGACGACGAGAAGAGCGACGGCAACGGGGACGCAGCGATCACCATCAGCGTCAGCAACCTGCCTCCGGAGACGGAGGCCGGCGCGCGCGACGCCTTCCTCCAACGCGTCGACGAGTTCGAAGCGGCCAACCCGGACATCAACGTCGAGCCCGACGAGTGGGAGTGGGAGGCCTCCACCTTCGCGGCTCAGCTGGCCGGAGGCACCCTGCCGACGACCTTCGAGTTCCCCTTCACCGACGGCCACGCCCTCATCGAGCGCGGCCAGCTGGCCGACATCACCACCGAAGTCGAGGGCCTGCCCTACGCCGCGGACTTCAATCCCAGCGTGATCAAGGTCGTCCAGGACGACGCGGGCGCCATCTACGGAGTGCCGTCCGCGGCCTACGGCATGGGTCTGCACTACAACCGCGCCATGTTCGAGCAGGCCGGACTCGACCCCGACGATCCGCCCACCACCTGGGACGAGGTGCGGCAGGACGCCAAAGCCATCGCCGACGCCACCGGACAAGCCGGCTACGCCGAGCTCTCCCAGGACAACACCGGTGGTTGGGTCCTCACCACGCTGACCTATGCGTTGGGCGGCCGCATGGAGGACGGCTCCGGGGACAACGTCACGGCCACGGTCAACAACCCAGAGACCAAGAAGGCTCTCGAGATGCTGAAGGCCATGCGCTGGGAAGACAACTCGATGGGGGCCAACTTCCTGTTCGATTGGGGAGGGATCAACCAGGCGTTCGCCGCCGGCCAGATCGGCATGTACATCAGCGGATCGGACGTCTACAACAGCCTGGTCACCGAGAACAACATCACCGCGGACGACTACGGGCTGACGGTCCTGCCGCTCGAAGGCAGCGACTCCGGTGTGCTCGGTGGCGGCACCATCGTCGGCGTCAACCCGAACGTGTCGGACGAAGAGCGGGCCGCCGCGGTCAAGTGGATCGACCACTTCTACATGTCCAAGCTGACTGACAAGACCGCCGCCCTCGCCGACGCCGAGGCCCTCGCCGAGAGCGACGCCCCCTTGGGCACACCGACGTTGCCGATCTTCGACGAGCAGCGGTTGGCCGAGTCCGACGCCTGGGTGGCCGATCTCGTCAACGTGCCCCTCGAGCAGATGATGTCGTTCAAGAACAGCATCCTCGACCAGGAGCTCGTAGCCGAGCCGCCGGTCATGGCCCAGGAGCTGTACGCCGAGCTCGACACCGTGGTCCAGGCGGTCCTGACCGACCGGAACGCCGACATCGACGCCTTGCTCGAAACCGCGAACGACAACGTCGAGTCGCTGCTCGACGCAAACTGACCCAGCACCGCCGCCCTCGGCCCACCGACTCCGAGGGCGGCGGCTCGATCCGGGGCCGGAGGGGGGAGATGGGCGCGGCGACTCGATGGGTTCGCAGGGGTGGCCTCAGCACGTTGCTGATGTCGTTGCCGCTCCTGCTCACCTTCGGGTACTTCGCCTGGTTCCCCATCGGCCGGGCGATCGTCATGAGCTTCCAGAAGACCAACCTGGTCGCCGATCCGACCTGGGTGGGCCTGGACAACTTCACGTTCGTGCTGGGCGATCCCCGGTTCTGGACGTCGGTCCGCAACACCACGTACTTCACGGTTCTCGCCCTGCTTTTCGGCTACCCGGTGCCGCTGGCACTGGCCGTTCTGATGAGCGAGCTCCGGCGGGCCAAGGGCCTGTTCAGCATGCTGGCCTACCTGCCCGTCGTGGTACCGCCGGTGGTGGCGGTCCTGCTATGGAGGGTCTTCTACGACGCGAGCTCCACGGGCGTGTTCAACACCATGCTCGGCTGGCTCGGCCTCGGGCCGTACCCGTGGATCCAGTCGAGGTCCTGGGCCATGCCCTCCCTGGTGCTCCAGGCGACCTGGGCCAACGCCGGGACCACGGTGATCATCTACCTGGCCGCCCTCAGCGGACTCCCGGCTGATCTGTACGACGCGGCCGAGGTCGACGGTGCCGGGGTCTGGCGGAAGATCTGGCACGTCACGCTGCCCCAGCTGCGCGGGATCCTGCTGATCACCCTGATCGTGCAGGTCATCGCCACCTTCCAAGTGTTCACCGAGCCCTATCTGATGACCGACGGCGGTCCGCAAAACTCGACGACCACGATCCTGCTGCAGATCTACAACTACGCCTTCCGCTTCGGTAACTACGGGGCCGCGACGGCGCTGTCGGTCCTTCTAGCGCTGTTCCTCGCGGTCCTCTCCGCCGTGTACTTCCGCGTCACGCGGTCGTGGAGCACCACGTGAGCTCCCGCTCCCAAGACTCGACGGAACGCACGATCCTCTCCACGTTCGACTGGAACCGGTCGCGAGTCCGCCGCGCCATGCGAACGGCCCAGGGGCTGGTCCTCCTCGTGCTCCTGGTGACCAGCGTTGGCCCGATCCTGTGGCTGGCGAAGGCGGCCACCAGCTCGACCCAGGACACCCTGCGCACCCCCTTTGCTCTGTGGCCGAGCGGCGTGGACTCGGAGAACCTGTCGACGGCGTGGTACCAGGCCGACATAAGCAGGTACTTCACCAACACCGTCTGGGTGATGCTGGGGTCCTGTGCGGTCCAGGTGCTCGTGGCCACGACCGGCGGCTTCGTGCTCTCGGTGCTGCGTCCGTGGTACGCCAAGGTTGTCACCGCGGCGGTGCTGGCGACCTTGTTCGTGCCCGGCGTGGTCGTGCTCGTGCCGCTGTTCCTCACCGTGCTCCACCTGCCGGTCTTCAACACGTCGCTGCTCAACACCTACTGGGCGGTGTGGCTGCCGGCGGGGGCCAATGCCTTCAACGTGCTCCTGGTCAAGCGGTTCATGGACAACCTGCCCCACGAGGTGTTCGAGGCCGCACAGGTCGACGGTGCGGGCCCGTTCCGGCTGCTGTGGTCGATCGCCCTGCCGATGTCCAAGCCCATCCTCGGCGTGGTGTCGATCTTCGCGGCGTTGAACGCGTGGAAAGACTTCCTCTGGCCCCTGGTCGTGCTGCCCGACGTCCACATGCAGCCGCTGTCGGTCCGGTTGCCGACCATCCGGGAGACCGTCCAGCTGGATGTTTACCTGGCTGCCCTGTTGATCTCGTTGGCCCTCCCCATCACGATCTTCCTGGTCTTCCAGCGGCTGTTCCTGCGGGGTATCGGCCTGGGTGGCGCCGTGAAGGGCTGACTGGCGGTCAGTTGCAGGTGGCGGCCGGGCCCAGGGGGAGGGCGGCGATCTCCCAGCCGTGGAGCCCGTCGAGATGCACGTTGTCGACACCCCCGAGGCATTCCCAGGTGGCGTTATCGGGGATCCAGTGGCGAACGCTCTCGTCGTCGACCCACCATCGAGTGCCGTTCAGCTGCTGGACGATGTGCCCGGCCAGATCCGGCGTCGTGAGGTCGACCTCACTGGTCGGGTGCTCGACAAGGGGATCGACCGGACCTCCGGCCACGATCGCGGCGATGGCGTCAGCGTCGCCGTAGGAGTGCATGACGCCACGCTCGAAGTCGAGGTGGACGCCCTCGGCATCGATGTAGGGGTTCGACGTGGGGAAGCCCAGGTCACCTTCGGACCCGCCGTGCTGGAGCCAGAGGTTCATCACCGGGCCGGGGACCCAGAACATCTGCGTGTCGTCGCGCGGGCCGATGAGGACACCGCGGCCGAGCTGCATGATCACCGCAGGCGGGTCGTCGAGACGTCGCACCCCGGCCGGGTTGCCCCGGAAGCGGACAGCGTTGTCGGGGACCAAGTTGCCGGCGATGGCTTGGAACGAGGTCCACATCGCCTCGGTCAGGCGGACCGATGTCCCGTCCGGCAGGAGGAGCACGCCCCCGGTGGGGTCACCGGCCGGGGTCTGGAGCGGCTGATACGTCGTGTCACCGACGATGCTCGCCGCACCAGCCAGGCAGGCGTCGGGGGCGAGGTTGCTGATCGCACCAGCCAACGCGTCCTGACCTGGGGTGCTTCGCTCACAGGTTGGTGACCGCTCGGCTGCTGGCGCTTCCGTGGACGGCGTCGACGAGTCGCTGTCGCTCTGGAGCGTGCGGACCGCGAGTCCCGCACCAAGCGCCACGACGCTGACCACTGCGGCCGCACGCAACAGCCACCGGCGTCGCGGGGAGACCGGCTCGAGGCAAGCCGCGAGGTCCCGGGCCCACCCCACCACATCGTGGGGTCGGGTGTCGGGGTCGGTGTCGACCATCTGGCAGATGAGGTCGACGGCCTGGCGTCGACCTCCGATCCCGGCCAGCGCCGTCTCGAGCTCGGCTCGGAGCTGGTCTTCACGCACCTGGCCCTGCGGATGTCCGAGCAGCATGAACACGGTCAGCGTTCCCAGACCCCAGCGGTCGGTCGCCGCGGTCTCCTGGCCGTGGAGGCATTCCGGCGCGATGAAGCCCAGGACCCCGGACACCGTGGCGGTGACCGTTCCGTCCGCCGGCCGCGTCGACCCGAAGTCGATGAGCACGGCGTGGCCGGAGCCGTCGACTATGACGTTGCCGGGGTGGAGGTCGCGATGGATGAGCTCGCGCCGGTGCAACGCCTTCAACCCGGCGGCGATGTCCCACACGAGATCGACGACGCCCGCCGGATCGAGGGGCAGGAGCTCGCGCAAGCCCTTGCCTTCGACCCAGATGGTGGAGAGGTAACACACGTCGGTTCTCTCGTCGGGCGCCGGCGACAGGTCGGGGTGGCGGGAGAGCCCTGGTCCTGTGAACGCCTCCAGCGGTCGGGCGAGGTTGGGATGCTCGATCTGCGACAAGCGGTACCAGCGAGCTTGGAGCGCAGCGACCTGGGTGTCGGATGCACCGGTCAGCAGCTTGAGCGAGACCGGACCGCGGTAGCCGACAGGGTCTCCGGCGAACGGCGTGCGCTCGGCCCGCACGACCATGCCCTCGCCACCCTCGACGCCGTCCAGGTTCCGGACCACGTACGCCCCACGGGCCGGCTCGGGACCGCAATACCACGGGCCCAGCTGCTGCGCGTCCCCCAATGCACCACCTTCGTCGTCGACGACTGCCGACAGATGACGGGGGCGACGGTAGCCGCTGAGTCACGAGCGCGCTACGAAGCGGAGCCGGCATCGAACCGGTCGGAGACGCCGCCGACGACGGAGGGCTGCCAGCGCCGTCGCCGGCGGCGGTGGGGGTGTGGGGAACGGAGGCTCCGCTGGTCCTGGGAACGCTCCTGACCGGCTTGGCTCGGGCGCGGGGGACAGCCCGCCGTCTGCCCCCTGCGAGCCCGGACCGTGCTCGTTCACAGGGCCGCTCACTGCAGCCCTCCATGCCGAGTTGCCGTTCCCTGCCGCCGCCGCGGACAGGCGGCCGTGCGCCCCGGGCTGTGGCCGAGCCGGGTAACTGACGAACACGGCGGCGTGGCCCGCCGCGGCCGACCGCATGTCCGACCCTGCGCAGGCCACAGCCCGAGGGGCCGCAAGGGGGCGAGGCGAGCGCCGGTCCGCCCGATGGCCGCATGCGTCAGGCTGGCACTCGTGAGCAGCAGCACGGTTGCTCCGATGCCCAGGATGATCTGCATGCGTTCTCCCACCATGCCGGTCCGCCCGCCGCGGACCCCTGACGGACGGTAAGGAGACCGGCTCGGAGAGGCAAGGTTCTTCGCATGGCATGACATGCCAGCAACGCGGCGCCGGAGTCAGATCCGATGACGAGCCCAGGCGTCGGCGATCTCGTCGCGGGCCTCACCGAGGTCACGCATGGGGACGCCGGCGACCAGGAGCTCGCTCCAGATCCGGTTGCACTCGAGCCGCACGAGCGAGCGGCTCAGCCCGAGCTCGTCGGCCACCCGCTGGTGCGGTGCGGTGAGGCCGCCATCAGCCAGCGGGGCCACGTAGGCGTCGAGGATCTTCCGCTGGCGATCGGTGAGCTGGGGCCGGGCCCCGGTAGGCGGCTCGGCCGGGAGCGGCTCGTCGGGGCCGAAGATGTGGGTGGGCGTGCCCGAGGTGTTCACCGTGACGCTCAGCTCGTAGGTGAAGGTGCCGGTGATCACGATGTCGTAGGTCCGATCCCGGGGCGAGTGCCACTCGCCTGGCGCGAGCGACTGCAGCGGCCGGCCCGGGATCCGGAGGTCGAGGGCCAGGGAGTCGTCGAGGTTGGCCACCACCAGCCGGCCCTCGTGGGCGAAAACCTTCCCGGCCAGGCGCGGGACGATGTCGTCGTACACGGGCACGTGGCCGATGCGCAGGTCGAGCCCGGGTTGGCGACCGAAGCTGACCGTCCCCCCGGCCGGAACGATGACACGGTCCCGTTCGGTCGAGATCGTTCCGGCCGCGGCGACGCCCATCAAAAGGGGACGGTAGAGCCCAGGTCACCGCAGCGCCGCTCATCTCGTTGGCACCAGGTGCCATCGGTCAGGCGACGGGCTTCAGCGTGACTGTGAACGGGGAAGCGCCGCGGCGGAGGTGGAGGTCGACGGCGTTGCTGCGTGCGGGGAGGGCCTCGTGGATGCAGGTCAAGGAGTGGATGGTCCGGTCGCCGATCCGCTCGAGTAGATCGCCGGGCTGAATACCGGCCGCCGCAGCCGCACCCCCGGGTTCGACGCGTTCGACGAGGAGGCCGGGGGTTGGTTCGAGCCCGACCTCGGTCCGTCGGCGCTGCGACAGATGGGCGCTGGAGAGGGTCAGCCCCAGCCTGGCGTCAGGGCGACCCCTCTGCGCTGGTTCGAAGTCCACGAGCAGGATGCGGAGGAGATCGCCGAGCTGCTGCCGCTGCGGGGGTTGGAGTGCGGCGATGAGATTGGCCTCGTTCGCCAGATGGGCCGGGGCAACGGCATCGAACACCTTGCTGCCGGCGGACGTGAGGGTCACGAGGCTGCTCCGGGCATCGGCCGGGTCCAGGACCCGGCGGACGTAGCCGGCGGTCACGAGCTTGTCGATCCGAACGCTGACCGTCCCGCTCGTGAGCTTGAGGGCGTCCATCAACTCCTTCTGCTTGAGCCGGTAGGGCTGGCCGGCTCGTCGCAAGGTGGCGATGACCGCGAAGTCGGTGGAGGTGATCCCGGCCGTGGCGAACACCCGGTCGAGCTCGGCGTTGAGGTGCACCGCCAGTCGGGTGATCCGGTTGACGATGGCCAACGGTTCGAAATCCAGGTCCGGCCGTTCGTCGCGCCACTCGGCCATGAGCCGATCGACGTGGTCCTCGGGTGAGATGGGGCGCTGCGGCCGCTTCCCCATGCGTTCCTCCAAGTCGCTTGTTGAAAAAGTTTGGTATCAAGATAACTTGCCGACCATGAGCCTGGCGAACACCACCATCACCCACCACGAGATCGTCGACGTCACCAACGCCGAGCGCCGACCCAAGGTGCTCATGGTCGTGGCCAATCCCTCGGTATCGACCACCACCGGCTGGCCGGTGGGCCTCTGGGCCGCCGAGTTGTTCCACCCCTACTACCTCTTCAGCAAGAAGCGCTACGACATCACGATCGCCTCACCTGACGGGGGCAAGGTCGAGCTCGACGCCATCTCCGACCCCCGCGACGAGTCGCGCTGGTCAGCCGACGACCTGATCTCGATGGGCGCCCTCAACACCCCGGAGATCGTCGCCTTGCTCGACGACACCCCGGCGCTGAGCAGCCTCGATCTGGCGAGCTTCGACGCGCTCGTGGTCGTCGGCGGACAGGGCCCGATGTTCCAGTTCCGGGACCACGCCGATCTCAAGGACGCCATCCGCGAGTTCTACGAGGCACGCAAGCCGACCGCGGCGCTGTGCCACGGGACCAGCGCTTTGCTCGACGTGCAGCTCTCTGACGGCTCCTACCTCATCGAGGGCAAGACCATGACCGGTTTCGCCAGCGTCGAGGAGGACTTCGTCGATGCCGCGGCCGGCGTGACCGTCATGCCGTTCCGCATCGAGGACGAGGCCAAGGCCCGTGGCGCCAACTTCATCCAGGCCGGGTTGCTCAAGCCCTTCGCCGTCCGGGACCAGAACCTGATCACCGGCCAACAGCAGTACTCCGGCGAGAGGGTCGCACAGGCCGTCATCGAGGCACTGGGAGACTGATCGACATGCGCATCGCCATCCTCGGAGCCGGCCGCATCGGCGGCAACATCGCCCGGCAGGTCGTCCGGGCCGGACATCACGTCGACCTCAGCTTCGCCCGGGACCAAGCCAAGCTCGGCGCGCTCGCCGCCGATCTGGGCGAGCGCGCCGCAGTCGCCGCTCCGGTGGACGCCGTGGCCAGCGCCGACGTGGTCGTTGTCGCGGTCCCGTGGGGCGTCATCCCCAGCGCGCTCGACGCCGCGGGCCCGCTGGACGGGAAGATCGTGATCGACACGACGAACCAGTTCTCGGCGGGAGCCTGGCTCGACCTCGGCCCCGAAACGGCCGCAACCCACAACGCCCGCCGCATGCCCGGCGCTCGGTACACCAAGTGCTTCAACACCCTGACGTCGGCGTTCCAAGCCGAAGCCGCGGCTCGGACCGGTGACGCCCGGGTCGCGCAATGGATCTGTGGAGATGACATCGACGCCAAGGACGTCGTGGCCACGCTGGTGGCCGACGCCGGCTACTTCCCGGTCGACATCGGCAACACGACCGCTGCCGCGGTGATGGAGCCACCCCGGCGCAGTGGCGCCGTGTATGGCGAGGAGTATCGGGTGCTGGACGCGGCCACGGTCGTGGATGCGGTGCGAGCCGGCCTCCCGCTGCCGGCGACGCCGGAGTATCCGCCGAGCGGGGTGTGACGGATTTCGTCCCTGGGGCCGCGGCCGAGGAGCTGCTGTTGTCCACCGGTTCGGTGGAAGCGATGTTGCTCGTGGCCGACGAGAAGCTGTCCTCGGGCGGCTTCGCTCCGGGAAGGTGTCGATCTGGATGCCGGGTGCGAAGCTGTGTCCCTCGATGACGACACGCCCGGTACCCGCGGTCTCGACCGGGTCTGAGGATGACGGCCCATCCGCAGAGCCCGAACCCTCACCTCGCCGGTCCCGCAACGGCCGGGGCGAGGGGACCAGGCTGCGCGAGGAGATCCTGACCGCAGCCGAGGAGCTGCTCCTGACCACCGGGGACTCCGATGCCGTGTCCATGCGGTTGGTGGCCGAGGCGGTGGGTGTGACCCCGCCGGCGATCTACCAGCACTTTCCCGACAAGACCACGCTCATCTGGGAGGTGAGCGCCCGCTACTTCGCCGCGCTCGACCACTCGATCGACAAGGCCGTCGTCGGCGTGTCGGATCCGATCGAGGAGCTGGAGGTCCGGGGCCGGGCCTACGTCGACTTCGGTCGGGACAACCCCGAGCCCTACCGGGTGATGTTCATGATGCACCCGCACGCTCCGGCGGACCGGTTCAACGAGTGGGTGCTGCAGTCCCGCATCTTCCGTGAGGCCACGGCCAACCTGCAGGTTTGCATCGACACCGGGCTGTTCCTCCCCGAGTACACCGATGCGTTCCTTGTGAGCCTGGCGTACTGGGCCCGGATCCACGGGCTGACGTCGCTGATGATCAGCAAACCCGCCCTCCCGTGGTCCGATCAGTTCATCGACCAGTACATCCACAGCTGCATCCACGGCATCGCCCGCTGACCGGGCATCACTCGGCGGGTGCGGTCCAGCGGGGAGACTGGCGGTATGGCATTTGGACAGCAGGCCGGGCCGCCGGCGTCGGGGAGGCAGGTACAGGAGCTGCTCGCACTGCTCCAGGACGCCGGCCACGACGGCTTCCGTGACGCCCGCGGTCCTATGGGTTTCACGCAGCGGCAGGCCGGGGGGAAGTTCACCCGTGACGAGGCAGACGCGTTCATCGCCGTGTTGCAGGAGGCCGAGTCGGGTGCCGACCACGAGCCAGCTCCACGGCTGACCCCGGCCGAGCGGGCCTTGCGCCAGGTTCCGGCCGAGCAGCTCGCGGCCGAGCTGCAGCGGCGCGGTTGGGTCGTGCTCGAGCCCTAGGCGCCTTCCGGGTCGACGCTCACTAGCGTCTCCGTTCATGAGCAGTAAGAGCGGTGGCGGCGAGGAGCGGGACGGGGTGGCGCTGACCAACCTCGACCAGCCGTTGTTCGAAGGGGCCGGCGCGACCAAGCGGGACCTGGTGGAGTACCTCGACGGAGTGCGTGACCGGATCATCCCGGAGCTGGAGGACCGGCCGCTGTCGGTGATCCGGATCCACCGCGGCCAGGAAGCGTTCATGCAGAAGAACGTCCCGAAGTACACGCCTTCGTGGGTCCGCACGGTGCAGTTCTGGGCCGAGACGTCGAAGCGGGACGTGTCCTACGCCCTGTGCAACGACCGCCGCACGCTGCTGTGGTTCGCCAACCAGCGCGCCGTGGAGTACCACCCGACCCTCGTGCGGGCCGATCGTCCCGACCGCATCACCCACCTCGTGCTCGACCTCGACCCGCCCGAGGGCGACTCGTTCTCGATGGCGGTGCGGGCGGCCCGGTTGGTCCGCCAGGCGCTGGTCGATCTCGGGCTGGAAGGGGTGGTCAAGACCAGCGGGGCCAAGGGCGTGCACGTGTTCGTCCCCATCGACGACCAGGCGCCACCGGCGGATTCGGCGGCCGCGACCCGAGCCATCGCGGCGCGGGCCGAGCGTCTCGACCCCTCGATCGCCACGACCGCGTTCATGAAGGAGGACCGGGGCGGCAAGGTGTTCGTCGACTCGACCCGGGTCGGCGGGGCCACGGTCATCTCGGCGTACAGCCCGCGGGTCCGGCCCGGCGTGCCCGTGTCCTTCCCTGTGAGCTGGGACGATCTCGACGACGTCGCTCCAGCCGACTTCACCGTGCACACGGCGCTGGGACTGCTGGGGGACGCCGACCCGTGGGCCTCCCAGATGCCTGCGCCGCAACGGTTGAGCACCGAGCTCATCGAAGAGGGCCATGCCATCCCGGTGGCCCGGGTCCAGGCCATGCACGAGGGCAAGCGCCGGGCCCGCGCCCGCCGGGATCCACCTGCTTGACCGGCCGGTCAAGTTGGGGGCTAGGGTCCTGCTGAGGCTGTAGTTCGCAGTCTTCGGGGGGAGGGCGACGTGACCGAGATCCATGGTGAGTGCGACCCGCGCTTCGAGTCCGTCCGGGCGACGTTCGCTGCCCACTTCGACCAGGGCCAGGAGCTGGGCGCCAGCGTGGCCGTGACGTTGCACGGCGAGCCGGTGGTGGACCTGTGGGCCGGTGACGCCGACGAGACCGGTCGTCCCTGGGAGCGCGACACGATCGTCAACGTCTGGTCGACCACCAAGACCATGGCGGCGACCTGCCTGTTGGTGCTCGCCGACCGGGGCGAGATCGACCTCGAGGCACCGGTGGCCTCGTACTGGCCCGAGTTCGCCGCCGAGGGCAAGGACCAGGTCACCGTGGCTCACGTCCTGAGTCACACCGCCGGCCTGCCGGGTTGGGACCCGCCGATCGCTCCCGAGGTCCTCTACGACTGGGACCAGGCGACCTCGGCTCTGGCCGCCCAACCGCTGTGGTGGGAACCGGGCACCGCTGCGGGCTACCACGCCCTCACCCAGGGCTACTTGGAGGGCGAAGTCGTCCGCCGGGTCACCAGTCGCACCATCGGGGCGTTCTTCCGGGACGAGGTGGCCGAACCGCTCGGCGCTGACTTCCACATCGGGCTGCCCGAGTCCGAGGACCACCGCGCGGGACGGATCGTCCCGCCCGAAGCAACCCTCGCCGACGCCGTCGAGCCGTCGAGCGTCGCGGTTCGGGCCCTGGCCAGCTGCCCCCTCACCGGCGCCGAACCCAACGCTCGGGAGTGGCGGGCCGCGGAGGTCCCCGCCGCCGGCGGCACCGGCAACGCCCGCTCGGTGGCCCGGGTCCACTCGGCTCTGGCCAACGGCGGCACGGTCGACGGGGTGAAGGTCCTGTCCAACGAGGGCGTCGAGCGCATCTTCACCGAGCGGTACCACGGCGTCGATCAGGTGCTGGGCATGAAGATGCGCCTCGGCACCGGGTTCGGGCTCATGAACGAGACCGTGCCGTTGAGCGCCAATCCCCGGGCCTGCTTCTGGGGCGGCTGGGGTGGCTCGATCGCCGTGGTCGACGTCGACGCCGAGCTGTCGGTGGCCTACGTCATGAACCGCATGGCCGGCGGTCTGGTCGGCGACCTGCGGGGCGCCATGCTGGTCTTCGCCGCCTACCAGTCGCTCCTGGCCTGAGTCCCACTCCTGTTTCCGCCGGGGCGGGTCGGACCGAAAGTATCGTTCGTAGGGTGAACGACGATCGCGGTTCTGAGGCGCCAGTGGTGGGTCGAGTCGCCCGGAACAGGCAGCGGCGCTCCCGGCAGTTCCTGAGCGCCGCCCAGCGCATCGTGACCCATGAGGGGTTCGAGGCGCTGACGATGAGCCGCCTCTCCGATGAGCTCGACAGCGCGGTGAGCTCGGTGTACCGCTACTTCCCGTCGAAGGGCCATCTGGTCCGAGCTGTCCAGGCCGAAGCCATCGAGCGGCTCACGCAGAGCTACGACCTGAGCGTCGAGGACGTGGTCACCAAGGTGGCGCGCCGGGTCCCGGCCGGGACCGGCCTCGTCCGGCTCGTGGTGCTCGGCCGGTGGTTCTGCTCCGCCGCTGAGGTGCTGCCCGAGGACGTGCGGCTGCTCCAAATGGTCGCCTCCCAGCGCAACTCCATGCTCGACCCCGACGGGGGGATGGCACTGATGGCCCCGTCCCTGGAGCTGCTCGGCCGGGTGATGGCGGCTCTGGAGCAAGCCGAGGCCGAGGGATCGATCCGACCGGCTCCGGCGCTACCCCGCACCGCCATGTGGGGCTCGGCGCTGGGTGGGACGCTGGCCGCCGACGACTTCGAGCGCTACATCCCCGACGTGTTCGGCGGAGGCCGCATGGCCCGCCAACTGAACGTAGACCTCCTCGTCGGCTGGGGCGCCGACCCCGAAGCCGTAGCCCAGATCGACGCCGAGGTCGACCGCCTCGCCGCTAAGGCCCCCCTAGCGCGGACTGCCGCGGTGGGGTAGGGAAACGAGGCTTGTAAGCCAGCCCTTGGGGGCTGGCTTTGTTCGATTGTGTTCGCGGGGCTTGTCCGGGTTGTAAAGGGCGCGGTTCTGTTCGGCGCCGGGGGGCGCCGCCCAGAACCGACCCTTGACAACCCTCGTTGGTCTCGCGG
>DASXTK010000021.1:0-3756 GCA_036505485.1 Acidimicrobiales bacterium
TCGACACCTCCGACAGCTGGATCAGCACCCGGACCGGCATCCGCGAGCGCCGGGTCGGCGGCCCCGGTGAGTCGACCGGCCCGCTGGCGGTCGCCGCCGCCCGCCACGCCCTCGCCCGGGCCCGCATGTCGGCCACCGACATCGACCTGGTGGTGGTCGCCACCACCACCCCCGAGCAGCCGATGCCGTCGACCGCGGCGCTGGTCGCGGCGGAGCTGGGCAGCACGGCGGGGGCGTTCGATCTCAACGCGGCCTGCGCCGGCTTCGTCTACGGCCTGGTGGTGGCCGGCAGCATGGTCGAGACCGGGGCCGCTCCGACGGTTCTCCTGGTCGGAGCCGACACCATGTCCCGATTTGTCGACCCCGACGATCGCAAGACTGCAGTTCTGTTCGGCGACGGAGCCGGAGCCGTCGTGATGGTCCCCGACACCCAGACCGGTCCGGTGGACGCGCCCGGCGGGCTGTTGGCCAGCGACCTAGTCGGGGATCCCGAAGGCGTGGATCTGCTGGTGATCCCGGCCGGGGGCAGCTCGCGCCCGGCCTCGCTCGAGACCGTCGGCGCCCGCGACCACTACCTGCAGATGGACGGACGCCAGGTGTTCCGGCGGGCCGTTCGCTCGGTGACGGATTCGATCTCCCGCACTCTGGAGCGGGCCGGTTGCCGACCCGAGGACGTCGATCTGTTCATCCCCCACCAGGCCAACGCCCGCATCATCGATGCCGTGCTGGAACGGGTGGGCGTACGGCGGGACCGCACGGTCCAGACCGTCGACCGTCATGGCAACACCTCTGCAGCGTCGGTTCCCCTGGCCATCGGCGAGATCACTGCGGCCCGGCAACTGGCCGAGGGCAGCCTGGTTCTCACCTCGGGGTTCGGAGCTGGCCTCACGGTCGGCACCGGTCTCCTACGCTGGAGGACATCACGCAGGGGAACAGCGATATGACGAAACGTGTGGCCCTGGTCACCGGCGCCTCCGGAGGTATCGGCGCCGCGGTGGCTCGGGCCCTCGCAGCCGACGGCCACCTCGTCGCCGTGGGCTACGCCGGTCGCGCCGAAGCCGCGGCCGAGGTCGAGCTCCAGATCTCCGAAACCGGAGGGACGGCGCGCCCGGTGCGCATCGACATCACCGACCTCGACAGCGTCGACAGCGCCTTCGGCGAGGTCGAATCCTCGTTGGGGCCGGTGGAGGTGCTGGTCAACGCCGCGGGCGTCACCCGCGACAAGCTGCTGGTGCAGCTCAGCGAGAGCGACTGGCAGGACATCGTCGACGTGGACCTGTCCGGCCCCTATCGAGCCACCAAGCGGGCCCTTCGCCCGATGATCCGGGCCCGGTACGGCCGCATCGTCAACGTCTCGTCGATCGTTGCCTCCATGGGCTCGCCGGGCCAGGCCAACTACGCCGCCGCCAAGTCCGGACTGGTCGGCTTCAGCCGATCGTTGGCCCGCGAGGTTGCCTCCCGAGGCATCACCGTGAACGTGGTCGAGCCCGGTCCCATCGATACGCCCATGCTCGACGCCCTCCCGAGCGAACGCCGCGAGCTCCTGGCCTCGGCTACGGCCATGGGCCGGGTGGGCCGACCCGAAGAAGTGGCCGCGGTCGTGGCCTTCCTGTGCTCCGACGCCGCGTCCTACGTCACCGGAGCTGTGATCCCGGTGGACGGCGGGCTAGGCATGGGACGCTGACCAGGCCAATATCGCGAGGTCAGTCCGGCGCTGGGCCGAGCCAGCGCACAGATCGCACAACAAGGAGAACCATCGAGATGGACCGTTCCGAAGCTCTTGCTGCCCTGCGCACTGCGGCGGTTGACGTCCTGCAGGTCGAGGCCGACAAGGTCGTCGAGACGGCGTCGTTCGCCGAGGATCTCGAGGCCGACAGCCTCGACCTGGTGGAGCTGGTGATGTCGCTCGAGGACACCCTCGGCATCACCATCGAGGAGGACGATCTGGCCGACGTGCGCACCGTGGGTGATGCGCTCGACGTCATCGTCAACGCCAGCACCGCCGCCGCGTAGCCATGGCTTCAGGAGACGCTCGTAGACGACCCCGGGTCGTGGTCACCGGCATTGGGGTGAAGACCCCAGCCGGGCAGTCGGTCGACGCCTTCTGGCAGACCGTGCTGGAGGGGAAGTCGATGGCGGCGCCCCTGACCCTGTTCGATGCCTCGGCCCACACCGTCGGCTTCGGGTGCGAGGTGCGTGACTTCGATCCGATCCCGTACGTGGGACCGAAGGAAGTACGGCGCACCGACCGGGCCGGTCTGCTGGGGATGGCCGCGGCCTTCGACGCCATCACCGAGGCCAGCGACGGCGCCGACAGCGGACACCTGGGCACGCCGCCCCACCGCCGTGGGGTGGTCGCCGGGTCCGGCGTCGGCGGTATCCGGACGCTGGAGGACCAGGTCATCGAGTACGCCTCGCGGGGACCGACCCGCGTCAGCCCTTTCCTTGTGCCGATGATGATGGTCAACGCCACCGCGGCGCTGATCGCCATCCACCGGGGATGGACCGGTCCCAACCTGGCCGTGGCCACTGCCTGCGCCACCGGCGCCAATGCCGTGGGCGAGGGAGTCCGTCTGGTCCGGGAAGGCCTGGCCGACGTCGTGGTCTGCGGCGGGACCGAAGCCTCGGTCGCGCCAGTGGCGATGGCCGCCTTCGCCCGCATGGGTGCCCTCAGCCGCAACCCCGATCCCGCTACCGCCTCGCGTCCCTTCGACGTCGACCGCGACGGTTTCGTGATGGGCGAGGGCGCGGCGTTCATGGTGGTGGAGACCCTCGACCACGCCCTGGGCCGTGGCGCCCACATCCGGGGCGAGATCCTCGGGTACGGCATGACTTGCGACGCCCATCACATCACCGCGCCGATCGACGATGGCTCGGGGATGGCCGCCTGCATGGAGGTCGCCCTGGACGACGCCGGCATCTCGGCCAGCGACATCGGCCACGTGAACGCCCACGGGACCTCGACCCCCCACAACGATGCGGCGGAGGCCGCGGCCCTGGCCAAGGTGTTCGGCGAGAACGCCGTCCCGGTCACCTCGACCAAGGGGGTCACCGGCCACCTCATCGGCGCCGCTGGTGCGGCGGAGGCGGTGGCGGCACTGTTGAGCGCGGCCCGGGGACTCGTCCCTCCGACCGCCAACTTCAACAAGACCGATCTGCCGGTCGACATAGTGGCCGGCGAGCCCCGATCGATCCCCCGGGCACCGGCTCTGTCCACCTCATTCGCCTTCGGTGGGCACAACGCAGCACTGGTCGTCGGCCCTCCACCGAACATCGACCCCGCTGACGCGGACTAGGCGCATGGGAACGGTCGCAGCGCCGCGACTGCCCATCGCGTCCGATCGGTCCGGTTCGGTCACCGCCGGTGTCGGCCAGCTCGCGGGGTTCGACGACCGTCCGGTGGCCTGGTTCCACGGCGCGGTCGGGGCGCCGGACGCGCCGGTGGTGGAACGGACCATCCGTGCCGGCATCGACAACGGCATCCCGGTGGTCGGCGTGATCGAACGGTCCGGACTCGACGCCAACGCCGGACTGGCCGGGCTCGCTGGGCTGGGTCGAGTGGCCGCCGCGCTGGTCGCGGCGTCCGGCGTGGTACCGACCGCGCTGGTGCTCGATGGCCCCTGCCTGGGTGGTCCCGCGGTCGCGGCCGGGCTGGCCGATCTGGTGGTCATGACCCGACGGGCGACGATGTTCGTGAACCGGCCCGAGACCACGGCCCGGATGACCGGCACCAATCACCTGGATCCTCAGGAGCTG
>DASXTK010000022.1:0-6656 GCA_036505485.1 Acidimicrobiales bacterium
AAGGCAGGCACGACACCGAAGA
The DNA here is from genome assembly GCA_036505485.1 of Acidimicrobiales bacterium. Lineage (GTDB taxonomy): Bacteria > Actinomycetota > Acidimicrobiia > Acidimicrobiales > VFJN01 > DASXTK01. The sequence continues at coordinate 23 of DASXTK010000022.1, forward strand.
TCGTCAACATCACCGCGCCCACTCGTCCGCTCGCAGACCTGAAGGCCGCAGAGAATCACAGCTACCTCGCTAGTCGCTATGCACTCAACGCGCTCACACGGATGATCGCAGCTGACCTGGCCGACCAAGGCGTCCTCGTCGTGGCGTTGTGGCCCGGCTATTTACGCACCGACATGAACGGAATGGACGAACAGGCCACGCCACCGGACGAAGCGCTTCCGAACGTGGTTGAGATGATCGACCGCATTGGCATGGAAGCGTCCGGCACCTGCCTTCTCCCCGATGGCGCGCCGTACCGATGGTGACGGCTGACCACCTCGGCTCCGGACACGACGTCATTTCTGGACGAAGCAGCAGGTGGTCGACGAAGCGACGGCAAGCGAACCAACCGAGTCGAACGAGCCAGAGGATCTCAAGCTGCTTGCTGAGATCCCGATGGCAGATCTTCGGCGGGGAATGGGGCACGTCGCGTTTGGGCGGGGGTGACACACCGTGATGGGGCGGTTGCCTTCGAGTCGGTGACCTGTGGCGGCGGTGTGCTGAACTCGCGGCCTGTGGGGATCTTGGAGGCAAGGCGGACGACGTCATCGGCGTTGCGGCTCGCCGGCCTCATGATCGGGTTTGCGGTCTTCGCCGTCGCGGTGGTCTTCAGCGACGATGTGCTTGCCGGTGAAGGCCGGCACCACATCAACCACCGTGGTACGCAGCTCGTCTTCGCCTGGGTGGCGCTGGCGTTGGCGGCGTGGATGCTCCCTGGGGCGCTGCTCGACCTCTTGGACGGGCGGCCCGCGGTATGCCTCGACTACCAAGGTGGCGAGGTCCGCGCCACCTTGCGTCGTCGGAGATTCCGGTGGGACGAGGTCGTCGCCATCGACCGCGGGCGCCGATGGTTCACGATCCGGCTGGAACGCGGTCGCCCGGTCCGGGTCGGAGGCGAGTTCGAGCCTCACGACCTGTCCACGGTCTACGACTTCGCTCTCACCCATTGGGTGTCAACCGGCGGCCGCTGAGTCGCTGGTTGGCTTGGGGTGTTAGCTCTGGGGGATGGCGGACGTGTCCATGTGGATGAAGGACCATTGGTGTCCGTCGAGGTCGCGGAAGCCCCACATGTACATGAAGCCGTCGTCGATGGGGTCACCGGCACCCTGAGCGCCGGCGGCCAGGGCCTTGGCCTTGAGATCGTCGACGTGGTCCCGGCTGTCGGCTGACAGACCAACGAGCACCTCTCGGGTCTGAGCCGTGTCGGCGACCTCTTGGGGCTCGATGAACCCCTTGAAGAACGGCTCCACCGCGAACATCACCGACGTGTCGTCGCTGATCACCATGCGCGTTGCGTTCTCGTCGGTGAAGTAGGGGTCGAACGAGAAGCCGAGGGCGGTGAAGAACTCAGTGGTCTTGGCCAGGTCCTTCACGGGCAGATTGATGAACGTCATCATCGACATTGGATCTCCTGGTCGTCACACGTGTCATGGGTTCAGACGGCCGCACCGCCGAGAACTCATCGGCTCGGGATCAGCCGGCGACCCGATCGTGGCTTCGCATCGCTCGGGCCAGCGGGGTGTCGAGGTTGGCGATCGCGGTACGGGCCGCTTCCGCCGCCTCGCCTCCCCATCGCTCCTCGTCGCGTCGGCCGTAGATCAGCAGTCCGCCGGCCATCAGCAGCAAGCCGACAAGGACACGCGTCCATCCCAAGGAGGGGAACTGGACCAAGCAGGAGACCGCCGCGATCAAGGGGATGATCGGGCCGCCCGGCAGACGGAGTCCCGGTCCTGGCCAACCGGTGCGGGCGAGGCGGAAGGCGGCGGCGTTCACGACGATCATGGCCACGAGCGCCCCGATGTTGGCGAGGGCGACGACGTCGTCGGTGTCGGCCACCAGGACCAGCACCACCGTGATCGTGGCGATGAAGGCCACGCTGATCACCGGGTGCCCCTGGCGCTGTCGTCCGGTCGCCGGTGGGACGTCGCCTTGCGCCACCAGCTTGAGCATCACTTCGTTGGCCCCGAGGAGGTTGGCGTTGGCCCCCGACAGCGTGGAGAGACATGCGGCGAACGCGATGAGGTAGGCGCCTGTGTCACCCATCAGCGCCTGAGCAGCCTGCCCGACACCGGCCGGCCCGAAATGGTCGACGCCGCTGGCCAGCATGGCGACGATCACCACCATGTAGATGACCGCTGACATGGCGATCGACCCGATCACCGCAACGGGGACGGTGCGCTCCGGGTTCTTGAGTGAGCCGGCCATGTTGGTGACCACGTTGAAGCCGGTGTAGGCGGTGAACAGCAGCGCGGTCATCTCGAGCACACCGCTCGTGCCGTGGAGGGAGAAGGGGGAGAAGGAGGCGTCGCCGAAGTTGGTCAGTCCGGCGATTCCGAAAGCGATCAACAATCCGATCTTGATGCCCACGATGTAGGTCTCCGCCTGGCCGATCAGGCGTGTGGGACCCAGGTTCAGGGCAGCCACGGCAATCAGCACGATCACCCCCGCGGCCAGCGGGCCGATCGCTCCTACGAAGTAGTCGTGCAGGTAGTCGCCGAACGACACCGCGAGGAACGCAAGGATCAACACACCGTTGAGGTAGAAGCCCCACATGGCGACGAAACGCCACACGGGACCGAGGATGTCGGCGACGGGCGCGTAGCCCGACTCACCGGCTTTCGCCCGTCCGGCGACGGCCACGAACGACAGGGCCGAGAAGAACATGATCAACCCCGCGGCCAGGTACGCCACGATCGCTGCCGGGCCGGCCTCATTGATCGCGGTGCCGGAGAGCGTGAACACACCGCCTCCCACCATCGTCCCCACGGCGAAGGCCAGGGAGGGGATCAGTCCGATGGAGGGGGTCGCACGCGAGGTGGTGGTGGCGGGCGGTCCGGCGGCAGGCAACCAACGTGCTCCTGGATGACGGCCCGCCGGGCCCAACCCTAGGTGACGGCCCGAACCTGAGAGCGACCACACCGTGGGGGGTGTGGCGTGGCAATGTCGGTCATGACTGCGTTTTGGGATGAGGGGCCGCTGGTGGGTGGGTTGGTACGGCTCGAGCCTCTGGAGATCCGCCACATGGAGGACCTCGTGGCGGCTGCGGCGGTGGATCGCACGTCGTTCGGCTTCGCGACCGTTCCGGACGGCGCCGACTCGGTTCAGGCGTACGTGCAGGATCGGCTGCGGGGAGCCGAAGCCGGTGAGTTCCTGCCGTTCGCCCAGGTGCGGCTGGCCGACGGGCGGGCCATGGGCCACACGATGTACTGCAACATCCGGCGCCGCACGCCCCGCGACACTCCCTATGCGGTCGAGGTCGGGAGCACGTGGCTCGGTGCCGAGGCCCAGCGCACCGGGATCAACGTCGAGGCCAAGCTTCTCCTGCTGACCCATGCCTTCGAGAACTGGGGCGTGGGTCGGGTCGACATCAAGACCGATGCCCGCAACGAGCCGGTCCGGGTTGCGATCGCGGCCCTGGGCGCCCAGTTCGAGGGCATCCTCCGAGGCTGGCAACCCTCACAGGTCCCCGGCGAGGAAGACCGCCTACGCGACAGCGCCATGTACTCGGTCGTAGCAGCCGACTGGCCCTCAGTCCGCGAACGCCTCCACAACCGCCTGGCCGCCTACCGCACCTGACCCCCTGGTCGCAAGGTGTCTTCAAGCCCAGCCAGACGACGATCGAGAACTTGGAACGGGCCCTCGACAAGTTCGACTTCGCCACCTTCGTGCTTTCAGCGGACGACACGACGACTGTTCGCAACGAGGAAACGGCGTCGATCCGGGACAACGTCGTGCTCCAGCGTCGGCCTGTTCATGGGACGGATGGGCCGTGAACGCTGCTTCATGCTGCGGCCCCTTGGCGAGCAGTCCCGTGTCCCGTTCGACCTGCTCGGAGTTCAATATCTGGACTATGACGCGAGACCTGCCGATGGCAACTGGCGCGCTGTCGTGGGTCCAGCGGTCACCGAGATGAGCGACGTCATCGTTGCGCTCGGGAGGCGGTCACTGGGGATCTGACTTGACCTTTAAGTCGACTTGAAGGCTTACCCTCGGGGGAGTGACGACTCAGAGGGGATACCGCATCGCTGAGGTGGCTTCGCTCAGTGGCTATAGCCCGCCGACCCTGCGCTACTACGAGGACATCGGGCTGCTGCCGTCCCCGCAGCGGGGCGCCAACGGTTATCGGGTCTACGACGAGGCCATCGTGGCTCGGCTGGGGTTCATCACCCGGGCCAAGCGACTCGGCTGCTCGCTGGAGGAGATCGGCACGCTGCTGCCGGTGTGGGACGCCGGAGAGTGCGCGCCCGTGCAGCACGGCCTGCGGGGCGTCGTGGCCACGAAGATCGCCGACGCCGAGTCCCGCATCGCCGAGCTGACCGCCTTCGTGACCGAGCTCCAGCGGTCCGAAGCCGTGCTCAGCTCGTACATGCCGGAGGGACCCTGCGACGACGACTGCGGCTGCAACACCACGCCGGAGAGGGAGACCACGACCGCGTCCGTTGCGTTGACCACCAAGCCCGCCGCTGATTCCCCCGCCATCGCCTGCACGCTGGGCAGGGACGACGTCGCTACTCGGATCGACGAATGGCGGGCCTTGCTGGCCCAGGTCCGGGAGCGGACCCCGGTCGACGACGGAATCCGGCTCGCCTTCGGCCCGGATACCTCGGTCGAGTCCGTCGCCCGACTCGCCGCAGCGGAGCAGGACTGCTGCCGGTTCTTCTCCTTTGCGCTCACCGTGGATCAGCGTGGCGTGGCGCTCGAGGTCCGGGCCCCGGCCGACGGGCAGGACGTCCTCCAAAACCTCTTCGGGACACAGACCTGACCCCGTGAGGAAGTCCGACCTGAAGACCGGCGCCACCAACCTCGTTGCAGAGGTGGTCGACGAAGGAGCGGGCCGCTGACGTGGGGTGCGGGGGCAGGGCGGCGAAGACCCGGCGGGGTGGGAGCTCGTCGCCGAGCGGCTTCAGCACCACCTTCGGGGGAACGGCCCGGGCCAGCAGGCCCGGCACGATCGTGACCCCCAGACCGGCGGCGACGTAGCTGAGCTTGGCGGTCCAGCTGGCGACGTGGATGCTCAGCCGTGGCCGGAATTCGGCCCGGGCTGCGGCGACGGCCAGGACGGTGTCGACATCCTCCGGACGAGCGCTGATCCAGTTCTCGCCGGCAAGATCGGTGAGACGGACATCCCGAGCGGCCGCCAGGGCGTGGGCCGGCGGGATGGCCACCAGGAGCGGGTCATCGAGCAGGTGGATCAGCTCCGCGCCGTCCTCGTCGAGTGACCCCGTCGGGTAGTCGCTCACCACGGCGACATCCAGGGATCCCACGCCCAGCTGGCGCATGAGTGCGACGCTCAGCCCTTCCTCCACGGTGATGGCGACGTCGGGCGCAGCGGACCGGAACTGGTTCAGCGTGGCCGGCATGAGGCAGGCGTTCGCGGTGGCGAACGATCCCACCCGCAGATGCCCACCCACGCCGGCCCGCTCCGCCGCGAGGTCGGCTGCGAGCACGTCGACTCGCCGCAACAGCTCGTCGGCATGCGACAACAGCAGCTCACCCAGGGCGGTGGGCCGGACCCCACGCGGCAGTCGGACGAACACCGGACCTCCGGCGGCGCGCTCGATCTGGGCCACCCGTCGGGACACCCCGGACTGCGTGTAGTGCAGCGACGCCGCGGCTCCGGTGAACGAGCCCATCGCCGCCACCGCCCGCAGCACCCGAAGATCGTCGAGCTCGAACCCATGCGGCTCAGTCATGGACTGCATTCAACTCTCGCGATTGTCGCATCGCTCATCCCGCCGTACGGTCGTCCACCATGAAGTTGGGCTTGTTCGGGATCAACGTGGGCGTGTGCGCCACCGATCCGGACGCTCTCGTCCGGGTGGCAACGGCGGCGGAAACCGCAGGGTGGGACAGCGTTTGGACCGGCGAGCACTACGTTCTGCCGACTGAGTTCGCCCCGCCGTCCCCGGCTCCGGGCGACACGCCGATGCTGGATCCGTTCGTGGCCCTCAGCGTGATCGCGGCCCGGACCTCGACCATCCTGCTGGGGACCGGCGTGACCGTGGTCCCGCTGCACCAACCCCTGGCCCTGGCCAAGCGGGTGGCCTCGCTCGACCTGGTCAGCGGAGGCCGGTTCCAGTTCGGAGTCGGCGTCGGCTATCTCGAACCCGAGTTCCAGGCCCTCGACGCTCCTCTGGCCGAAAGAGGCCGCCGGACCATGGAGTACCTGGACGCCATGCGCACGATCTGGGCCGACGAGGACCCGGCGTTCAAGGGCGAGTTCCTGTCCTACGACGGCCTGCGGGCCGAGCCGCGGCCGGTGCAGCGTCCGGCCCCGCCGCTGCACTTCGGCGGCCATGTGCGCAGCTCGTTCCGACGGGCCGTGGCGCACGGCCACGGCTGGTTCGGGTATGCCCTCGACCGTCCGGCGATCGACGGTTGCCTCGCCGGGCTGCGAGCGGCGGCGGCCGAGGTCGAACGCCCGGCCGAGCTGCCGCCACTGGAGGTGTCCGTCACCCCGCATCCCCGCATGACTCTGGACAAGACAACGGTCGCCGCGCTGTCCGACCTGGGCGTGGATCGTCTGATCCTGCTGCCGCGCGGCGCCGATCGGGCCGACGCCAACACGCTGGTCGACTACGTACAGCGACGTCCG
>DASXTK010000023.1:0-2700 GCA_036505485.1 Acidimicrobiales bacterium
ACGAGGTCCGCGCCCTGGCCGCGCTGATGACCTGGAAGACCGCACTGCTGCAGATCCCCTTCGGCGGGGCCAAGGGGGGAATCACCGTCGATCCGACCGGGATGAGCCAGGCCGAGATCCAGCGCATGACCCGGCGCTACACCCGCAACATCCACCACGTGCTGGGGGTGTACCGGGACATCCCGGCACCGGACATGAACACCAACGCCCAGGTCATGGCCTGGATGATGGACGAGTTCTCGACCCTGCACGGCTATTCGCCCGCCATCGTGACCGGCAAACCGCTGGCCTTCGGGGGCGCGCCGGGCCGCGAGGCCGCTACCGGCCGGGGCGCCATCTACGTCCTCGACGCCATCTGCTCCCACCATCAGATCGACCTGTCGACCCAGCGGGTCGCCATCCAGGGCTTCGGCAACGTCGGCTCGTGGGCTGCGGTGGCCCTGGCCGAACGGGGCGCGCGGGTGGTCGCGGTGTCGGACGTCAACGGCGGCGTGACCCGGCCCGAGGGGCTCGATGTGAGCGCCCTTGTGGACCTGGTCGCCCAGGGACGGTCGGTGATCGAGGCCATCGGCACCGACGGGGTCGAGGCCATCTCCAACAGCCAGCTGCTGGAGATGGATGTCGACGTGCTCATCCCCGCGGCGCTGGGGGCGGTGATCACCGAGGGCAACGCCCGGAGCGTGCAGGCCCACATCCTGGTGGAGGCGGCCAACTATCCGACCACGCCTGCGGCGGACAAGATCCTGGCCGACAAGGGTGTGATCGTCATCCCCGACATCCTGGCCAACGCCGGCGGGGTCACCGGGTCGTACTTCGAGTGGACCCAGAACATCCAGCAGTTCACTTGGAAGGAAGACCGGTTCCTCGCCGAGCTGGCCGACCGGCTCACCAAGGCCCACAAGGACACCCAGACGTTCGCCGATACCCACAACGTGTCGCTGCGCCAGGCCGCGTACTCCCTCGGGGTCGAGCGGGTGGCCGAAGCCAGCCGGCTCCGCGGCTACGTCTGAACCCGGCGGGTTACGCCTGGCCCATGAACACGCTGACCAGGCGGGACCAGTCCCGGATCTGGCGCACGGTTCGGGCCACGTGCAGGTCGGCCCGGGGCAGGATCTCGGCCAGCCGCTCGGCGGTGGAGATGGGATGGGCCGGGTCGGTGTCCCAGGCCAGGATCAACGTGGGCTGGCTCAGCTGGGCGATCTTCTCCGGCGGCGGAAGATCCGACGCCGCCGCGCCCCGCAGCACCGCCGGCAGCCACTCCGGCCGGACGTTGGGCAGCGTCACCGGGGCCCCGGGCTTGAGGATGGGCGGGCGCATGTCCACCTCCAGCGCGGCCATGCCCTCGTCCTCGCCCTGCGAGCGCAGGTAGGCGGCGCTGGCCCGGTAGTGCTCGGCCAGCGCCGGATGGGCCTCCCAGGCCGCGGGCGGCGTGGCCAGGACCATGCGATCGATGCGGTCCGGTGAGGCCAGGGCGGCCTCGATGACCGTGGCACATCCCATCGAGGCCCCGCCGGCGGCGAACCGGGGGATGCCCAGCGTGTCGGCCAGGGCGATCAGGTCGCGACTCAGCTCCGGCCACGAGAAGGCGGCGACGTTGGTGGTTCCGGCCGACTCGCCGTGTCCTCGGGCGTCGTAGCGGACCCAACGCCAGCGCTGATCGACCACCGGACGCCAATCGAACAGGGCGTCGTTGTCCTCTTGGGCGCGGCTCGACAGCAGGCCGTGACACCACATGAAGGCGGGGCCGTCTGCGCCGACGATCTCCACCATCAGTTCGGCGCCTCGTACCAAGACTCGCCCTGTCCGGACGAAACTGCTGCTCCCCCCGGCAGCCATACGCGGGCGAGTCTAGGTCCCAGCGGCCACGGCCTGTGGGGATGGCGTTGGAACTAGCCTCGGTGGATGGTTGCGTCGTGGACTTCTGCTCTCGTCACCGGTGCGTCGTCGGGCATCGGACGAGCGATGGCTCAACAGCTGGCGGCCAAGGGCACCGATGTGGTCGCGGTGGCCCGCGACACCGGGCGCTTGGAGGAACTGGCCAAGGAGCTGGCCGATTCGCCCGGAAAGATCGAGATCCTGGGGGCCGACTTGGCCGATCCTGCCCAGCGAGCCCGGGTCGAGGCCCGGCTCGTCGATGCCGAGCGGCCGATCGATCTGCTGATCAACAACGCCGGCTTCGGGACCTACGGCAACTTCGCCCAACTGCCGGTGGACGAGGAGGAGCGGGAGATCGAGGTCAACGTGGTCGCCCTGGTCCGGCTCAGCCATGCCGCGCTCGGGGCGATGCAGGCCCGGGGCCGGGGGACGATCCTCAACGTCTCGTCGGTGGCCGGGCTGCAGTCCACGCCGGGCAACGCCACCTACGGCGCGACCAAGGCCTTCGTCACCAGCTTCACCGAGGCCTTGCATGAGGAGAGCCGCGGCACCGGCGTGTCCGTGACCGCGGTGCTCCCGGGCTTCACCCGCACCGAGTTCCAGACCCGGGCCGGGATCGAAGGCCGCAAGATCCCCGACTTCGCCTGGCAGAACGCCGAGGACTGCGCCGCGCAGGCCCTTGATGCCGCTCGATCCGGCAAGGCCTTCTTCGTCCCCGGCATGGTCAACAAGGCACTGGTGACCCTCACCGCTCTCATTCCCCGAGGCGTCATGCGACGGATCACCTCGCGCCTGTCCCGCCGGCTCTGAAATTGAGGCGTTTGG
>DASXTK010000024.1:0-12336 GCA_036505485.1 Acidimicrobiales bacterium
TCGCTGACCCCCTCGACACGCCGAGGTTGTGCACCCCTTGGCGCTGCTTGCCACTCGACCAGTCGGACCGGCAGCCGAACGTCATCCCAAACGGGTGATGCGACTCGGCGGCTGCACGGGAATCACTTGACGGGAGCCGCCAACCTCAAGTTGGGACACCCGGGGGAGCGCCATGCGTGCATTCGACTACGACGTGATCGTCATCGGGTCGGGTTTCGGTGGCAGCGTCGCCGCGCTGCGCGCCACCGAGAAGGGCTACCGGGTCGGGGTGATGGAGTCGGGCAAGCGCTGGAACGACGACGACATCCCGACGACGAGCTGGGACATCCGGAAGTTCGTCTGGCAGCCCGAGGCCGAGATGTTCGGCATCCAGAGGATGGAGTTCCTCGACGACGTCCTGGTGCTGTCGGGCGCCGGCGTCGGTGGCGGCTCCCATGTCTACGGCAACACGCTCTACGTGCCGCCCCAGCAGTTCTTCGACGCCCCCGAGTGGGCCGGCATCACCGATTGGGCGGGCGAGCTGGCGCCGTTCATCGACCAGGCCAGCCGGATGCTCGGAGTGGTGCGGGTGCCGTACATGCCCACCGACGTCGACCGACACATGCGGCAGGTGGCGATCGACATGGGCCACGGCGACACCTTCAACAGAGCCCCGGTCGGCGTGTACTTCGGAAGCCCCGGGGTCGAGGCCGACGATCCCTACTTCGGCGGCGTAGGACCGACGCGCCGCGGCTGCATCAGCTGCGGCAACTGCATGATCGGGTGCGGCAACAACGCCAAGAATAAGCTCACGGTGAACTACCTGTACCTCGCGGAGAACCGCGGCGCGACCGTCCACGAGCTGAACGAGGTGTACCAGTTGACACCGCTCGATGACGGCGGCTTCGAAGTGCTCACCCGCCACCCCGGCTGGGCCCAGCGGGCCGTGCACCTCCACCACCACCGGTACACCGCCGAGCAGGTCGTCGTCGCGGCCCATGCCTACGGTTCGGCGAAGCTCCTCCACCACATGCGGCACGAGGGAAAGCTGACCGGGCTGTCGGACCAGCTCGGGCAGCGGGCCCGCACGAACTCCGAGCAGCTCCTGAACGTCTCGCGCCCGTTCGGAGCCTGGAAGCGCGACCCCGAGAAGCTCCACATCACACCGGGTGCGGTATCGATCACCTCCGGTGTCTGGCCCGACCCGCAGACGAGCATCGAACCCGTCTACTACGGCGTCGGCAGCGACGTCATGGCCTTCCTGCTCACCTACCACCAGCACGGCGACCAGAAGCACCCCACCCTGGGATGGCTGAAGGAGCTCGTCGAGCATCCGAGCAAGGTCCTCGGCGACGACGACGCCCGCCACTGGTCCGAGCGGATGGCCGTCCTGCTCTGCATGCAGACCACCGACACCTCCATCGAGCTGTACTGGAAGGACGGCATGCTGCGCAGCCGCCAGGGCAGCGGCACGCCACCGTCGGTGCACATCCCGGTGGTCGAGGAGTTCGCCGACCGGTTGGCGAAGCGGATGGGCGGCAAGCAGGGAGCGTTGCTGTTCGAGGTCGTCAACCGGACCGCCTCCGCCCACTTCATCGGCGGCATGCCGATCGCGGACACAGCCGAGCACGGGGTCGTCGATCCGTACCAGCGGATGTTCGGGCAACCGGGTCTCCACGTCATGGACGGCAGCGTGATGCCGGCCAACCCCGGTGTGAACCCGTCGCTGCTGATCACCTCGCTGGCCGAGCGGGCGATGTCGCTGTGGCCGAACAAGGGCGACCCGGCGCGCGGCCGCCCCTCGGATCGGGCTACACGGCCGTGGCGCCGGTCATGCCCCACCGACCGGTCGTCCCCGCCGGCGCACCCGGAGAGCTCCGGCTCGACGCCAGGAAGGCCGACGTCATTCCCGAGTACCCCTACTGACCGCTGGCGCCCGCCCGAAGCGAGAGGAACCCCACGTGCTCGACGACACCACCACTGCCTTCCGGACGCTCGGACCGAGCGATGCGCTCCCCGACGACGATGTCGTGCCCTACTACCTCGACGACCTCAAGCTCCGGGTGTCGGTGGCACGAGTCGGCGATCAGCTCTACGCCTTCGACGACCTGTGCACCCACGAGAGCTGCCCGCTCTCGGCCGGACTGCTCGCGGGCACCGTCATCATGTGCCAATGCCACGGCTCCCGGTTCGACATCACAACCGGCCAGGTCGTCAACGGACCGGCGACCGAGCCCCTCGCCGTCCACGAGGTCCGGGAGGTCGACGGCGACATCCAGGCCCGCATCTGAACGTTGCGCCTCGGCCGTCAGATCGCATCATCCGAGTCGGTTGAAGCCGATCGGCGGCCGATCTGCGCGTCATAACCTGAGAGACCTGCTCGACGGAGCCATCGGGGAACCGCACCACGCCATCCACCGTTGAGGGCCTTCGCTCCACCGGACACTCACCGTCCGTGCTGCCCTGCCGAACCACCCACGCTCGACGTAGCCAAACACCCGGTGGCTACGTCGAAACTGGCTACGTCGGGGAGATGCGCCGGCAGGCGTCCAATCCCGCAATGGCAATGACCAGGAAATATCCGGGTGGGCCGTGAGGGATTCGAACCCCCGACCCCTTGCGCGTCATGCAAGTGCTCTAGCCAACTGAGCTAACGGCCCGGTGTAAGGCGAGTCACCCTAGCAGCGTGTGTGGGGTGGGCTGGATCGATAGCCTGGACCGGTTGTCGTACCCAGACCGTCCTAGCGCGACCAACTGAGGGAGCCACGCTGACCGACACGACACCCGATCCCATCCCCGCTGAGCTGGCACCGTTCCTGGCCGACGCCCAAAGCCGTCTGGCCTCCGCCACCGAGGGTCTGCAGCCTGCTGAAGCCATAGAACACCTGCAGACGACGGTTGCCCGAGCGGAGTTCGAGGCGTCGCGGCTGGGAATCCGCTTCGATCCACTGGCCGACGGCGATGCCCTGGGGATGGCAGACGGAAACCCCGTCGTAGTCATCCGTCGCCTCATCGAAACCGAAGACTGACCGTCTCGAAGCCGCAATACGAGTAGGCCGAAGGCCGACCACTCGTTCGCCGGGCCTAGAGGTTGCCTCGGGCTTCTTGGGCTCGTTCGATGGCTTGGAACAGGGCCTTGAAGTTGCCCTCACCAAAGCCTCGGGCCCCCTCACGCTGGATGATCTCGAAGAACACCGTGGGCCGGTCGCAGACGGTCTCGGTGAAGATCTGCAGCAGGTAGCCTTCCTCGTCCCGGTCGACCAGGATGCCCAGCTCGGCCAAGGCCTCCCAGGGCAGCTCGACCCCGACCAGACGCTCACGAGCCTCGTCGTAGTACTCGGGCGGCACGGTCAGGAACCGGACCCCCCGCTCTCGCAGCGCCCGCACCGCGGCCACGATGTCCGGCGTGTGCAGGGCCACATGCTGGACTCCGGGTGAGCGGTAGTAGTCCAGGTACTCCTCGATCTGGCTCTTGCGGCGTCCGTCGGCGGGCTCGTTGATCGGCAGCACCACCTTGTCGTGGTTCCACACCACCGTGGACATCAGCGCCGAGTACTCGGTCGAGATCTGGTCGTCGCTGAAGTGCAGCAGCTGCTCGAACCCGAGCACGTGCTCGTAGTACCCGACCCACTCGTCCAGGCTGCCCCGCTCCACGTTGCCGACGATGTGGTCGAACCGGGCCAGTCCCACCGGCGGTCCGCCCGGTGCCGGCAGCGTCGCCGCCACATAGCCCGGGGCAAACAACCCGCGATAGTCCGACCGGTCCAGGAACGTGTGGACGGTCTCGCCATAGGTGCGGATGGCGGAATGGCGGATGACCCCGTCGTCGTCCTCGTCGACCGACGGCTCCCGCTCCGGACGACCGTCCCGGGCTATGGCGGTCTCGAACGCGGCAGTGGCGTCGTCCACGAGGAAGCAAACGTCACGCACACCGTCGCCGTGCTGGCGCACATGTGCGGCGATCGGCGAATCCGGTGACAACGCACCGGTAACAAGGAACCGGATCCGACCCTGCTCCAGTAGGTGGGAGACCCGGTCGCGCCGGCCGGTCTCGGGGCCGGCGTAGGCCACCGGCCGGAACCCGAAAGCCGAGGCCAGGAACCCAGCGAAGGCCCGAGCGTTGCCGACCCACCACTCGACATGGTCGATGCCACCCAGCGGCGGCGGGGCTGGGATGGCGGACTCTGCACCCAGCGTGTCGTGATCGACAACCGACATCGATGCCTCCCTTGTGATCACAATCTGACCATCCAAGGGAACAACTGTACGGCGATCAGGTCAAACCAAGCAGAAGTAACTGATCAATCTGGTTAATAATTTGCCAGATGTGCTAGACAGCCTGCTCATGATGCCCATCGGGATCGATGAGCTGGACGCCCGGCTGATTCGCGCCCTCTGCGAGACGCCCCGGGCCGGCGTCATGGAGCTGGCCCGTCAGCTCGGGGTCGCTCGCGGGACGGTACAAGCCCGTCTGGACAAGCTCCAACAGCGAGGAGTGATCAGCGGGTTCGACCCAGACCTGGATCTTCGGGCCATGGGCTACGACGTCCTGGCCTTCGTCAGCCTCGAGATCGCCCAGGGCAAGCTGGCCGACGTGTGCGAGCACCTGCGGGAGATCCCGGAGGTGTTGGAGATCCACTCCGTCACCGGACCGGGCGATCTGCACTGCCGGGTGGTCGCTCGCAACAACGAGCACCTCCAAGACGTGATCGGCCGAATCCTCGAGGTGGGTGGCATCGACCGCACCGCCACCCAGATCGCCTTGACCGAGCAGCTCCGCCTCCGCCTGCTCCCCCTGGTCGAGCAGACCATCAAGGACTGAGACCCGGCTCATTCGGGGACGAAGCCCTGGCGCAGGGTGTTCTCGGTGACCACCCGGGGGTCGAGGAACTGCAGCAGGTAGTCCGGCCCGCCGGCCTTGGAGCCGACACCGGACATGCCGTAGCCGCCGAAGGGCTGGCGGCCCACCACCGCGCCGGTCGTCGGACGGTTCACGTACACGTTGCCGGCACGCAGTTCGGCGGAAGCCCGACGGATGGACTCCGGCGACCGCGAGAAGATGCCAGCGGTCAGGGCGTACGGCGTGTCGTTGGCGAGCGCCAGTGCATGGTCGAGGTCACGGGCTCGTAGCACCGCCAGCACCGGTCCGAAGATCTCCTCCCGGACCAGCGGGTCCCGAGGATCGGAGACCTCCACGATGGTCGGTCCCACGAAGTAGCCCACCTCGGGAACGTCGTCGCGCCGCAACAGGATCCGCCCGGTCGCCGCCCCTTGATCGACCCAGCGCAGCACCCGCTTGTGGGCGTCCTCGTCGATGAGCGGGCCGACCTGGACCTCGGAGTCCCGGGGATGCCCGACCACCAGCTCCCGACTGCACCCGACCAGCCGCTCCACCATCTGGTCGTACACCGCGTCCAGCACGATCAGCCGACTGGCGGCCGAGCACTTCTGGCCGGCGAACCCGAAGGCCGACACCGCCGCGGCCGGCACCGCCTGGTCGGGATCGGCGTCGGCATCGATGATCAGGGCGTTCTTGCCGCCCATCTCGGCCACTACCCGCTTCACGTGGCGTTGCTCGCCGCCCATCCCCAGCGCCGCGGCCTGCTGGTTGATGGCCAGGCCCACGTCCCTGGACCCGGTGAAGACGATCACCGCCACGTCGGGGTGAGCCACCAACCCGGCGCCTACCACCTCGCCCACCCCGGGCAGGAACTGCACCGCCCCCGGCGGCGCACCCCCGGCCACCAGCGCCTCGATCAGGTAGCAAGCGGTCAGCGGGGTCTGCTCGGCCGGCTTGAGGATCACCGGGTTCCCGGCCACCAGAGCTGCGGTGGTCATGCCGGTGGGGATGGCCAGCGGGAAGTTCCACGGAGCGATCACCGCGGTCACGCCCTTGCCCTGGTAGCTGAGCCGGTTGACCTCTCCCGGCGGCGACTGCACCCGGTCGGACCCCGAGGCGTCGAGATGCAGCATCTCCCGGCCGTAGTACTCGCAGAAGTCGATGGCCTCGCACACGTCGGCGTCGGCCTGGTCCCAGGGCTTGCCCGCCTCGTAGACCTCCACCGCGGCGATCTCCGCCCGCCGGGCCCGCAACCATTCGGCCGCCCGGAACAGCACCGCGGCCCGATCCCCGACCGGAGTGCGGCGCCACGACTCGTCCACGCCAACCGCCGCGGCCACCGCGGCGTCGACCTCGGTCCGTGCGCAGGACGCCGACCGGGCCACCACGACATCGGGGGCGGACGGATCAACCGACTCGATCCTGGAGCCGGTCCGCACCCATTCGCCGGACACCAACGCCGGCACGTCGACCGGATCGCCGGACCCGGTCCGGGACCCGAAGGCTGCGACCTCAGCCGCGAACGTCTCCCGTACGGACGACCGACGGCACTCGTTCACCGGCTCCGGCTGATACGGCCCCGGACGCGCCGGGTCGGTCGGCGCCCGTCGCACCGGACTGGGTGGACCCGGAAGCTCACCGACCCGCGGCGCCTCGACCAGCTTGCGCAGATCCCGACCCTCGGCGAAGCGGTGCCGCACGAACGACTCGTTGGAGGTGTTCTCCAACAGTCGCCGCACCAGATACGCCATGCCCGGGACCAGCTCCCCCACCGGCGAGTACACCCGCAGCCGCAGGCCCAGACGACGGATGGCGGCGTGCAACGGCTCGGCCATGCCGTAGAGCATCTGGATCTCGTAGCCGTGGTCGGGGATGCCGCAGGCCCGGGCGTAGCTGATGGCGTAGGCCAGCGAGCGCAGGTTGTGCGATCCGAACGCGGCCCGAACAGTGCCGTGGTGGTCGTGGAGCAGCCGCACGCAGCGCTCGTAGTTGGCGTCGGTCTCGGCCTTGTGCTCGAAGACCGGAACCGGCCAGCCCTCGGCCCGGGCATGCACGGTCTCGGCGTCCCAATAGGCGCCCTTGACCAGCCGCACGGTGACCGGGCGAGCCCGATCAGCCGACCAGGCGATCACATCGCCCAGGTCCGAGAACGAGTCGCGCAGGTAGGCCTGGATCACGATGCCGGCCTCGACGTCGGCGAACTCAGGCTCGTCGAGCAGGCCCCGGAACAGGTCCAGCGTCAGCGTCTTGGCGTCGTAGTGCTCCATGTCGAAGTACACGAAGGCCTGGCGTTCCCGAGCCAGGCGCAGGATCGGACGCAACCGCTCGGCCGCTTCGGCCAGCCCCAACGAGCGGGTCAGCGGGGCGTAGTGCGGCGCCAGCGCGGTCGGCTTGAGGCTGACGTTCACCCGGGGCAGCGGACCCAGGTCGTCACGCTCCAGCAGCTCGTTGGCCGGCCATCCCGCCGCGGCGTCGGCCACCGTGGTCACCAGATCGACGACCTTGGCGGCGTAGCGATCGGCCTCGGACAACACGATGGTCTTCTCGCCCAAGAGGTCGACGGTGAAGGCACTGCCGGCCTGCCACATCTGGCCCAGGGCGCCGACCGCGTCGGCCGGACCCTCCCCGGCGATGAACTGCCGGGCCATCCGCTCGATGTTGCGCCGCGCCACCCGGGCCTCGATCCGGTGGCCCAGCGGGATCCGGTCGGCGGCGCGGCTCCCCACTCGCAGCAGGCGCGGCGTGTCCCCGTCCCCGAAGTACTCGTCGATGTGCCGGGCCACGTCGTCGTCATCGGTCATCGCCGGGAACACGTCGACGAACCGGAACAGCTGGGTCTTGAACGCCGGCTTGGCCATCGCCCAAGTCATCATCCGGTCGCTCCACCACGAGCTGCGGAACACGCTGGACCGCGAACCCGTGCTCAGAGCGGCGATCTGCTCGGCCAGCGCGACCGTGTCCCGCTCCAGCAAGCGCCTCACGTCAGAGGAAAGGCTCCGATCGGGCGGGCGATCGGGGGTCATCGGCTCACGGTACCCAGCGCCGCGGCTACCCTCACGGCATCCGTACCCGGCGCAGTGCATCGCGGCGGGCCGGATTCAGCCCCAGAGTTCACCTTTTGTGGAGGGGGTGATGGAGGGATCGGGCGTTCCAGCGCCTAGCCTCTCCCTGGAATGGCCGGAGCGCCTATAGGCCACGAGGGCCGGCCCCCGACAGAAAAGGCAAGTGCAAATGGCTATCGGAACCGTCAAGTTCTTCAACGCGGAGAAGGGTTACGGCTTCATCTCTCGCGAAGACGGTGACGACGTGTTCGTCCACTACTCCAACATTTCGGGCAGCGGTTACCGCACCCTTGAGGCGGGCCAATCGGTTGAGTTCGAAATAGGCCCCGGTCGCAAAGGCGACGAGGCTCAGAACGTCAGGTTGATCTAAGCGTCGTGGCTCGGCGGCGGACCACCTTCGGCAAGCTTCAGCGGGACCGCGAGAAGCAGGCCAAGGCCCAAGCCAAGATCCAACGACGTGCAGAGCAAGCCGTTCGAGATCCCGAAGCTGAGGAGGAGCCGGCCCCGGCTCCGCCCGAGGTCGATCAGGCCAAGGTCCTCGCCAGTCTCGCCGAACTGCATGCCGCCTTCGACGACGGCAAGATCAGCTTGGACGACTTCGAGACTCGACGCGACGAGCTCCGCAACTCGATCCGCATCGACTGATCCACGAAGTTGAGGCCGTTCCGTCCGTAGACGGGAACGGCCACAACTTTGTCTTCTTGCTGTTTTACGGCGGGTTTCTTACAGCTTGCTGAGGATCGACTCGGCCGAGCTGACGTCGAGACCGGGGGCCGACTCCACCAGAACCTCGGTGACCACGCCGTCCTCGATGATGGCGGCGTAACGCTGGGACCGGGTCCCCAGGCCGAAGCCGGAGCCGTCCATCTCCAGCCCGACCTCGGCGGTGAAGTGACCGTTGCCGTCGGCCAGGAACTCGATCTGCCCGTCGGGATCCTGCTGCGCACCCCACGCCCCCATCACGAAGGCGTCGTTGACCGAGATGCAGGCGATGGTGTCGACACCCTTGGCCTTGATGTCCTCGGCCCGCACGACGAAGCCGGGCAGGTGCTTCTCCGAGCACGTCGGGGTGAAGGCGCCGGGCACGGCGAACAACACGACCTTGCCCGAGCCCAGTGCCTCGCTGCTCTGCACGGGCTTGGGGCCGTCGGCGGTTGCCGCCATCAGCTTCACGTCGGGAATCTTGTCGCCGACTGAGATCGCCATTGATGCTCCTCCAAAACCGGAAGTTGGGTCAGTCCCGGGTTATAGCCCAGGGACTGACCCAACTTGGATTCGGCGGGCTACGAGGTGGCGATGGCGTCGAGGACGTCCAGCTTGGCGGCTCGCCGAGCGGGCCGCATGGCGGCCAGCAAGCCGGCCAGGGCCCCAACTCCGGTCACGACCACCAGCTGACTCAGCGGGATGGCGAACGCCTGGATGCCGTCGGCGGTGAGGGACTTCACCAGCGCCCAGCCCAGGAAGGCCCCGAGGCCCACGCCGCCGACCGTGCCGAACAGGGCCACGATCACCGACTCACCCCGGACCATGGTGCGGAGCTGCCGCCGGCTCTGCCCGACCGCCCGCAGCAGGCCCAGTTCCCGGGTCCGCTCGTGGATGGAAAGGGACAGAGTGTTGGCGATGCCCATGAGGGCGATGATGATCGCCAGCAGCAGCAGGACGTAGATCATGGCCAGCATCTGGTCGACCTGCGCCGCCACGTCGGCCACGTACTCCTCCTGGGTCATGACGTCGGGGGCGAAGTTGCGGTCGGCCACCGCCTGCACCGCGGCCTCACCGTCGGACAGGCTGACCCCGTCGGCCAGGGCGATGGCCACTGCCCCGTCGGCTTGTTGCACGGCGTGCGGAGCCCAGGTCTCCTGCGACAGCAGGATCTCGCCGAGCAGGTCGTCGGACTTGTAGACCGCAGCCACGGTCAGGTCCTGGCTGGTGCCGTCGGCGAACGACACTGGTACGACGCTGCCCACGTGCCAGCCAGCGTCCTCGGCATACTTCTCCGAGAGCGCCACGGTGGGGCCGGCGATGTCGGCGATCGAGCCCTCCTGCACGTCCAGGTCCATGACCTGGCTGAGCTCGGGCCCGTTGACCGGGGTGGCCACCTTGTCCTTGCCGTCGACCCGCAAGGCGGCGTTACCCATGCCCGTGGCCACCTTGACCTCGGACAGCTGGGCGATCTCGTGGGCCAGGTTGGGGCTGAGCCCGACGCCGCTGAAGTTGTCCGAGACGATCACCAGATCGCCGTTGAAGGACGAATCGACGGTGTCCTTCACGTACTCCTTCAGCGAGGCCGCGACCACGGTGAACATGGCCACCACCGCCACCCCGACCATCAGCGCCGAGGCGGTGCTGGCGGTACGGCGGGGGTTGCGCATGGCGTTGCGCCGGGACAGCCGGCCGCTCATGCCCCGGAGGCGAGCGAACGGCATCCCCAGCGTGCCACTGGCCGGACGGGCGACGATCGGCCCGAGCAGGACCACGCCGGCCACCACCGCCAGAGCACCGAAGCCGGTCAGGGGGAGGGACCCGGCCGCGGTGGCTCCAGCGATGGTCATGGCCGTGCCGGCTCCAGCGACGACCAGGCCGATGAACGCCCGCCAGCGGGAGGCGGCGGAGCGGTCGATGGCGACGTCCCGCAGAGCGGCCAGGGGCGGCACCCGTGAGGCCTTGATGGCCGGAGCAACACTGGCCAGCAGCGTCACCACCACCCCCACGACCATGGCGATGACCACGGTGTCGGTGTTGAGCAGCAGCGACGAGCGGGGCAGGTCCAGTCCCATGGCGCTCAGCAGTCCACTGAGGCCTTCGGCCAGACCGAGACCGGCGACCACGCCTAGCGCCGAGGCCACGAAACCGACCACCACGGCCTCGATGATCACCGCGCCCAGGATCTGGCGACGGGATGCGCCGAGGGCCCGAAGCAGCGCCGACTCGCGGGTCTTCTGGGCGACCACGATCGAGAAGGTGTTGTAGATGCTGAAGGCCGACACGACCAGGGCGATCCCGGCGAAGACCACCAGGAAGCTCGTCAGGAACCCGAGGAAGTCGGTCTGGATGTCGTGCTCCTGCTCGGCGGTCAGGGCGTCGCCGGTGATGGCTTCGGCCTGATCCGGGAGCAGGGGCTCGATCCGATCGACCAGCTGGGCCTGCGAGACGCCCTCGTCGGCTGCGACCAGGACGCCGGTGATCTGCCCGGGTTCGGGCAGCAGCAAGTCCTGGGCCGTCTCGGTTGTGAACCCGGCGAAGGTGACCCCGCCGGCGCTGTCGGACTCGCCGAAGGTGGCGATCCCGACCACGGTGACCTCGACCGGATCCGGAACCCGGACCGTGGTCTTGTCCCCTACGTGCAGATCGCCCTTCTCGGCCGATCCGCGGTCGATGACCACCTCGTCGGAGGTCTGCGGGGCCCGGCCCTCGGCGATGGAGTAGGGGTTGATGGAGTCGTCCTCGATCCAGTTGCCGGCCATGGTCGGTGGGCCTTGGCCGCCGATGGGGTCGCCGTCGGATCCGACGATCTGGCCGCTGCGTTCGATGGTGGGGACGGCGTTGGCCACCCCGTCGGTAGCGCGGATGTCGTCGACCAGCGATTGGTCGAGCAGACCGGCTTCGCTCTCCCCGTCGAACTCGATCTTGTCGCTCGAGCGGACGACGGCGTCGGTGCCGGCGTTGGCTTCCTCGAACAGGTCGCTGAACCCGGCGCGGATGGTGTCGCCGAGCACCAGGGTTCCGGCCAGGAAGGCCACGCCCAGCAGCACGGCCGACGAGGTTCCGAGCAGTCGGCGCTTGTGGCTGAGCAGGGATTTGAGTGCTGTCTTGAGCATTGGGATCAGCCTCCGAGGCGCTTCATGCGATCGAGGACCCGCTCGGCGCTGGGCTGGTCCATGACGTCGACCACCCGGCCGTCGGCCAGGAACACCGCAGCGTCGGCGTAGCCGGCCGCCACCGGGTCGTGGGTGACCATGACGATGGTCTGGTGCAGCTCGTCGACCGCCCGACGCATGAAGTCGAGGATCTCGCCGCCGGAGCGGGAGTCGAGGTTGCCGGTGGGCTCGTCGGCGAAGATCACCTCCGGTCGGGTGACCAGCGCGCGGGCGCAGGCGACCCGCTGCTGCTCACCGCCCGACAGCTGCGCCGGCCGGTGGCCGAGCCGGTCGCCGAGCCCGACCGTCGTGACGATGCGGTCCAGCCACGCCTGGTCCGGCTTGCGGCCGCCGATCGCCAGCGGCAGCGTGATGTTCTCCGCGGCCGTCAGCGTCGGCAGCAGGTTGAACATCTGGAAGACAAACCCGATCTTGTCGCGGCGCAGGCGGGTCAGCCCACGGTCGCCGAGGGCGTCGACCTGGGCGTCGCCGATCCACACCTGGCCGCCGCTGACCCGGTCCAGCCCGGCGAGGCAGTGCAGCAGGGTCGACTTGCCCGACCCCGACGGGCCCATGATCGCGCTGAAGCGGCCGCGCG
>DASXTK010000025.1:0-2472 GCA_036505485.1 Acidimicrobiales bacterium
CAGGCGGTCTGGCAGGCGGGGGCGGCGACGGCGCTGTTCATCGCCGGGTTCGGGGCCGCCGGCTACGCCACCCGCCGCGACCTCTCGGCGCTCGCCCGCGCCCTGTTCTGGGCGCTGATCGGGCTGATCATCTTCGGCATCGTCACCATCTTCGTCCAGATCCCCAACGGCGCGCTCATCTACGCGATCCTCGGGCTGGTGATCTTTGCCGGCTTGACGGCCTTCGACTTCCAGCGCCTTCGCCGCAGCCAAGACATCCGGACCGCCCCGTTGCTGGCGGCCTCGATCTTCCTCGACATCCTCAACGTGTTCCAGCTGTTCCTGTTGCTCTTCGGCCGCGACGACTAGGCCGCATCTGACGACGCCCTGCCAGGAAGGTGCTGATCGGCTTGGCGGGTGATCTGTTCGAGCGCCGGCAGCTGCGCGCGGCCCGCACCACCCGTGGCCAAGGTCCTGCCGCTAGGCGGGGGCGCCCCACGCGCCGTCGCCGTGGTCGCGCGAGTGCGCATCCTCGGTCGCCGGCACGTCGCCGGGTGCGAATCCCGCCTGGGTCAGCATCCGCCGCAGGTCGACAATCATCTGCTGGTCGATGTCCTTGCCCCGCGGGGGCTGGAGGATCTCGGTCTCGGGACCCAGCGCCACCTTGACCTTGCCATTCTGCTCTTCGGTCGTCGTCCCGACGGCTTCCAGGAGCGACAGCACCTGGCGCCACTCGATGTTCCCGCTCGAGGGATGGCTAAAGATTCTCTCGAGCGTGTCGCGATGACGGTGGCTAAGGTCCGCTGCCATGAGCCGCCCTCCTCCGGTTTGCGCCACACGCTACTCCCACATCGACAACAGCACCGCCGTCGTGAGAGGCGTCGGGAGGCCCCGTCAAGGAACAGGCCAGCTGTCCGATGGTGAGGCCAAACTGTCGCGCCGCAGCCGCCTGTCGTGGCGGTCCTTGCGGTCAGCTGATGGGCCCGGTCAGCGCCAGACGACGGGCCGGTCGGTAGCGAGGCCGTAGGAGAAGGTCGAGGAGGTCGGGAGGCCCAGGACGTTGGAGACGTACCACTTCGTTCCTCGCTTCACGCCAACGGTGGGCAACCCGTCCCGGTTCCAATCGCCGACCACCGGAACGTCACCTGACTGGCCGAACGAGAAGGTCTTGATCTTGCTGAGGTCGACCAGGCTCCAGAAGGTGTCAAGCAACTGCCAGCGGCCTGCCCGGAAGAGGCCCGGCTGGTCCCACCCGTCGCCGTCCCAGTCGCCCACGACCGGTCTCGATAGCGAGTCCCCCCATCGCAGGGAGTGGTTGGCAGACCCGGTGGACAGCGAGTAGCGCAGGTACCAGACGCCCGCGCGGTAGACACCTGGGTGGTCCGCACGGGGGGACGCACCGGGGGTCGGCCAGTTGCCGCAGACCGGCCGGTCGCCGGCCCGCCCGAAGGTGAACGACTTCACCACCGGGCCGGTGTTGCTGTTCCTGATGTACCAGCGGCCGGCCCGGAATACCCCTGGCGTGCGGTCACCGTCGCCATCCCAGTCGCAGAGGATCGGGATATCGGTGGCACGGCCGAAGCGGAACGTGGCGGTGGTGCGGTCGGTGGAGCCCACGCCGGAGCGCAGGTACCAGGTCCCGCTGCGGAACACGGCTGGCCGGTCCGCGCGGACACCGACGCGCACTGCCCGGTCGGACCAGTTGTACGAGCCAACCGACCAGTTGGGCTGGTCGAGGGCAAAGTCGAAGGCGGTACCCAACGAGTGGTTCCACGGGTCCAGGTCCCAGTCCATCCGCGCGAGCACCCGCATCTGCCGCGACGTCGTGCACGACAACGCAAACGACGCGACGTAGCGCCGCGCCGCCGCGTCGAAGGACGGCCTGCCGGGGCACTGGCGGCCGTTCCGTACATCGGCCATCACGGCGTAGAGCCCGAACTGGTTGAACGGCTGGTACAGGTAGATGACGAGGTAGTCGGTATAGCCGTCGGCGGTGGCGTCGATCCACCAGCGCAGCTCGGTCCAGGTTCCCTGGTGGGTCCAGGAGAAGTCCTGGGTCGGATCGGTGAACTGTGCCACTGTGGCGGCCACCTGCAGCTCCCCCGGACCGATCTGGATGGAGGCGGAGGTCAGGTCGGCGCGTGGCTCGTCGATCGGACCGTTCGGGTCCGACCAGTGGTCGATGGCCGCGTCACCGGTCGCGTCAGGAACCACGACCGGTGCTCCGGGCAGCGGCGCCGCGCCCGCGGTAGGCCCCGTGACGGCGAGGCCTGCGAGCGCGGCGGCCACGATGACCATGACGATCACGACCTGACGCGGCCGGTGAGCGAAGCGACCCAGCATGGTACCGAACCCCGAATTTGGCTCAGCCGACCGGCAACGTGATCGACTGGCCGTAGATGTTCTGGTCGAGGCCGTGCGCGTTCGGGCACCGATCCGGTTCCAGCGCCGTGGGCGTGCGGCACTGGAACACGTCGAAGCCATCGACGTAGT
>DASXTK010000026.1:0-6546 GCA_036505485.1 Acidimicrobiales bacterium
CACTCGACCGCGACCCGCAGGAAGTCGCTGATGGAGCGGTCCATGACGTCGTGGTCCTCCATCTGCGACAGCCGGGAGAACTCGACGAAGTTGTGACAGCGGATGTCGATGACCGGCCGGCCGGTGACCTCGCGCAAGGCGTGCAGCCGAGAGCCGTCGGGCAGCTGCAGGTCGAGCGCCACCTCTTCCCGGTCCCAACGGCGTTCGCTGCGTCCGATCCGCCGGGCCTGGCGGGAGATCATGTCGATGAGCGTGGCGTCGTCGGGTGCGGCCGCCGGTCCCCGCTCCTTACGGCCGTCGGAGCGGTGGACCCACACGTTGTTGTGCCCGCCGACGTGGATGTCGACGACGTCGGGGTCCTCGATCAGGTTCTGCAGCGGACCGAGCCCGTAGAGCCGATTGTGGACCTCTCGGGCCAGGGCCTCCTCCAGCGAGGTGGGCAACGGCATCCGACCGTCGTTGTACGCAGCGGTGCGCCACTCGGCCAGGACATCGTTGATGACCTGGATGCCCAGGGCCCGCTCGTCCTCGTAGGGCAGACCGGCGCCCTCATCGCCCCGCAGGTCGGTGATGCGCTTGGTCAGACGCTGGCCGGCGATCTCGTGCAGCTCGTCGGCCAACAGGTCATCGACCGCATGCCCGAGCAGTCCGCCGCTCGTCATGGTTCAACCCTCCTGTGCCGCGGCGAAGTCACCGGTCTCTCCCCCAGCGCCGTCGGCCGGGCTCGCCTCCCGGTCGCATCGGACGTTGCCGGCCCGGCGGCGGTACGGATCCGGGCCGGGCCGGCGCGGTCGACGCAGCTCCCGGACCACCGGAGCGGACGGCACCAGTACGCGGCCGTGGCGGCGGTGGCGCGTGGCGAGGTGCCGCATAGGCGGGCGGGGGCGGCGTCTGGTCAGAGGGGTACGGCGAGGAACCGGGCACCCGGCGGTTGGGTCCGGTCAGGGTGGCGGTGGCGCTCCGGGCCGCAGCCTCGCGGGAGCGCTTCACATACATCGGCGGCAGCCCGCCGGGTTGGGGCGGCGGCTGGTCCTCGTAGGACGGCATCGGTGGTGGCGGCATCGATGCCGCGGCTGCGGCTGCAGCCGCTGGTGCCACCGCAGGGTTCGGGCCGGTGTGGTGCATCGGCGCCGGAGGCGGCAGGACGATCGGCGTCGAGCCGCTGGTGGGGAAGCCCGAGCGGGTCGGTGCGGCGGCGACGGCGGGTGCCGCCGCACCGATGGCCGGGGTGCTCCCGGAGGTCCAGGCCGGCTGCCGGCCCGGCGGGAGTGCCCCGGCGGGGCGGGGACCCGACTCGAGAATGGGGGTTTCCAGGCGGTACATGAGATCGTCGACCAGGCTGCGCACCGACCGGACCAGCGAGGATCGGCGCAACCCGCGACTACGACCGCCGACGGTGAGGACACCGGCGGCCCAGGCGTCGTCGGCCACGACGCCGCGCACCGGCACGCCCAGCTGGGCGGTGATCTCCGAGGGACTGTGGGGGCGGTCGCCGATCAGCACCATGCCGGCGGACGGAACGTCCTCGGCCATGGCCCGCAGGCGGTGCGCCGCGGGGTACAGCTCCTCGGCCCGGGGCCGGGCCACGACCAGGGTCTCGTCGGCGCCAACGGCCAGCGGCCAGTTGACGTCGCGATAGCCCAGGCGCCCGCAGTCCACGATGATGTCGACTTCCTCCAAGGCCGCGCACCACGCCGCCAGGGCCGGACCGACGTCACGCAGGATGCCGCTGGTCACCTCGCCGGACTCGGGAGCGACGACCACCGGCAGCTCGCCCGGGAGCATCTGGGCGTTCTGCCACAGGGCGTCCTGGTCGGCGCCGTTGCGGACCAGCGAGGCCAGCCCGGCCAGCCCCGGGGTCCGGCCCAGCCGATAGCGGACAGCCAGTGCGCCACCGGCCGGGTCGGCCTCTATGAGAGCGATGGGGCGGGGCCAGCACGCCGCCGCCAGAACGGCGAGGGTGCTGGCGCCAGGAGCACCACGGACCGAACCTATGCAGATCAGGGCCATTACCGCTCCACCTTCACGAGTTGGATCCGGGCGTTACCGGCGTTGGCCATGGCCACCGCCGTTGCGTCGTTCTCGCTCATGCGCAGCGAGACCCACCAGTGGGACCGTCGTCCCGCGTTGTCCTCTAGCTCCGTGACCGACTGGACGGTGGCGGCATCCGCTACCACGTTGGACTCGGCGAGCCCACCCGCGCCGCCACCCGCGACGATCGTCACCCGATCCCCGGGCGCGAGCCGCAGGCTGGGAAGCTGACCGGCCTCGAGATCGAGACCGATCGTGGCTTCACCGGCCTGGGTGACCGCCTCGGGATCGATGAACTGCTCCTGGGTTATGAGGGTGCCTTGCGGCAGATCGGACAGGGCGACCTGGTTGACGATGGCGTCAGCCGAGTCGGGGTCGAGATAGGCCAGGCTGGAATCGCTGCCTATGTAGACGGTCTGTAGATCGACGTCGGTGATGACCTGACCCCGTTGGACGTCGTTGGCGAGAGCGAGTGCAGCGGTGCGTTCCCGACCAGCTACCGCGAGCAGGACAGCGGCGAGAGCACAGCCGGCGACGAGGAAGATCCCCAGCACCAGTTCGGGCAGGCGGCGACGCGGCGCGGCGGACGGCGGTTCGAGCCGGAGGCTGTCACCGCTCATGCCGGGGGCCATGCCCGGCATCGCCGACATCGGGCGCGGGTAGTCCACCCGCGGGTACTCGCCCGATGTCTCGCCGACGCCGGTCCGGGCGCCGTTGCCCGGTGCCGTGTCTCGGACCTGCATGCGCTCTGCCTCCTCCCCACGGCCCGACGAGGGACCGTGTTTTCCGCTAGCCATCAGGCGTCACCACCGCCTGAATCTCCTGCACGACGACGCAGGTGGATGATTCGCTGGTGTCGAAGCCCAGGTCCCCACCCGGGCCTTGGTTGGTGTTCCAGGTGATGTGCCAGGTCACGACCACTACGGCCCGGAAGCACGGCTGGTCGACGCCGCGCTCGGGCCAGGGTTGATGCCCAGCGGACGAGTGGGGTGGCGACCAGGGCTGGCAGACGCCGGGGGGTGGCGGATCCCCGGTCGACGGGTCGTAGGGAACGCCGGGGCCGTCGCAGTCGAACTCGTAGGTCGTGTGTCGCTGGGTGTCGTTGACGGTCCAGTGCTGGCCGACCGCCGCCGCGGTGGCTTCGGCCCACACGCCGCCGGCCTCGGCTCGTGCGCTGGGTCCAGGCTCGATGTTGGTCAGCCAGTAGTAGGTCGGGAGCTGGGCGAAGGTCCCCGTGGCCAGGCCCGGACTGGTGCTCCCGTTCGGCGGCGGGTACCACAGCCGGTTCTTGGCCTGCTGGGCCAACGCCTCGGGCGAAACCACGAACCCGGTGTTCCCATCCGGCGGCCAGTCGGTGCTCGTATCGATCGGATTGGCCCCGGTCCCCTCGTCCTGACAGTGATAAACGACGGGAACCTTGTCGAGTCCTGCCGCCTGGCGCCCGGCGAGCGCAGTTTGAAGATCGGACTGGGTGGCGTGGTTGACGGAAGTTCCTGTGACCGGATCGCTGAACGAGTACCAGCACTCGCGGCTGCCGTTCATCCCGCGGGGAGCGGATTCGACATTGCCCTCGCTGGGGTTGAAGTCGTGCTTGCCGGCAGTGACCTCGGCGCCCCCGTCGAGCAGCCGACCGCTCGTCGGAGGACCGTCCGGCGGGACCTGCGCCCCGGCGCTCGGCGACAGGACCCAGGACGCGGCGACGGCCATGGCCACCACGGCGGCGGTCACCCGGCTGCGCACCCCGCAACCCCCTCCCAGCGGCTGTTGACCCGCTGCTCCGCCAGCTTCCAGACGCCGTCCTCGTTGACCATCGCATTGGTCGACTGCACGGTGTCTACCCCGCCAGTGCTCACCACGGCTCCCGTCGCCACGATGACCTGCTCCCCATCGCCGACCGTGCAGACCTCTAGGTAGGCCACCTGCTGGCCCTGGTCTTCGCCGAAGCTCACCGACTCGACCTCGTGACGGGACACGCTGTTCTCGGGGAGGCGGGACACCGACCCCTCGCGCTTGTACCCGGTGACCTGGGCCACCCAGAAGCTGAGCATCGGACCGGTGTGGGTCGCGGCGATCGCGGGATTGTCGGGGTTCGACTCAGGCGCGGCCGTGCTGTCGGTCTCGGCCTGGAGCGCGGCGTCGTACGCCGCTATGACAGCCTGCTTTTCGGCCTCTACGGGGTCGAGTGTGGTGGTCGTGGTCTCCCGCTCCGTCGTGGTCGTCCGTCTCGGTCGGCCCTCGGCTTGGTTGCTGTCCTTGCTGCATGCGGAGGCTGTTGCGCCCACAGCGATGAGACCAACCGCGACCACCACGACGGCTGGCCTCACCAGTCGCCGTGAATCCGCCGGGACTTGAGCTCTCCCGACAAGCAGACGGAGCCTCCCTGTTCGCTGCCCGCGCGACACCCTCCCCAACGTGGCCGTACCTCCTCGGTGCGTGCACGTTCTCCGCAGTTGTACACCCTGCCGCACCCCCTGTGGGCCGCCGAACCCCGAAAACGTTGGAAAACGCGCGCTATACGAAGGATGAACCAACGATCCGCCACAATCCGCGGCCATACGATGACGAACCAACCCCTGACCGTCACAACGTACCCAGGGCCGCCCTGTCGAAAACCCTTGCAGACGAAGGTGTTTCGCGACAAGCCCCAAACACTGGTTCGCCTGTACCAATGTGTCGACGCGGTAACGCTCCTGGCCGCGTTACGAGGCAATTCCGTCCCAGGCCTTGCAATCCAAAGATTCCCCGAACTGCCCTACATATTGTGGGTCTTCACGACACCGCCAGAACACACGTATGGGGTCAGTCAACCGTGCCCCTTGACGGCCCGGGGCGCCTCGTTCCTCGTTGGACCCGGCCGGCACGTACAAATCTCAAAAGCCCCGAAGAAAACAGGCCAATTCGGCTTCGTTTCTTTCGTTGGAGTTCTACGGTCGGCGTATGACGAAGGCGACGATGAGCCGGTCCGGTGAGTTCCTGAACGAGGCCCAGGCTGGCATCACCGCCGGCGACCAAGTGGCCGTTGTCGTCGGCGACCGGGCGCTGGTGTTGGATCCGGAACTGCGGGACCAGGTGCTGTCCCTTCTGCAGGCAGCAGCGGATGGCCATGCGGCCATCGTCACCACGGTTCCCGAGGAGCTCACCACCGGCCAGGCCGCGGATCTGTTGGGGGTCTCCAGGCCGACGGTGGTGGCGTTGATCGACCGGGGCGAGATCCCGGGCCGCCGGGTGGGCGCCCGCCGCCGGGTCCAGGCCGCGGACGTGCTGGCCTACCGGAAGCGCGTCACCAGCACGCGGCGGGACGTGTAGGAGCCCGGACCCATGCGACAGATGCGGCTGTTCCTCGATGCGAAGGTCCTGGCTGCTGGGGAGGTCCGTGACCTCGTGCTGTGTCTCGACGAGATGGGGATGATCGAGTTCCGCTGGAGCGAGCAGGTGCTCGCCGATCTGCGCACGTTCCTGGTGGCCCGGCTGCACCGTCCGGCCGACCGGTCCGAGCGGCTGTGCCATGCCATCCGCATGGCGTTCCCGCTGGGCGAGGTCGACCTCGACCGACACCGGGAGGAACGGAGCCGCAAGCACGTGCTGGCTGCAGCCATCGCCTGCGAGGCGGACATCGTCGTCACCTATGACCGGGCTCGTTTCTCGCTGAACGACCTCCTGGAGCCACGGGACCTCGAGATCCTCCATCCCGATGACGCGCTCCAACGGGTGTGCAGCCGGCTCGGACCCCAGACCGTCGCCGCCGCGTTCATGGGCGTGACCGACAAGCTGCGCGATCCGCCCGGCGATATCGAGGGCCAGCTCGACCGGCTCATGCTCAGCGCCCCCAAGACCACGCTCATCATCGCCAGCGAGGTCGCGCCCGACCTGCTGGACGAGGTCCGAGCCAAGCTCGATCATCGGGTCGAGCCGGGCGAGGTCGAGCTGATCTTCCGGCCGGACCTTCCCCCACGACCCGGCTGGCTCGTCCCGCCCGAGATCAAGCTCACCCTCGACATCGGCTTGGACGGAAGGGTGGCCACCCGCAGCCGCATGTTCGCCTTCGTGCTCACGCCGCGCCGCACGTCGTGGGGCCTCGTCACCAAGCCGATCTCGGTCATGTGGAACAACGGCGTCTGGGATCTACGGGAGATCGACCTCCCCGACCCCGACCCCGGCGCCGCCTCTTGACACCTACCGGCCCTGGGGTGTCTAGCGGCGCTCGGTCCACGGCATCGTGCCGACGACGTTGGCGGCGATCAGCGTGCGGTTGGTCGGATCCCAAGCCAGGACCGTGTCGGCCTGACTCAGGGCGATCAGCGCGGTCATCGCGGCCGGGCTGGGAGCCATGGTGTGCTGCTGGTCGTCGTCGATCACGACCATGATCTCGAACCGACCGTCCTCGCCGTCGGGCCCAGCGACCCAATTGGCGTTGAGGACCTTCACTGGTCGTGTCTGCTCGCTCGCTCCCGGCATGGTGCCAGTTTCGCGACTAGCGGCGGCGGGGGCGGCGGGAAACTCCGCGGTGGAGGCGGC
>DASXTK010000027.1:0-13276 GCA_036505485.1 Acidimicrobiales bacterium
TCTTCGAGCGGTTCTACCGCGCCGATCCGTCCCGCTCCCGCCATCGGGGCGGCAGCGGGCTCGGGCTCTCCATCGTCGCCGCCACCATCGAGGCCCACGGCGGAACAGCAACTATCTCCACTGCCCCCAACGAGGGAACAACGGTCCGCGTAGAGCTACCGGCGGCCCCTTAGAGGGTCGGGCTCAGTTCTCGATGGGAACGTCCCGCAGGTCGTTCCAAAGCTCATGGGGGCGAGAGAACCTGCGATCCGGGAGCTGCCCGAGCAGGTCGAGGACCGCGGGACGGGCCCCGACACGCTGGGCTTCAACGAGGAGTTGAGACCTCGTCAGCGGCCCAACCGCAAACGCCTCGCCAATGTGATCGATCACCTCGACACGAGTGACCGCAACATTCGCGGGATTTCCAGGGATGGACTGGCCGGACATAGATGTCCTCCGATCACGCCGTTGTGAACGAGCCGGACCAGCGCCGCCCAACCGCCGGCCCCACCCACACCGCAGCTTACGGTTCGCCAGGGGTTATGTGTCCTCCTTCGGTGACGAATCGGTGTCGGATGTGTCGGATGATCGCCTGGATCGGATGAACGCGAAGGCGCCACCGGCCGCGGCCAACGCGACCACAGCAACGCCGAGCACGATGGGCAGGGCATTGCTGTCGTCGTCTTCGTCCTCGCTCTCGGAGTCCCCGGCCGCCTGTTCGGCCTGGGTCGTGGTGGACGCCCGAGTGGTTGTTGTGGTGGTGGATCCCCCGGTCGTGGCGGTGGTGGCCGGGATGCTGCCGGGTCCGCCGGCGACGAGCTCGAGCACCGGGCCCGGGTGGTCGGGTTCGGGCGCGCCCTCGGGCCAGTCTTCGATCCAGCGGTCCACCTCGCCGTTGTCATAGGTCTGGATGGACTTGAACTGGAGCCGGCCCGGTTCGGCGGGCAGCGGTCCGAGCGTGATCGGGAAGTTGACGTCTCCCGGCTCCGGGCCGCCCTCCCAAGTCACGCCGGTGGCCGGGCCCCCGAGCTGACCGCCGACCACAGTCGCGGTCCAGCCGGGCAGCGCAGGCAGGGCCGTGACCGTGATCGGCTGCGGGAACTGCAACTCGAGCTTTGTGGTGCCGGCGTCGGGTTGTTCGTCCTCGGCGAACAACGTCAGCTCGACGATGCTGCCCGGCGCCGCGGTCTCGGGATCCCATTCGTTGTGGGCGGCGGCGGGCCTCGCCAGGAGGGCTATGGCAGCCACCGCGATCCCTCCGGAAACGATCACTCGTCGCATCAAGCTCTCCTGTCGGTTCGATGCCAGCGCACCCAGCCAGCGCCGACACGCAGATGCATGCCTCAGCTCCCATCAACGTCGCCGGACACCCCCGATTAGTTCCCGGGTCTTCCTCGGGCGAGAGGTTGTGCATGGCTCTACTGTCGGATCTCAATGGCTCGGTCGTTTCGCTTCGTCCCGCCAGAGCCCAGAACCGATCTGCTGACACGGCCTCGGCTGCTGCGATCACTGGCCGGGCGCTGGGAGCACCGGGTCACCTCGCTGGTGGGTGGTCCCGGGCTGGGCAAGACCACGCTCCTCGCCCAGGCCATCGCCGAGAACCGGCTGGCGCCGCGGGGCGACGACGTCTGGATCGGGGTGGAGGAGCACGACGCCGACGCCGATCGGCTGGCCCGGGTGGTCGCCACCGCCATGGCCGGCCAGACCGAGGACGGGGACCGGGCCCACCGCTCGGCCTGGGACGAGAACGGGTGGGATCCAGCCGCGGTCGCCGGCGCGGTGTGGCACCGAGCCCCGATCGAGGCGTGCATCTTCTTCGACGACGTCCACCTGGTTCCGGCCGGTTCGACCGCGGCGACCTGGCTGTCCGACCTGGTGGCGGCCATGCCGGCCAACGGGCACCTGGTGCTGGCCAGCCGAATGGAGCCGCCAGTTCCACTCACCCGCCTCGGCACCCAGGGCGGGGTGCTACGACTCCAAGAGGAGGACCTGCGCTTCTCCGACGAGGAGCTGCAGGGCTTCGCGGTGCGTCGAGGGCTCGATCCAGAGCGGCTCGACGACACCGGAGGCTGGCCGGCGATGGCGGAGCTGGCATCGAGCGTGGGGCAGCGGCTGACCGGCGCCTACCTCTAGGAGGAGATCCTCGAGCCGCTCGGCACGGTGCGACGGCACGTGCTCGCGGCGTTGTCCGATCTCGGCGGCGCCGACGACGAGCTGATCTCCGCCGCCATCGGCACGCCCATCGATCTCGCCGATGCCCTCGACGGCGTGCCGCTGATCGCCCGCGGTGCCGACGGTTGGCACGTCGCCCACGGCCTGTGGCGCAGCGCTCCCGGCATCGCCCTGCACCCCGGGGAGCGGGACCACATCCGCCGGTGCGCGGTCGAGAACCTGACCCAGCGGGGCCGCCACGACGAGGCGTTCTCCCTGGTCCAACGGGCCGAGCTCTGGGACGCCGCGCCCACGGTCCTGCGCTCCGCCTGCCTGGCCCCCGACCGGCTGGTGCCGACCCACCTCCGGCGCTGGCTGGCCGACAGCCCGGAACCTGTGCGGGCCTCGACGCCGGGCCGACTCGCCGTCGGGATCTACTCCAACTTCACCAGCCCGGCCGGAGCTCACGGCCCCCTGGAGGAGGCCTGGGCCCGAGCGACCGTCGAGGACGACCTCGAGGTCGAGATGGCGGCCATCGCCCACCGCGCCATCCTGGCCTGGTGGGAACAGGACCTGGCTACGGCCACTCGGGTGGTGCCCCGCGTCTTCGAGCTGGAGCTGACCGGGCATCCCTTGGCCCGGGCCATGGGCTCGATCGGCCGGGCCCTGCTGGCCGACCTCGACGGTGACGACGGCACCGTGGTGGCCGAGCTGGGGGGCATCGAGGCCAGCGTGCTCGACACGGTGTGGGAGGTCTGCGCGGGATGGCTCTGCGGTGTCGCCCACCTCGACCTTGGTGACGCCGCGGCGACCCAGCAGATCGTCGACCGGCTGACGTCGTTGGGGAACCCGACGATGCAGCACATGGTGGACGGCCTCCAACGCCGCGCCTGGTGGCGTCAGGGCCTGGTCGACGAAGTGATGTCCGACCTGCCCGCCGTCATCGCCGACTACGAACGGGCGGCTACCTCGTACTCGCGCCACCTCTTCTTCACCGTGGCGGCGATCTTCAGCGCCTACGTCGGAGACCCGGCCACCGGTCGGCGCTATCTCGACGACGCCTTGCGTTCGGCCCCGCCCTCGGACGACGACCGGGTCTCGGCCATCGAGGCCACGGGCACGGCGGCGCTGGAGCTCGCGGAGGGCAGGGAGGTCGAGGCCGTGGCCACGCTGCGGCAGGCCGCCGGGCAGTGGGGTTTGGACCAGGGGCAGGACCGCCGGGCCTGGCGCCAGGTGCTGGCCCTCAGCTACGTGCTCCTGCCCGAGACCCGCAAGCACTGGGACTCCCTGGCCCTGCGCGGCTATCTGCGCATCGCCCGGGAGCTGGCCGGCGCGGTCGTCGCCCTCCGGGAGCGCCAGGGCGACCAGCGCCTGCTGACGCTCGACGTGCCCTCGCCGGGGATGGTTCGGGCCGCTCTCCCCTACCCGTTCGCGGCCGAGCTGGCGGTGGGGTTGGCCGCCGTTGGTCGCTCCGAGGGTCGGGTCCTGCTGGAGGCGCTCGGTCCCGCCGGGCGGGCCGCGGTCCGCGCCGCGTCGACCCGGGCCGGATCGTCCGAAGCCAAGCCGGCCCGGGCGTTGCTGGCCGCGGTTCCGGCTCCACCGCCTCGGCCGACGTACCTCGCCGTGCTGGGGCCGCTGGAGGTATGGCGGGACGGCTTCCACGGCGAAGAGGTGGTGGACCAGCACCTGCGCCGGCGCCGGCTGCACGAGCTGGTGGCGTTCCTCGTCGGTCATCGCCGAGCCACCCGGTCCGCCATCATCGGGGCCCTCTGGCCCGACCTGGACGAGAGGGCCGCGGTCAACAACCTGAGCGTGACCCTCAACCACTTACTGCGGGTGCTGGAACCCTGGCGGGACAGCGGCGAACCGGCGTACCTGCTGCGGCTCGACGGTCAGACGGTCCAGCTGGTGACCGGCGAACACCTGCACCTCGACGTGGACTCCTTCGACGAGCACTCGGCGCTGGCCGCCTCGGCCGAGGCCGACGGGACGCCCTCGCTCGCGCTGGAGCACCACCTCGCCGTGACCGACCTCTACCGGGACGACCTGCACGCCGATCTTCCCGAGGCGGCGTGGTTCGCTCTCGACCGGGAGCACTACCGGGCCCGCTTCGTCAGCGCCGCAGTGCGGGCCGGTCACCTCCTGCTCACCCGGGGCGACATCGAGCCGGCCGAAGGCCTGGCCCACCGGGCCCTCGCCGTCGACGAATGGGCCGAGGAGGCCTACACCGTCCTCGTCGGAGCGGCTCTCGCCCGCCGCGACCGCTCCGGAGCCAACCGCCTCCTGGTCCGCTGCCTCGACGCCCTCTCCGACCTCGGCGTAGAACCCTCCCCCACCACCCTCCAACTCCACCGCCGCCTCCACCCCACCTAAACGAACCTGCAAGAGTTGGCTGGCTGGGAGCGCGGCTGGAGGGTGTGCGGTGCGGTTTTCTTATGCGGAGTCGATGACTGAGCCTGGTTGGTATGGGACTTTGGCTCGGGCGGCGGAGGAGGCGGGGTTCGATTCGTTCGTGGTGCCGGACTCAATCGCGTATCCGCGGGAGTCGGACTCGGTGTATCCGTTCAACCCGGACGGGTCGCGGGAGTTCCTCGAGGACAAGCCGTTCATCGAGCCCTTCGTGCTCGTGGGGGCGCTGGGCATGGTCACCGAGCGGATCCGGTTCACGACCTTCGTGGTCAAGCTCCCGGTCCGCCACCCGGTGCACGTGGCCAAGCTGGCCTCCTCGGCGGCCGTCCTCACCGGCAACCGGCTGGCCCTCGGCGTCGGGGTGAGCCCCTGGCTCGAGGACTACACCATGACCGACACCCCCTGGGAGGGCCGGGGGCAGCGCATGGACGAGGCCATCGCCATCCTCCAGGGACTGATGGCCGGCGGGTTCCACGAGCATGCCGGCAAGACGTTCGACCTCCCGGGGATCAAGATGGCGCCGGTCCCCGATCAACCAGTGCCCATCCTCGTCGGGGGCCACTCGGACGCGGCGCTGCGGCGGGCGGCTCGACTCGACGGCTGGATGCACGGCGGCGGCGATCCGGCCGATCTGCCCCGCCTGCTCGACCGCTTGCGCACGTTCCGAGCGGCCGAGGGCCGGGAGGCCGCACCGTTCGAGGTCCATGCCATAAGCCTCGACGCCTACACGCCTGACGGCGTGCAGCGGCTCGAGGAGCAGGGCGTCACCGATGTGGTCGTCGGCTTCCGCTGGCCCTACACCATCGGACCCGACACCCAACCGCTCCAGGAGAAGCTCGACCTGTTGCGCGGCTACGCGGACGACGTGATCGCCAAGGTCCGGCCCTAGCCGAGCCGGATCACCACCTTGCCGATGTTCGCCCCGGTGAACAGGGCATTCAGCGCCTCGACCGCCGACTCCAGCCCGTCGAACTGCTGGGTACGGAACCGGAGCTGCCCGTAGGCGAGCCACCCGCCCAGGATCTCGGCGATCTCGGGCATCCGGCCCCAATGATCGAGGGCCAGGAACCCCTCCATGCGGCCCCGGCGCTGGATGAGCTGGACGTAGTTCGCCGGACCCGGTGGCCGGCGCACCTCGTTGTAGGCGCTGATGGCGCCGCACAGCACCACCCGGCCGTTGCGGGCGAGACGACCGAGGCAGGCGTCGAGGATCGGGCCGCCGACGTTGTCGAAGTAGACGTCGATGCGATCGGGGCAGAGCCGTCGCAGCTCGGCCGCGAGGTCAGCGCTGCGGTGGTTGATGGCGCCGTCGAGGCCGAGGTCGTCCACCAGCCAGCGGCACTTCTCGTCCGACCCGGCCACGCCGACGACTCGGCAGCCGCGGATCTTGGCGATCTGGGCGGCCAGGCTGCCTGTGGCTCCGGCTGCGGCGCTGACCACGACGGTCTCGCCGGCCTGGGCCGCGCCGATGTCGACGATCCCCAGGTAGGCGGTGAGGCCAGTGGCGCCGAACACCGCCATGGTCGCCTCGGGGTCGGCCGATGCCGGCAGCGGCGTGGTGATGCCGACCTCGTCGGGGAGCACGGCGTAGCGCTGCCAGCCGGGCAGCCCGTAGGCCCGCTCGCCCTCGGTGAAGCGATCGGCCCGGCTCTCGACCACGGTGCCGATCCCGCTGCACCGCACGACCGCGCCGATCTCGACAGGAGGCAGGTAGCCCTCTCCACTGTTCAGCCAGGAACGGACGGTGGCGTCGATGCCCAGCCACTCGGTGCGGACCACGAGCTGGCCCGGTTCCGCTCGCGGCATGGGCAGCTCGACGTGCTCGACGTCGTCGGCGCTGAGCAGCCCCGTGGGCCGACGGCGCAGCACGACTGCCTCGTTCGTCTCCATCAGTGACCTCCCCCAGGGGCCCGGACCGTAGCGTTCTGTGACCTCTATGCCGCGCCTGGGCGCGGCATAGAGGTCACAGAACGACGAGGACCGACGGAGGACGGCGGCTACTGGGCGATGGCGACCAGCCAGGCGAGGAGCTCGAGGAGCAGCAGGACCAGCGACACCTGGAACGCCTCCCGCATCCGCCGGATCAGGCGGCCGTTGGCCTGCCAGTCGGCCTTGATCCGCAGCGCCAGGGCCCGGTGCATCTCCGACATTGTCGCCGGGGAGTCCCCATCCACGTAGTCGTCGAGCAGCTCCTGAGCGTCGAAGCGGAACGAGAGGTTGTAGTAAGGCCACAGGACGATGACCGCCAGCGCACCGATGGCGAACAGCAAGACCACGCCGAGCCACTCCCAGAACCCGTCCAGCCCGTCGGCCAGGGCCCGGCCACCGAGCAGCGAGGTCGTGAAGGCGGTGGCGAAGATGAGGGTGGCGGCCCGGTTGTGCATGCTCTCGACCGCCGCCTGTTGCTGGAGCAAGCCCCGCAAGGACTCCTGGTACACGAACTCCAGTCGGGGGTCCGTTGCTTCGACTTCGCTATCGGCCACAACAGCTCCCTACGTCCTCGCGTCCATCGGACGCCAAGTATCCAGTATCAACAGCGTCATGAAGGAGCACCTGAACCCCGAGACCCTCGCCAGCAACCCCGCCTTCAGCCAGGTGGTCGTGGTGCGCGAACCTGCCGCCACCATCTACGTCGGTGGTCAGAACGCGGTCACGCCCACGGGGGACATCGTCGGAGACGGGCTTCGTGAGCAGACCATGCAGACCCTGCGCAACGTCCGGGCCGCAATCGTGGCGGCGGGCGCGTCGCTCAACGATGTCGTCCGCTGGACCGTCAGCATCATCGACGGCCAACCCCTCCAGGAAGGCTTCGCGGCCTTCGCCGAGGAGTGCGGAGACGTCGTCGATCCACCGGCCATCAGCGTGCAGATCGTGGCCGGCCTGGCCAACCCCCGATTCCTGGTCGAGGTGGACGCCGTCGCGGTCCTCTGACCTACAGCGCGGCATCGGCCACCCGGTCGACCTGGTCGATGCGGCTGGCCATGGGCCACAGGCACACCTCGGCCACACCAAGCGCCTTCAGGGCCCCGAGCGTCTCCTGCACGGCCTCGGGTGACCGCAGGATGCTGTCCCGCACCATCTGCACCAGACCGTCACCGCCGAACTCGTAGTAGTTCTGGGCGTTGCGGTCGGCCTCGTCGGAGACGTCCTCGCCGAGGGCCACGTAGCGGGCGGCGTAGAGCGGCGGCGCCTCCCGTCCCGCCGCCGCGGCGCTGGCCTTGACCACCTCGTAGACGCCGGCCACGGCCTCGGGTGGCATGGGCCCGGCCAGGAAGGCGTCGGCGTGCCGGCCGGCCCGTTGGAAGGCGGGCTCGGAGTAGCCGCCCAACACGATGGGCGGTGGCGGCGGGAACGGCCCCACCGGGAGTAGCGCGCCGTCCGGCATCACGCCGGCCCAGACCGACCGGCAGGTGGCGATGCAGTCCTCGAGCTTGCGGCCCTTGTGCTTGGCGTCATCACCCAGCACCAGGTAGTCGTCGTCGCGCCCGCCGATGCCGATCCCGAGGCGGAACCGTCCGCCCGACACCGCCTGGAGGGTGGCGGCCTGCTTGGCCAGCAGCACGTGCTGGCGGGGCGGAGCGACCAGCACCGAGGGCATGAGCTCGATCCGCTCGGTGGCTCCGGCCACGGCGGCCAGGGCGATCAGCTCCTCGTGGGAGCTGTAGGCGATGCGACCGATGGTGCCCAGCACCGAGAAGCCGCGTTGCTCGGCCCGTTGAGCCCAGCCGATGAGATCGGGCCCCTTCACATCCGACAGCGCGTTGGGAAGACCGATGCCTACGTCCATGTCGGGGGAGCCTAGGGAGCCGTTGCCGGATCGCTCCTGGCCAGACCCGGTATTCGCTGAGAGTATGAACTCGGTGTATAGTCAGTCTTCGTGAACATCCCCTGCACCCTGCTGGGTCTGCTCGAACCCGAGCCGAGCCACGGCTACGAGCTGAAGCGGGCCTACGACCACCGCTTCGGTTCGGGCCGTCCCCTGCCGTTCGGGCAGGTGTACGCCACGCTGGGACGGCTGGAACGTGACGGCCGGGTCGAGGTCCAGGGCACCGAGCACGGGTCCGGTCCTGAGCGGAAGCGCTACGCCATCACCCCCGAGGGCGTGACCGTGCTGGAGGATTGGCTGGCCAAGCCGGAACCGCCTGAGCCCCATCTGCAGTCGGTGCTGTTCGCCAAGGTGGTGTTGGCCCTGGTGTCGGGCCGGCCGGCGGACCGGTTCCTCGACGCCCAGCGCGCCGCCCACCTGGCCCGCATGCGGGAGCTGACCGCGCTCCGCCGGGCCGGCGGCCTCGGACAGACCCTGCTCGCCGACTACGCCCTGTTCCACCTGGAGGCCGACCTCCGGTGGATCGACATGACCGAATCCCGTCTCGACCAGCTGACCGCGGAGGTCACGTCATGAGCGATCAGTTCCTCGCCGCCCGCGGGGTCACCCGCTCCTTCGGGACCACCCAGGCCCTGCGCGGCGCCGACCTCGACGTCACCGCCGGGGAGATCGTGGCGCTGATGGGTCCCAGCGGTTCGGGCAAGTCGACCCTGCTGCACTGCCTGGCCGGCATCCTCACCCCCGACGCCGGCGAGGTGTGGTTCGACGGCACCCGCATCGACCAGCTGAGCGACCGGGCCCGCACCGAGCTGCGCCGGCAACGCTTCGGGTTCGTCTTCCAGTTCGGCCAGCTCGTCCCCGAGCTCGTCGCGGTGGAGAACGTGGCGCTGCCGCTGTTGCTGGAACGGCAGCCCCGAGCCCAGGCCCTGGCTGCGGCGGCGCCCTGGTTCGAACGGCTGGGGCTCGACGGCCTCGAACTGCGCCGGCCCGGTGAGCTGTCGGGCGGCGAGGCCCAACGGGTCGCCTTGGCCCGGGCCCTGGTCACCCGACCCGACGTGATCTTCGCCGATGAACCGACGGGCTCGCTCGACACCCTCTCGGGCGAGCTCGGCAAGGACCTGCTGGTCGACGCGGCCCGGGACCAGCAAGCGACGGTGTTGCTCGTCACCCACGAACCACGGGTGGCGGCCTATGCCGACCGTGAGGTCGTCGTGCGGGACGGCCGCGTCCACGACCGGGTGCTGGCGTGATCCGGCTGGCGACCCGGCTGACCGCGGGCGGCGGCCGCGAGTCCCTGATCCGGCTGCTGCTGACCGGAGCGGGCATGGCCCTGGCCGTCACCATGCTGCTGTTCGCGGCGGTGGCGTTCCCGGCGCTCCATGCCCACGACGTCCGCCGGGCCTGGTTGTCGACCCACCCGGCGGGAGAGAACCAGCAGCCCGCGCAGAACGAGAGCACGACGGATCCGCTGCTGTGGCTTCAGACCATCGACCGTTTCGACGGCCAGGACATACAGCGGGTGGACGTCGCCGCCCTTGGCCCCGACGCCCCGGTTCCGCCCGGCCTGGACGAGCTCCCCGGCCCGGGCGAGGTCGCGATGTCGCCCAAGCTGCAGGAGCTGCTCGACACCACCGATCCGGCGATGCTCGCCGCTCGCTTCCCGGGTGAGATCACCGCCACCATCGGCAAAGCCGCGCTCGCCTCGCCCGACGACCTGGTGGCCATCGTCGGCCGGGCCCCGAGCGAGCTGAGCGACAACGAGGACACGCTCACCGTCCGCAGCATCGAGACGGCACCGATCAGTCACGCCCTGACCCGGGAGATGCGGGTCGTCTTCGTCGTCGGCGGGATCGGACTGCTCCTGCCCGTCATCGTGTTCGTGGCCACCGCCACCCGTCTGGCTGCGGCCCGCCGCGAGCAACGTCTGGCGGCCATGCGACTGGCCGGGGCCACGCACGAGCAGGTCGGGTTCATCGCCGCAGTCGAGGCCGCCATCGCCGCCATAGGCGGGACCGTCGTCGGACTCGGTGCATTCCTGGCCATGCGACCGTCGCTGGCTCGCATCCCCTTCGACGGCGCCACGTTCTACCCGTCGGATCTGCATCTCTCGCTGGTGTGGGCCGCGATCATCGCCGTGGGGGTGCCGGCGCTGGCCATCGGTGCCGCGATCGTGTCGCTGCGACGGATCCGCATCTCACCGCTCGGGCTGGCCCAGCGGGCCACGCCGTCACGGCCGACCCCGCGGCCGCTGCTCCTGGTGGCGGTGGGCATGCTGGCCTTGGCCCTCGTCGTGGTCTGGGCCGGCCGGGCCAACGACGTCGCGGACACCACCATCGCCTACGCCGTCGGTGTGCCGTTCGTGGTGATGATCGTCGGGATCGTGCTGTCCGGACCCTGGCTCACCACCGTGGTGGCTCGGGGCATCGCCCGGTTCGGGCGGCGAGCCCCGTCGCTGATGGCGGCCCGCCGGCTGCAGGACAACCCCTCGGCCGGCTTCCGCGCCATCAGCGGCCTCACCCTGGCGGTGTTCGTGGGCACCGTGTTCAGCGGGCTCTCCTCCAGCATCATCGCCAACCAGCACTTCCAGGGCTCCGGGCTCTCGCCCGACGTCGTGGCCGCCGCGCCCAGCCCCAAGTTCCCGCACATGTGGTCGGCGGCCGAGCCCCAGGGCCCGGTCAAGGTGACACCGGCGGATCTTCCCCAGTTCCCCACCCTCGACCCGGCGCGGACCACGCAGCTCGTCCAGGACCTCGGCGCGATCCCCGGGGTCGAGCACGTGATCAGCGCCCATGCCTTCCCCGACGATCCCGACCTGCTCGAGGCAGTGATCAGATCGGGCGCCGAGATCGGGGCTTCGGTGCTCGTGAGCTGTGACGACGCCGCAGCCCTCGGTTTCAACGGCTGCGAAGGGACCACGGTGCTCAACATCGGACCCGGCGGTGTCGAGCCGACCGGGTTCGCGCCCTCGATGTCGGCCAGCGAGCTCGCCGATCTGCGGGTGGTCGCGGTCGCCGCGGTCACCGACGGGAGCCTGGGAACGATGGAACGCGCTCGCACCGAACTGGAGCTCGGGATCCCTGGCACGACTGCGATGACCCTCCGGGACATCGACTCGGAGACCCGGGCCGAGTTCACCACCATGCAGAGGATCAGCAACATCGGGCTCACGGTGACCCTGGTCATCGCCGGATGCAGCCTGGCCGTGGCGGTGGCCGGGGCCATCGTGGAGCGCAGGCAGTCCTTCGCCCTGTTGCGGCTGGCCGGCACCCGCATCTCCGACCTGCGCCAGGTGGTGCTGGCCGAGGCGGCCGGGCCCTTGCTCATGGTGGCCGCGGCCAGCGTGGGCCTGGGGTTGCTGGTGGCCTACCTGGTCCTGGCGGCCGGCGCGGCCGGTGGCGGGAGTCCCCACTTCGTCATGCCGAGGTTCGGGTTCTGGCTCTCCCTGGTCGGAGGTCTCGGCGTGGCGCTGCTGGTGGTCCTCGCCACCCTGCCGCTGCTGAACCGGCTCACTGCGCTCGACTCGGCCCGGTTCGAGTGACACTCACCGGACCGCGGCGACCATGGCGCTGTTCCCGGCCCGCCAGGCGATGCCGACCTCGCTGAAGCCGGCATCGCGCAGCGCCTGCACGTGCCAGGACGCCGGCGGCGCGAACCCGGCCGCATGGTTGCCGCCGAAGACCGCTCGCCGCTCGACCACGGCGTCGGCCAGGTCAGGATCCTCGGCCACGATGTCCCACCAACCGTCCCAGTCGGGCCGGCCATCGGAGCGGACCACGGCATGCCGCCGGTCCTCGATGGCGGCCAGTCCCTGGCTCAGCGACGGCAGGTCGTGCGAGACCATGATGTCCACGTTGGCCACGGCCCCGCCCGGCCGGACCACCCCGCGCAGGTCCCGGTACAGCCGGCGCAGCGTGGGCTCCTGGAGCCAGTGCAGTGCCGTTGCCGTCACCACGGCGTCCACCCGCGACACCGGCAGCGCCCCCATCCATCGGGCGGCGGCCAAGTCGGCTCGGACGATGC
This sequence comes from Acidimicrobiales bacterium, assembly GCA_036505485.1. Taxonomy (GTDB): domain Bacteria; phylum Actinomycetota; class Acidimicrobiia; order Acidimicrobiales; family VFJN01; genus DASXTK01. Next base: position 12,386 of record DASXTK010000027.1, read on the forward strand.
GCACCCGGTCGTCCCCGGCGAAGGTCGACCGGGCGATGGTCAGCAGCGCCGGGTCGATGTCGACCGCGATCGACCGCGCCTTGGGGAACCGCTCGATCAGCCGGCGGGAGATCGACCCGGTGCCGCAGGCCAGGTCGAGCACCAGCGGGCTCGATCCGGCGACCACCTCGACCACGTCCAACAGCGCGTCGAGACGGGCTTCGCGGTCAGGCATGTAGCCCTCCTGCTGGATGTCCCACGAGCGTTGCCATGTCTCGGACCACGTGCTTTCCGTTGCTGTGCTCACCTCGTCCTCCCTGTCCCTGGTAAGGTTCATAAGCAGATGTTGACCATTACGTTGACACAGATCAGTAAGGACTGCAAGTGGACTTTGGCTCTTACGCGAACTTTGGGGTGGAGCTGGTGTCGTCACAGCCTGACGACATCGACGACCGCGACCCTCTGACCTCGCTCGACGGGCTGCGAGGGTTCCTCCAGTCCCGGCCGTGGATGGCCGACCGGGCGACGGAGGCCGACCTCGCCCCGCTCATCCAGCTGCGTCGCGATCTGCGAGCCGTCTTCGACGCTGCCCACGACGGCCGGTCGTCCGAGGTGGTCGAGCGGCTCAACCACCTGCTGCGGCGCCATGGTCCCCAGGCCAGCATCTCCGGCCACGACGACTCCGACTGGCACCTGCACGTGGCCGACGCCTCGGGCCCCGTGGCCCGAGAGTACGCCGCAGGCGCGGTGATGGGCCTGACCATGACCTTCCTCGACCTGGGTGTCGGGCAGTTCGGACGCTGCGCCGATCCTCGCTGCAACGGCGTGTTCATCGACACGTCGCGCAACCGCACCCGGCGCTACTGCTCCGATCGCTGCGCCAGCCGGGCCAACGTCGCGGCCCACCGCCAG
>DASXTK010000028.1:0-1519 GCA_036505485.1 Acidimicrobiales bacterium
CGGCGTACTCCTCGTGGCGGCAGGGCTTCCGCGAGAGCCTCTGACCCCGTCCGCCGGGGCTGGGGAAGGATCGGTCGCCGTACACCGACGTACCGAACAACCCGGGCGCGCGCCGGACCCGGCGGAGCCGCGGGTGAGCCGACCTCTTTAGGTACGTTCGGCTCCGCGAATGCACGACCGACCAGCCGAACACGCGAGTGGCCCCGGATCCCCATCGGGTGGACCTGCGTGCGGCGGCCGGTCCGACGCCCCAAGTTCGGTTACCAGGTCGAGGACGCGGGCCTCGAATGGCGCCGCGCGGACGCCTTCCCGCCGGCACCCGGGTGATCTCGGTGCGGGCGCGGGGCTACGACAACGCCACCGCTGTCTACCGTTCTGTCACTTCACCCTCGACATGATGACCTGACCGGGCGAAGGCCCCGGACACCAGCGATGGTTTCCGGGGCCTTCGAGTCAGGCAGGGTCGAGCAGAGTCAGCGAGCGTAGAAGACGAACGTCACGATCTTGTTGCCGTTGCCGAAGTCGCGGACGAACATCTCTTCCGCGCCACCCTTCGAGGCGGCGACGATGTGGCCCCAGCTGCTGCGGTAGTTGCCGACCGCCTTGCCCTTGGTGGGTGCCGTCATCCCGACCGTGGTGGTCGAGTCGAGGTGGGAGTAGATCGTCACCAGCTCGTCGTAGTCGTGCTGGTTGGGGTGCTGGTTGGTGCTCGGGTCGTTCGTGTAGTCCATGCAGGTGCCGAGGTTGGCGTTGTTGAAGTTCTCGTCCTGGTGGTCGAGGCCGAACGTGTGTCCGATCTCCTGGCAGGTCACCAGTGCACGCCAGGCGGGCGTGTTGTAGCTGCCGGTGAAGTAGGTGTCGTTGAGCTTCACCGTGCCCTGCGTGATGTGGGTGCCACCGGTGATCGAGATCGACGCGATGCCGAGCCAGCCGGTCTGGCCGTAGCTGGCGTTGCAGACCTCGACTCGGCCGGTGGTGGCCTTGCAGGTGCGCGGGCGGGTGGACCCGGTGACGACGGTGGTGTCGAGCACCGTGGACTGCGACCAGTCCGACGACGCCTGGGTCAGGAAGGACTGCCAGTTGTTGTCGACGTTGTCGCCGAGCTTGAGGGTGAACGGGTTGGCGGTGCGGGCCCAGTGATACCCACCCCAGGAATGGTTGGCGTGGGCGGAACCGGGAACGAGAGTGGCTACCAGTGCCGCGGTGGCGGCGACGGCGAACAGCTTGATGCGCATGCGCTCTCCTTGCGTGCGGGGGACCGAGAAATCCGAGCGCTGCAAAGGTCGCCGCGGAGAGGTGCTCCTGTCAACGAATTCTGGGGAGCGAATTTTGCCGTTTTCTCAAGTGTTGTTCCGGCGTCAAGCCTTGACAAACCGGTCGAAATCGGCAGGTCACCAGGGGCTGGGCTCGTAGTCCTTCACGAAGCAGCCGTACACGTCCTCACCGGCCTCACCGCGCACGATCGGGTCGTAGACCCGGGCCGCGCCGTCCACCAGGTCGAGCGGCGCGTGCCAGCCCT
>DASXTK010000029.1:0-2067 GCA_036505485.1 Acidimicrobiales bacterium
CGCCTGGACCTCGGGCCCAGCGCACCGGTCCATCCCTGACCAGCACGTACGTTGCTCTGACGATCGGGGACAGGAGGCTGTCCGGCGATGAAGGTGGCACTCACCGGTGCAACCGGGTACATCGGGTCTCAGGTGCTGACCAAACTGCAAGCGCACGGCCACGAGGCGACGGTGAAGACGGCCAAGTCGTTCGGGTTGCCGATCGTCCATTCGACGATCAAGGTCGCATCCGGCCGGGAAAGGCCGACCGTCCCCGGGCTCGAGGAAGGAACCTGATGGACCCAGCGGACCGCAACCGTGTTGGAATCATCGGCGCCGGCCGACTCGGGCAAGCGATGGCGCGGACCGCCCTGCGTGCCGGCCGCTCTGTCGTCATCGCCAACAGCCGCGGCCCTGCATCGCTGACATCGGTGGTCTCGGCGCTGGGTGCTGGAGCATCGGCAGGGACAGTGGATCAGGCATCGGCAGCCGGCATCGTCGTCATCGCGGTGCCCTGGGCCCGCGTCCCGGAGGCCGTCCAGGGACTCGAATGGAACGGTCAGATCGTGATCGACGCGACGAACGACTTCGACCCCAGCGATCTTGACGGGAGAACCTCAAGCGAGCGTGTCGCCGGCCTCGTCGGCAGTGCGCGCGTCGTCAAGGCCGCGAACACCCTCGGCGCTGCGGTCCTCGGCGCAGATCCGCACGAGGCTGGGGGCCAGCGAGTGATCTTTGTCTCCGGCGACGACGTCGATGCGAAGTCCGAGGTGATCGCGCTGTTCCAGGACGCTGGCTTCGTCGCCATCGACCTCGGCGACCTGGCGACAGGCGGCGCGATGCAGCAGATTCGCGGTCCGCTGGCCGGCGTCAACCTGATCCGACTTCCTTGAGTCGACGAGCGGCAGCTTCGGGCGATTCACGGAATCTCGCAACTTCCCAAATGGAAGGGGAGTCAGTCATGTCGACTATTGCCGTGGAGATCCCCGGTCATGTCGCCGGGACCTACACCATCGACCCCGGCCACTCCGATGTGGCCTTCACCGTCCGCCACCTGATGGTCAGCAAGGTCCGCGGCCACTTCACCCGCTTCCAGGGCGAGCTCACCCTCACCCCGGATCCGCTGGCCTCCTCGGTGACGGCCACCATCGAGGTGGCCTCCATCGACACCAACAACCCCCAACGCGACGACGACCTGCGCTCGGCCAACTTCTTCGAGACCGACACCTATCCGACGATGACCTTCCGCTCCACCGGCATCCGCCACAGCGAGGACGGCTTCGATGTCAACGGCGAGCTGACCTTGCACGGGGTGACCCGGCCGGTCACCCTGGCCCTGGACGTCAACGGCTTCACCCGCGACCCCTACGGCGGCACCCGGGCTGGCTTCTCGGCCACCACCGAGCTGGACCGGGGCCACTTCGGCATCAGCACCAACATCCCCATGGACGGCGGCGGGGTGGTCATCGGCGACCGGATCCAAGTCTTCATCGAGATCGAAGCCGTCCTCAACCCACCCCAGCCGACCACCTAACGTGGACCACCACGTCCAGGAGGGAACCTTCGATGGCGGGCAAGTTCGGTGCCGATCCGCAGCAGCCCGAGAACGCTGCGACAGAGCCCCGTGTCGCCGACAACCCGCGGGCGTCGCGCTATGAGCTCTGGCTGGGAACGACCCGCGCCGGCCTGATCGAGTACCGAGCCGAGCCGGGTGTGGTGGTCCTGATCCACACCGAGGTCGCCCCCGCCTTCGCGGGCCAGGGGCTGGGCGAGCGGCTGGTCGCCGGCGCCCTGACCGACCTCCGCGCCCGTGGGCTCAAGTTGGTTCCTCTCTGCCCGTTCGTCCGTGCCTACCTGCGCCGCCACCCCGACCAGACCGACCTGGTCGCTGGTGACCCGGCCGTTCCCCAGTGACCATGGACAGGCCACCTGACGACAACCGGCTTGGCCGGGCCTATGCGGCCGCGGAGGTCACCGTGTTCTACGACCGGGGCCGCTGCCGCCACTACGCCGAATGCGTCCGCGGGCTGCCGCAGGTGTTCGACCCGACCCGCCGCCCCTGGATCCGCGCCGACCTGGCCGACCCCA
>DASXTK010000030.1:0-2546 GCA_036505485.1 Acidimicrobiales bacterium
AAGGCGGCGAGACACAGCGAGCGGCGTCGCTGGCCGGCGTGGTGGGCGCAAACGTCCGTGGCCACGGCCCTATAGCTCGGGGTACGGAGCGAACTTGGAGCACAGGCCCACGACGTCGTCGCGCACCGCCGCCAGCTTAGAGTCGTCGTCGCGGTGGGTCAGCACTCGGTGGATCAGCTGGCCGATCTCGGCCATCTCGGCCTCGCGCATGCCCTGGGTGGTCACCGCCGGGGTCCCGATGCGCAGACCACTGGTGACGTACGGCGGACGGGGGTCGTCGGGCACGGTGTTCTCGTTGAGGCTGATCCCGGCCCGATCGAGGGCCAGACGGGCCTTCTTGCCCGACAGATCCGCGTCGAAGCTGCGCAGATCCACCAGCATCAGGTGGTTGTCGGTGCCGCCGGACACGAGGCGCAGCCCGGCGCCGGCGAGGGCCCCGGCCAACGCTTCGGCGTTGGTGACGATCTGCGCCGCGTACTCACGGAACTCCGGCTGCAGCGCCTCGTTGAAGGCGACGGCCTTGGCCGCGATCACATGGTCCAGCGGGCCGCCCTGGAACCCTGGGAACACCGACTTGTCGATGGCCTGGCCCAGTTCGGGGTCGTTGGAGATGATGCACCCGGCCCGGGGACCCCGCAGGGTCTTGTGGGTGGTGAAGGTGACCACGTCGGCGTAGGGCACCGGGTTGGGGTGGACTCCACCCGCGATGAGCCCCGCGACATGGGCGGCGTCGAACATGAACAGGGCGCCGACCTCGTCGGCGATCTGCCGGAACGGCTCGGGTTCGATCAGCCGGGGATAGGCGGTGGCCCCGGTGACGATGAGTTTGGGCCGGTGCTCCAGCGCCAGGTCGCGCACCTGGTCGAGATCGATGCGCTCGTCGCTGGGCGTCACCCCGTAGGACACGAAGTGGTAGAGGCGGCCGCTGGCGTTGACCGGTGAGCCGTGGGTGAGGTGGCCGCCCTGGTCGAGCCGCAGACCCAGCACGGTATCGCCGGGCTCGAGCAGCGCCATGTAGGTGGCCAGGTTGGCGTTGGCTCCGGAGTGGGGCTGGACGTTGGCCCAGGCCGCGCCGAACAGCTCGCAGGCCCGGTCGCGCGCCAGGTTCTCGACCTCGTCGATGACCTCGTTGCCGCCGTAGTACCGCTTGGACGGATAGCCCTCGCTGTACTTGTTGGTGAGGACCGACCCGGTGGCCCGCAGCACCGCGGGCGACGTGAAGTTCTCGCTGGCGATCAGTTGCAACGTGGTGTTCTGGCGCTCGACCTCCCGGTCGATCAGCCCGAACAGCACGTCATCAGTGACGGAGGGCCAAGGCATCAGGAGGAACCTGCTTCGTCAGTCATGTCGGCATTTCGCCGGGTCTGAACGCCGATCACTGCGTCCTCCTCCTCACTTGGGGCAACCCAACCTGCGTCGTCGTCCTTGTGCTCGGCGCCCAGCCCTCGCCGAAATACTCGACAGACTCACGAAGCAGGTTCCTAGCGCTCGTTCTCGATCTGGGTGATCTGCTCGATCCTACGCTCGTGACGACCACCCTCGAACGGCGTCTCCAGCCAGAGCGTGAGGATCTCGTCGGCCAGGCCCTCGGCCACGATCCGGGCCCCGATCGCCAGCACGTTGGCGTTGTTGTGCTGCCGGGACATTCGGGCGGTGTAGAGCTCGTTGCACAACGCGGCTCGCACGCCGTGCACCTTGTTGGCCGAGATCTGCTCGCCCTGACCCGATCCACCCAGCACGATGCCCCGATCGGCGTTGCCCCGGGCCACCGCCCGGCCGACCGCGGCGCAGATCGGCGGATAGTCCACCGATTCCTCACTGTCCGTGCCGAAATCGCTGACCTCGTGGCCCAGCTTGAACAGGGTCTCGATCAGGTGTTGTTTGAGCAGGAACCCGGCGTGATCAGAACCGATCGCTACCCGCAACCCCGCGTCCTTCCCCGACGACGACATGAGGCTCAGACCCTAGTGGGGGGGAATCGAGCCCGATCACCAGGTGGACGAAGCGGGTGAGCAGATCGTCGAGCTCGTCGGCGGTTCGCTCGTAGAAGATGCGCGGTTTGCCGATCGGGTCGGCGATGTCGTCGTAGACCGAGTCACCCACCAGGTCGGTGGGGCGACGCCCGGTGCCGGCCCGGCCCAGCCAGGTGTAGAGGGTCTCGTCCTCCCGCCGGGCCCCGATCTCCTCGCCCCGTCGTACCAGCTCCTTGAGGGTGAAGGCCCGCTGCAGCAGGGCCCCATAGCCCACGCAGGCCTCGCGCACGTGCTGCCGGGCCATGCCGATGATCAGGTTGGCCGAGCGGGCGATGTCCGGGGTGATCTGACAGCTGACGTGGCGGGTGATGTCGATGCCACGCTCCGACATCACGTCGACGGCATCGGGGGCCGGAGAGGCGCCGCCAGGCAGAAGACCGGCGGAGCCCACCCGGGCGTTGATGCCTGAAGCGTGGAGGTGGGCGCGCAGCAAACCTTCGGCCATGGGGGAGCGGCACTGGTTCGCGGTGCAGACCAGGAGGATCTTGATGTGGCGATTGTAGGGGGGAAGGC
>DASXTK010000031.1:0-9056 GCA_036505485.1 Acidimicrobiales bacterium
TCGTGCTCCATCACGGCTTCGTCGAGCCAGCGCAGGTTGCGGCCGAACCCCCGGGCCCGCTCGTGGCCGATGTACAGGTTGGCGACGGCGTCGAGGTTGTCGGCCAACGCCAGGTCTTGGTACACGGTGGCGATCCCGAGATCGGTGGCGGCTTGGGGGCTGGGGATGCGGACCTCCTCGCCGGCGAAGACGATCCGCCCCCGGTCCGGCGGGTTGGTTCCGGCGATCACCTTGACCAGCGTCGACTTCCCCGCACCGTTGTCGCCGACGAGTGCGACGACCTCCCCGCCGTCGCACTCGAAGTCGACCTCCGACAGCGCCTGCACGGCACCGAAGCGCTTGCTGATGCCTTGGAGTTGAAGCAGCGGCATGGCCCGGTCAGGAGATGCCAGCGGCCTCGCATGCCGCCTGGTAGTCGGCGGTGCACAGGTCATCGACCGACCAGAAGTTGTCGGCGATGACGGTGTCCTTGACGTTGTCGACCGTGACCGCCACGGGAACGAGGATCATCGACGGCACGTCGAGGTTTCCGTTGTCGACCTTGTCGTTCTGCAGGTCGGCGGGGATGTCCTGGCCCTTGGCCAGAGCGATGGCGACCTCGGCGGCGATCTCGGCTTGGGGCTTGATGGCCTTGTACACCGTCATGTACTGCTCGCCGGCGAGGATCCGTTGGATCCCGGCGACCTCGGCGTCCTGTCCGGTGATCGGAGGCAGTGGGTTGATCCCATTGGACTTCATGGCGGCGATGGCGCCGCCGGCGGTGCCGTCGTTGGCGGCGTAGACGCCGACGAACCCGGTGTTGCCGAGCCGGGTGATGGCCTGCTCCATCTCCTGCTGGGCCTCGTCGGGACTCCACTCCGGCGTGTCGTACTCGACGCCGATGGTGTAAGAGCTGTCGTCGAGCACCGAGTGGGCGCCCTCCTTGAACAGGGTGGCGTTGTTGTCGGTCGGCGCCCCATTGATCATCACCAGCGCTCCGGAGGTCTTGCCGTCAGCTGCCAGCTTCTCGGTCAGGGCCGTGGCCTGCAGCTCGCCCACCTTGTTGTTGTCGTAGGAGATGTAATAGGCGATGTCGGCGTCGGTGATGAGCCGGTCGTAGCTGACCACCGGCACGTCACGCTGACCCGCGAGGCTCACGATCGAGGCCGCCGACGCGCTGTCGACAGGATCGAGCACGAGCACGTCGGCGCCGTTGGTCAGGGCGGCCTCCGCCTGCGACTGCTGCTCGCTGGCGTCCTGCTCGGCGTTGCTGTAGAGGATCTCGCAGTCGGCGCACAGCTCCTTGACCTTGGCCTCGAACAGCGGCCGGTCCTGGGTCTCGTAGCGGGCGGTCTTGGTCTCGGGCAGGAGCAGGGCGATCTTGGGACCGCCGCCTCCGCCGTCCACGCTGGAGGTGCTGTCGTCGTCACCGCAGGCGGCCGCGGCGGTGAGCAGAGTGAGGGCGAGGAGAAGAATCGGCGCGCGGAAACGCCGCCGGTCGGCACGGATAACGGACATGGATCCCCCCTGATGATCGGGCTGGTTCACACCGTAGGAACGAGCCCGTGAACGAGGTATCAAAATCCACCCGGGTCCATCAACGAGTTGTGAACATGATGGACGCGGCCTGGGCTCCTATGTCGGTGGCTCGAAGCGGTAGCCGAGGCGGGGCTCGGTGACGATCAGCGTGGGGGTCCGGGGGGTGTCGAGCTTGGCCCGCAGGCGCCGGACGTAGACCCGGAGGTACTCGGTCTCGGTCTCGTAGCCCGGACCCCAGACCCGCCGCAGCAGATAGGCGTGGCTGAGCAGGGCCCGGGGGCTGAGCGCCAGCTCCCGCAGCAACGACAACTCGGTCGGCGTGAGATGCACCCGCTGGCCGGCCTTGGTCACCAGACGGGCGTCGAGATCGATCACGACATCACCGGCCTCGACCACCGCCGGTTGTTCCGGGGCCGGCGCGGGCCGGGTCCGGCGCAGGGTGGCCGTGATCCGGGCCAGCAGCTCCTCGATGCCGAACGGCTTGGTCATGTAGTCGTCGGCGCCCAGGTTGAGGGCCCGGACCTTGTCGCCCTCCCCGCCGCGGGCCGAGATCACGATGATGCCGACGCTGGAGCGCTCCCGCAGGTTGCGGCACAGCTCGAAGCCGTCGACCACCGGCAGCATCAGGTCCAGGAGGACAACGTCATGGCCGATGGTGTCGACCAGCCGAAGGGCGTCGCCGCCGGTGCGGGAGACGTCGACCTGGTAGCCCCGCACCAGCAGGTTGGAACGAATGAGATCGACGATGTTCTGGTCGTCCTCGACCAGCAGCACCCGGGTGACCCCGGCGTCGACGTCAACCATCGTGCTCGCCGTCGCTCCTGGCTGGCAGCGCCACCAGGAAGGTCGTGGCGCCGGGCGTCGGCTCGAGCGTGAGGTCGCCACCGTGGGCCACCGCGATTCCCCTGGCGATCGGCAGGCCCAGACCGGTGCCGCCTTCGCTGCCGGCGCTCACGTGCGGCTCGAACAGGGCCGCGGCCCGGCTGGCGCTCAGGGCGTTGCCGTCATCGCTGACCCGGATGTGCACCCACCGTCCGCTCTCGACTGGCGCGGCTTCGACCAGGACCCGGGTGGGCGCAGGCGTGTGCCGCACGGCGTTGTCCAGGAGGTTCACGAAGATCTGCTCCAGGCGGTCGTGGTCGGCCCACACCGGGCCGAGGCCGCCGTCCACCGCCACGGCGATGCGGCGGCGGGCGTCGCCGCCGGCCACGCAGGCCACCGAGGCGTCGAGCACCAGCTGCAGGTCGCACCAGTCGGGGTGGACCCGGAAGATGCCGGCGTCGATGGCCGAGACGTCGAGCAGGTCGGCGACGAGCCGCCGCATCCGCTCGGACTCGGTGGCGATCGTGTCGAGGAAGCGCCGCTGGGCATCGTCGCTCCAGCGGACATCGGGTTGGCGCAACGAGTCGGCGTAGCCGTGGATGGCGGTGAGCGGGGTCCGCAGCTCGTGGCTGAGCCGGGACAAGAAGTCGCGCTGGAGCCGCTGGGACCGGCGCAGCAGCTGGGTCTCGCGGTGCGACGCCTCGAGCTCCTCCCGCTCCAGGGCCAGGCTCATGGACCGGGCCACGTCCTGGAGGACCTCGGCGCTCTCGTCGCCGGCCACCGCGTCGGCCCAGCGCACGGCCAGGGCGGCCGGCCCGCTCGGGGCCGGGAACGGCACGGACAGGACCAGCCCCTCGCCGTCGGCCACCCGGGTCTGCCGGTTCTGGGCCAGCACCCGGTCGGCGGTGGCCTCCAGCCCGGGCTCGCCGACGGAGGCCCGGGTGGTGGCCGGCTGCTCGGCGGTCGCCACCCGGACCACCGCATCCTCGGCGTCGAGCACCTTGCACAGCGCCACCAGGGCTGCATCCAATCCGGCGTGGATCTGTTGGGGTCCGGCCAGGACTTCGAGCACCGCCCGGATGGCCTCCAGCACCCGGTTGCGCCGCCGTGACTCGGCGAAGAGGCGCTCCCGCTCGATGGAGGCCGCGGCGTGGCTGGCGTACAGCATGATCAGCTCGAGCTGATCGTCCCGCAGTCGCCCGACCGTGTCGCCGTAGCCGGAGATGGCGCCGAGCACACCGGTCGACCCGATGATCGGCGCGGCCCACGAGGACAGGATCCCGGCGCGCTCGGCCATGGGGCGCAACGCGGCCCACGCTGGGTCGCTGCGCACATCCTCGGTCACCACCACCGAACCGAGGGCGGCCGCCACCCCGACCGGACCTCCGTCGGGGCCTAGCGGCAGCCGGTCGTTGACGGCCAGCAGGGCGTCGGGCAGCGCGACCGCGGCGGAACGGCGCAGGATCGGCGGGCCCGCCGAAGCCTGGTCGAGCAGATGGACGCACAGGGTCTCCTGGCCGATGGCCGCGGTCATGGCGGAGACGACCAACGGCAACGAAGCCGTCGGCTCGACCGCGGACAGCTGCTCGACCAGGCTGCCGAGCCGGCGGAGCTGACGGCTGGCCGTGGAGTCCGCCTCGATGCCCGACTGCATGGCCACGATGTCGTCGGGGTGGACCTCCAGCGGCGACACGTCGGCCACGATCCGGCCCAGCCGCAGCACCAGGATGCGGTCGACGAGGTTGAAGACGTGCTCCAGCTGGTGGGTGATGAGCAGCACGGTCGTGCCCCGGGCCCGAAGCTCCCGCACCAGGGCGATGACCGCCCGGGTCTCGCTGTGTCCGAGCGACGCGGTCGGCTCGTCGAGGATCAGCAGCGCGGGGTCACCGGACAGGGCCCGGGTGACGGCGACCGCCTGGCGTTGTCCGCCCGACAAGGAGGCGACCGGGCGGGTCAGGTCCGGGATGTCGATGCCGACCAGCGCCAGCAGCCGTTCGGCTTCGCTGCGCATCTCGGCCTCGGCCAGGAAGCCCCGCCGCCGTTCTCGGCCCAGGAACAGGTTGGCGACCGAGTCGAGGTTGTCGCACAGGGCCAGGTCCTGCCACACCACCCCGACCCCGGCGGCCACGGTGTCCTCCCGCCCCGGTCCGAGGGGGCGGCCCTGCAGCAGCACCGTGCCGGCATCGGGCCGCACCGCCCGGACGATGCACTTGGCCAAGGTCGACTTGCCGGCGCCGTTGTCGCCCACCAGCGCCACCGCCTCACCAGCATGGACCGACAGCGAGATGTCGTCCAGCACCTGCAGCGCGCCGAACCGCTTCGACAGCCCCCGCACTTCGAGCAGTGCGGTACCGGTCCCCCCGACGTCCACGTCCACCAGCCCGAAAGTGTGCCCCTCAACGCCAAGCCGTGCTGCAGAGCCGTTATCCGGCCTGGAAGGCTTCGACGATCGAGCCCATCATCGCCCTGTGCCAGGGCACCTGGATCCGGCGACGGAGCGACAGGTCCCCAGTACAGATGAGCCCTTGAAAATCTACTCCTTACGAACGTATGTTCGTGGGATGCAGCTTAGATGGGAGCGAAGACGCCAGGGCATGTACCACGGCATCTCGGATGAGGGGCTGGTGATCGCTCAGGTCGCGCACGTTGTAGGTCCCGAGGGCCGCGATGAGGGGTGGATGGTGTGGCTCATCCACCAGCAGGGCGAGCTGTTCGATCGCTACGCCAGCGAGGAGGAGGCGATGGCCGCGGCCGAGGCCGCACTGAACGACGAAGACAAGGCCGAGGACAAGGCCGAGGACGGAGACGAGAGCGAGTAGCGCCAGACCCGGTGGTACACCCGGGCCACCACGTCCCAGTAGTTCGGGTCGGAGGCCCATGTGCCCGCCAGCTGGCCCCAGGTCTCGGCCCGAGCTTTGGCCCGAGGCGCAGCGTCGGGCAACGCCAAGGCCACTCGGTTGCCGGCCGCGAACTTCTTGAGCAGTTGGATGTGGGCCTGGACGCCGGTCACCGCATCGGGGAAGGCGCCGCCGATGGTGTCCTCGCCGTGGTCGCCGATGCCGGCGAAGTTGTTGCGAGTGGTGTTGTCGCTGGTGAACCAGCCGGTCTCGACGATGGCCTGGGCCAGCGCCAGGTCGCCCCGCACGCCCTCGGCCTCCCCGATGCCGACGTAGGACTCCAGCACCTCCGCGATGGGGACGGTCAGGGCCGGAGGCTGCCCCCGACCCGAGGCGTTCCAGGCGTTGACCAGGTCGTCGGCCGACATGGCCGGTGGTCCGAGGATGCTGGGGCTGCCGTCGTCTTCGGGCTCGCACGGACCGGCCCAGCCGCCGAGCAAGAGGAGCGGCACTGCGAACGCCACTGTGGAGAGGACATGGAACCGACGCAAGGGCCGAGACCATACGGAAACCCATCTCGCGGGTGGGGCATCACCGTTATTCGTCGTCGTCGGGAGGACTGGGAACGAGCCGGAGCGTGGTTGCCGGCCGAGGCGCGTGCCCGGCTCCGTTGGAACGCACAGGTGGGAGGGCAGTTCCCTCGGGTCCCAAGCGGGCGGTGACCGTGGTTCCCCCGCCGGGGCGGGAGGTGAGGACGAAGCTGCCGCCGATCACGGCGGCGGACGCCCGCATGGCGGTGATCCCGGCCCCTTCGGGCACCGCCGCCGGATCGAACCCGGTCCCGTCGTCGGAGACCGTGAGCGTCACCGCATCGCGCTCGCCGGTGGCGGCGATCGACACCTGGACCTCGTCGGCCCGGCTGTGGCGCCAGACGTTGTGCAGCGCCTCCTGGATGATCTGCAGCGAGACCGTCTCGGCGATCCAGTCGAGGGACACGTCGTCGTCGACGTCGACCCGGAGGCGGGGGGCCGGATGGTCGCCGTAGACCGAGGCCAGGTAGGCGGCGATGGGGGTCCCGAGCCGCTGCCGTCCTCGGGGGTCACCCTCGAGCGGACGGATGGCCAGCACCAGCTCCCGCACCGAGTCGGCCTGGCGAGCCAGGTCCCCGCCCACCCGCTGCGAGGCCTTGGCCAGCGCCGCCGCCGAGACCGCCGACCCCGGGTGCGCGCGCTCGGACCCAGCGAGCAGTGCGAACGAGGTGTAGGCGGCGACGGCCTGTTCGTACAGCTGGCCGGCGAAGCGCCGGCGGTCCTGCAGGTTCCGCTCCAACAGCTGGGCCAGCAGCTGCCGTCGGGCGTCGGACGCCTCCTCCACCTGGCGGTACAGCCGTCGGGTCTCGTCAGCCGCGGCCATCTGCCGGAGCCCGCCCAGCACCACCAGCAGCGACGTCACCCCGAGCGAGAACGGCACCGCCCAGGGCCGCTCGTCGGCCACCTGCCAGGTAGCTCCGAGCAGGGCGGCCAGACCGGCCAGCGCCACCACCGTGGCCATGCGGCTGCCCCGGATCTGGCCCTGGGGCGGGGCGATGTTGAGCCCGGGTCGCAGGAGCAGCGGGGTGTTGAGGGGGATCAACAGGTACATGCTCATGCACAGGGCGTGGAGCGCGATCAGCGGCGGTAGGGGCAGCGTGAAACCGGAGACCCCGAGGGCGGTTTGCAGGACGCTGTCGCCCAATCCGGCCAGGCACAGGCCGACCGCGCAGATCTCGAACGGCCCTCGACCCGGCCCCAGCCGGACCAGCAGCAGCACGCCCCAGTAGGTCCCGATGATGACGAAGAGGACGGCCACCGCGGCGGGAACCGCGTACCAGGACGCCTTGGCGTTCACGATGGCGGGACCGAACAGCACGACCAGGGGTGCGGCCACTGCGACGACGGCTCCGGCCGATTCGATGAGATCGACCGACAGGGCGCGGCGCCCGGACCGGCGCCTCACGAGCACGGCGAGACCGGCGATGTGGGTCGTGCCGCTGAACATGAAGACCGGGACGGCGAGGGGGTTGGCCCACTTCCAGCCGGTGACCAGACCGATCAGCATGGCGACGCCGATGCCGAAGACCGTGATCAACCCGATGTTCAGCAGCTGATAGCAGAGCCGGTCACCCGGCGGTGCGCGACGCACGGTGTGCCGGGCCGCGACCAGCGCGGGCGCGGTGTAGGCGCCGCTGGCCATGAACACCATGACGAAGATGTAGAGCTCGGGCGAGTGGACGAAGGCCGAGACCGCGGTGATGAACGGGAGTGAGACCGCGACCCAGGCCAGCGCGAGCAACCGGATCCAGCGGGCGACCGTGCCATCGTCGACGCGCCGATCAGTCATCAGGCCTCGGACGGTGGCCGAGAGCCGTTCCTTCGGCATGTCACCCCCTCCCCCTCCGGGTGTGACGGGACATTACTCCTCTATTGACCCCGGCGTTCTGCCGCTGCCCCGGCTGCGGGGCTGGCCGGCACCCACCGAAATTGAGGCGTTTGGCGCGATTATAGCGCGCCAAACGCCTCAATTTCGGGTTCAGTCGGGTAGCCGGGAGGTGGCGTAGTCGCAGGTGACCCGCCAGGCGATCTCGGGGGTGAGCTGCTCGGCCAGGCACAGCTCGACGTTGGCCAGGGCGAAGCCGAGCAGCCCCGAGCTGGCCGCCACCAAATCATCGGCGGGCAGCCCCGATCCGGCCATGAGCGCGGCCAGCTCCGAGGCGATCTGGACTCGGGTGGCGATGGCCGCGGCCTCGACCGTCTCGTCGTGGGTCACCCACGGATCCCGGAACAGCAAGCGGTACGCGGTGGGGTTCTCGTCGAAGAAGGCGAACAGGGCACCGAGCAGGTGTTCCATGCGGGTTCGGGGCGAGAACGGAACCTTGGCCGCTTGCCGCAGCCGTTGCTGGAACTCGGCCACCAGCTCCTCCACCACGCTGACGAACAGTTGCGGCCGGCCGTCGGGGAAGTAGTGGTAGAGCAGCCCCTTCGACACCTTCGCCGCACTGGCGACCTCGGCCAACCCCGACTGCGCATACCCGTGCACCGCGAAGACCTCGCGGGCTGTCGTGACGATCTCGGCGCGTCGCGTCTCGGGGTTCTTGCGGATCCGTTTGGTCGCTCGCGGCTCGCCGTCGTTGGTGTCGACGCTCACGGCCCGACGTTACTGCATCTGCGGCGCGATGGAAGCGTTTGAGCAATATTTCTTGGAAAACAGCCTTCACAGTCAATAAACCTTCTTGACATTGACAAAGCGGATCCGAATACTGACCTGCGCTGACCTGACAACGAGGGGGGACCATGGCCTCGGGCCCAGACGAGCGCGAGCGCGATCTGATCATCGGTGTGACGCCGGGGGCGCGTCCCGATGGGCGGTTGGTGGTTGGCGTGTGCCGCGGCGGCGGGCTCGGGGTCCTGGATCTTGGCCGTGACCTGGACCGCGCTGGTGACGAGCTGCGCCTGGTGGAGAGCCGCTACGACGGTCCCTTCGGCGTCCGGCTCGGCCGTGAGATCGACGTCGACCCGACCGCCTTGACGGACCACGTGGGTGTGGTGATCGTCCCGGATGCCAGCGCAGTGGTGCGCTGGCAGACCGGGGGTCGTCGGGTCCTCGTCGAGGTCACCTCGGTGCAGGACGCAGCCGCCGCAGTGGCCGCGGGCGCCGCCGGGCTGATCGCCAAGGGCGCCGAGTCCGGAGGTCGGGTGGGGGAGGAGACGGCGTTCGTCTTGCTGCAACGGCTCGTCGGTCAGGTCGAGCTGCCGCTGTGGCTGCAGGGTGGCATCGGGCTGCACACCGCAGCTGCGGCGATAGCCGGTGGCGCCCGGGGTGTCGTCCTCGATGCCCAGCTGG
>DASXTK010000032.1:0-6115 GCA_036505485.1 Acidimicrobiales bacterium
GCATCGTCGTCGGCCACCACCACCGGCCGTTCGTCGGTGAGCTCGGGGTCCTCACCCTGCATGCCGAGGAGGCCCTTGTCCCGCAGGTGGTCGAGCTCGGCCAGGATCAGCGTCCGGACCTCGTCGTAGCTCAGCCGGGCCTGGGCTTCCTCGGGGATGTCGTCGGCCACGTGGGCCACCGCCTCGTCGACGTCGAAGATCGTCGGCGGAGGCTGGTGACCCAGGCGGAACGCCTCCCGCCCGACGGTGACCGCGCCGATGGCGAACACCGCGGCCGCGCCGAGCACAACGAAGAGCCAGATCACCTGGCCAAAGCTAGATGCCCAGCCGCTGGGCCAGGAGCTCCCGGTGGTAGGTGGGATCGCCGAACAGCAGCTCGGACGACTTGGCCCGCTTGAAGTAGAGGTGCGCCGGGTGCTCCCAGGTGAACCCGATGCCGCCGTGGATCTGGATGTTCTCGGCGGCAGCGTGGAAGTACGCCTCCGAGCAATAGGCCTTGGCCAGACAGGCCACCTCGGGCAGCTCGTCGTTCAGCTCCGAAGCGCACCAGGAGGCGTAGTAGGCCGCGGACTTGGCCGACTCGACCTCGAGCAGCATGTCGGCGCACTTGTGCTTGATGGCCTGGAACGAGCCGATCGGCCGGCCGAACTGCACCCGGTCCTTGGCGTACTGCACGGCCATCTCCAGCACGAACTGGGCGCCACCGACCTGCTCGGCGGCCAGGGCCACCGCAGCCAGGTCGAGGACCCGGTTGAGCACGTCCCAGCCCTGGCCCTCGCTGCCGATGAGCGTGGCCGGCACGTTGGCGAGCTCCAGCTTGGCCTGCTTGCGGGTCTGGTCCATGGTGGACAGCGGGGTGCGGGTCAGACCCTCGGCATCGCCGGCGACCTGGAACAGCGACACGCCGCTGTCGGTCCGGGCGGCCACGATGATCAGATTGGCGATGGCGCCGTCGAGGACGAACATCTTGGTGCCGTCGATGCGCCAGCCGTCGCCGTCACGCTTGGCCGTGGCCTCGATGCCGGCCTCGTCCCAGCGGCCGTTGGGCTCGGTGAAGGCCACGGTGGCGATGGTCTCGCCGGAGGCGATGCCCGGCAGCAGCTCCTTGCGCGCCGCGTCGTCGCCCGAATGCATCAGCGCGTTGGCCGCCAGCACGACCGTGGAGAAGTACGGCGCGCACAGCAGGGCCCGGCCCATCTCCTCGAGGACGACGGTCAGCTCCACGTAGCTGAAGCCCTGGCCACCGAACTCCTCCGGGATGATCAGCGACTGCAGACCCAGCTCGTTGGCCATCTGCGACCACACCGCGGGGTCGTAGCCCTCGGTGGTGTCCATCTGGGCCCGGACCTCGCTCTCGGGCGACTTGGCCTCGAGGAACTGCCGGGTGATCCGCCGCAGCTCTTCCTGCTCTTCGGAGAAAGCGAAGTTCATGTCGGACACCGTAGGGGGCTGCGGCCCGGCACGCTACTCGCGATGTGTACACGCGTGCTACGGTCGCTGACTCATGGACCGGGTCGGGATCCGAGAGCTCCGCAACCAGGTGGCAGCCGTGGTGCGCCGCGCCTCCGCCGGCGAGCGGATCGTGATCACGGTCGACGGCCTTCCGACCGCCCAGCTGGGACCGCTGTCGCCCGCGACCACCGAGCTCACCATCGACGACCTGGTCGCCACCGGTCTGGCCCTCCCCCCAGCCCGAGCCGACCGGCCCGAAGCACCCCACGCCGAGGACGTCCCGGTCGACATCCGCATCGAGGACGTCCTCGACGACCTACGTGGCCGGTGACACTCTTCCTGGACACTTCAGCGCTGCTCCGGCGGTACATCCACGGATCCGGCCACGAGCTGATGATCGAGGCCATGACCGCCGACGACGTTTGGTGCGCCTCGGCGCTGTGTCGCAGCGAGACCCTGCTGGCCCTGCATCGCCTGGCCGTGGGCCGCCACCAGCACGACCGATTGTGGAGCCGGCTGCGCGACGACTGGGATGCGTTCGTGGTGGTCCCGGTGGACGATCGCTGCCTGGCCCACGCCGTCGACCTGGGCGCGACCTACGGCCTGCGCACCGTGGACGCCCTGCACCTGGCCGCGGCGGACCGGTTGCCCCGGCCGCTGCGCTACGCCACCTTCGATCGGCGCCAGATCCCGGCCGCCGACGCCCTCGGGTTCGAACTGTGCTCGCCCTACGACCGACTGTGACCGCTTACCGAGCGCCCCGCGGTCAAATGGTTCACAACCGCAGATAGCGTGCCCGGCGCGTCCGCCACAGGCGAAAGAAGGGCAGGCAGGTGTCGCAATCACCCCCCAACCAACCCCCCGGCTATCCCCCGCCCGGGCCTCCCGGCCCCCCGCCCGGCCCTCCGGGCTACCCGCCTCAGGGCCAGCCCGGCTGGGACCAGCAGCCCCCCATGTACGGCGGTCCGCCCCCCTCGGGTGGCGGCGGAGGCGGCGGTGGGAGCAACCCCGCACTCATCGTGGTGCTGGTCCTGTTGGTCGTCGCGGTCGTCGGCGGTGGCATCTTCCTTGCCACCAGCGGCGATGACGACGACGAGAAGGCCGGGCCGACGTCCACCACCGCGAACGACGACGACGACGCCACGACCACCGAGTCGGACGACAACGATCCCACGACCACGGAGTCGGACAGCGATATCCCACTCGACGAGCAGCTCGACGTGCCGTCTGAGGCCCTCGACACCCTCGCCGACTTCGTGAACGCCGAGGTGGACGAGGACTGCTCGTCGATGGTTCTGCTGCTCAGCCAGGAGTACATCGACGCCAACGGTGGGCTCTCGACCGTTGCCTCCGACTGCGCGACCAACTACAGCGGCCTCGGACTCGAGGTCCTCGGCGAACCGACCGTGGTCGATTCCTCCAGCGACCGGATCCAGTTCGAGATCGAGGAGTCGACGGCCGCGGGCGATTCGGGCAACGCCGGCTATGAGCTGGTGCTCGAGGGCGGCGCGTGGTTGGTGAACGACTTCTAGTCCTTTCGACGAGACCTACGAGAACATCGGGTCGGCCTGCTCCCCCCGCAGGCCGACCCGTTGCGCGTCACCACTAGGCTCGCCCCGATTGCTGACGGGCGTCCCCCGAGCAACCAAGGACCACACGTGTCACAGTTTCCTCCTCCCCCTCCGCAGGGACCGGCCGGCCCCTATGGACCCCCGCCAACGCCGCCGCCGGGTCAGCAACCGCCACCGGGCTGGGGTCCGCCGGGCATGCAGGGTCCACCCCCGGGGGCGCCCAAGAGCAACAAGACCGGCCTGATCGTGCTGGTCGCGGTGCTGGGGGTCGCGGTCCTCGCCGGCGGGGCCTTCTTCCTGATCGGACCCGATGACGATGAGGACAACACCCCCAAGGGCGCGGTCGAGGCGTTCTTCAAGGCCAGCAAGGACAAGAACTGCGGTGCCCAGGTCGACCTCACAACCGACGAGTCATGGCCGTGGCTGTTCACGAGCTGGGACGGCTCCTCGGATCCGCCGGGACTGAGCCGCACCAAGGCCGTCGGCTCCTGTGAGGAGCAGGCGGATTCCGGCCAGGGCGTCGACACCGACAAGCTCCTGAGCGCCAAGCTGAAGTCCGAGGACGGCGACCAGGCGACGGTCGAGGTCAGGACCGAGAACGAGGACGGCGAGAAGAGCAACGACGAGGTCCCGCTGGTGAAGGTTGACGGCAAGTGGAGGATCGACTTCGCCACCTTCTTCGAAGACATCCTCGGCGAGCCCGGGGACCAGGAAGGCGCGAGCGGACGTCCCGAGGACGTGGCGTCCGCCTACTTCGACGCCTTCGCGGCCGAGGACTGCGAGACCATGACCGCGCTGGTGACCCAGGAGTCGCTCGGGTCGGGCGAGGTCTCGCTCGACGACGCCATCTCCACCTGCGAGGACAGCTTCGCCGCAGAAGGGGTCTCCGACTTCCTGGTCGAGCAGATCGAGGTGGTCGACGAGAACGACGACACCGCCGTCCTCTCGGTGAGCGCCACTGTCGACGGCGAGCCCGACACCAAGCAGGTGACCATGCGCAAGGAAGACGGCGTGTGGAAGATCGACCTGGACAGCTTCGAAGGCACCACCTCCACGTCGACGCCCTAGGCCGGCAGGGGGCGGCACACTGGAGCCATGAGCATCCCGACATCTCCGGATTTCGAGGCTCCGACGCTGCACCTCGACGGCGACGGCTGGCAGATCCACAAGGTCGTGGTCGGCCCGGTCGACAACAACGTGTTCGTCCTGCGTTGCCTGGAGACCGGGCACGCCGTGCTGCTCGATGCCGCCAACGAGCACGAGCGGCTGCTGGAGCTGTGCAGCCTGCTGGGCGTGCGGTCGGTACTGGAGACCCACGGGCACTGGGACCACATCCAGGCCGTGCCCCAGCTGCGCGATGCGGGCTACCAGGTGCACGTGACCGCCGAGGACGCCGATCGGCTCCCGTCCTACGACCAGATCCTCGACGACGATGCTGTCCTCCCGGTCGGCCGGCTGCGGCTGCGGACCATCCACACGCCGGGCCACACGCCGGGCTCGATGTGCTTCGCGCTGGAGGGTTCTCCGGTGCTGTTCAGCGGCGACACGCTATTCCCGGGTGGTCCCGGCAACACCAAGTTCCCCGGCGGCGACTTCGACACCATCATCGAGTCGGTGGAACGGAAGCTGTTCACGCTCCCGCCCGAGACCCTGGTGCTGCCGGGACACGGTGACGACACGACGATCGGCACCGAGCGTCCGCACCTCCAGGAGTGGATCGACCGGGGCTGGTAGATGAGCCAGCCCCTACGCTACGACGAACGGCCCTCCGACGACACGCCACGGCACACCGCCGACCTGCCGCCGACGCCTCTGCGGGACCGGAACATCCCGGCCACGGCCTGGATCGAGGCGCCAAAGGAGCTGCTCCAGCTCGGGGACGACCTCCCCGACCAGCCGGTGGCGGAGTACAAGCGGCGCATCGGCCCTTGGCTCCTGTGGCGAGCCGGCCCAGCCACCAACGCCCACGCCCGCTACTGGGTCGGACACGTCGAAGACCTCACCCGTTCCTACATCTTCCACCTGTTCCCTGACGGCAACGGCGAGGGCATCGGCCCCAGCGGCGCCACCCACACCCGCTTCCGCACCTGGAAAGAAGACCTACGAGACGCGCCTCCGCCCGACACCACCCTGCCGCCCTGTACGGCAGCGACGTAGTCGCCACTCTGCTGATTCAGGTGCCAACAGTCTCCTCCGAGGTATTTCTCCTACGCGGATAGTGCGAATAGACTGCGGTCCTATGTCCGATGCGCTGGCCCCGGATTCCCCGCTGTTCGAGATCGACAACCTGCACGTTCGGGTCCCCGGCGTAGACGGCGAGATCCTCAAGGGGGTCGAGCTGTCGATCGGTGCCGGCGAGGTCCACGCCCTGATGGGACCCAACGGCTCGGGCAAGTCGACGCTGGCCAACGCCCTGCTCGGCAGCCCGGAGTATCAGATCACATCCGGCCGCATCCGGTTCCGGGGCGAAGACGTCACCGACTGGGACACCGACGTGCGGGGCAAGGCCGGGATGTTCCTGGCCTTCCAGTACCCCCAGACCATCCAGGGCGTCTCGGTCATCAACTTCCTGCGCCAGGCCCTGTCGGCCCGCAAGGGCATCGACCTGTCGGTGCTGGAGCTGCGGTTGGCCATCATGGAGTGGATGGAGCGGCTCGACATGGACCCGGCGTTCGCCGACCGCTACCTGAACGAGGGTTTCTCCGGCGGCGAGAAGAAGCGCAACGAGATCCTGCAGATGGCCATCCTCGAGCCGGATGTGGCCATCCTCGACGAGACCGACTCGGGTCTCGACATCGACGCCCTCAAGGTCGTGGCCCGCGGCGTCGACGAGGTGCGCAAGGACCGGTCCGAGCTGGGCATCCTGGCCATCACCCACTACCAGCGGCTGCTCGACTACCTGAAGCCGGACCAGGTGCACATCCTCATCGACGGCCATGTGGTGGCATCCGGCGGGCCCGAGCTGGCCACCCGGCTGGAGAAGGAGGGCTACGAGTCATGGCGTTGAGCAACACGCCGGACATCGTCGGCGCCGACACCGACACCCTCGACGTCGCCACCATCCGCAAGCGCTTCCCCATCCTCGACGTCCC
>DASXTK010000033.1:0-7998 GCA_036505485.1 Acidimicrobiales bacterium
GACCCCGCCGGCACCAGATGCCCGCACACCGCCGCCGCGTCCAACAACTCCGCATCTGAATCGCTCCTACCCTGCACCCCGCCATTGTTCGCGATCCACCACAACTTCGCGAACCCAACAGATTGCTCAGCAGACTCCTAGAGGCCCTCGCCGACCTGGACATGGTGAAGCTCGATGGCTCCTCGGCAGCGGAGGCCTGTCGGCCGTGCCGGCCTGCCGGACCCAGTCCCCGCACGGCTCGCTCGCTGAAACTCGCCCAGGTCGAGGCCCTGATCGCTGGCTATGAGGCCGGAAGGACGATGAGGGAACTTGCAGCCGGCCTTGGAATCCACCGGGTCACGGTGTCCGCACACCTCCATCGGGCCGGAGTGGAGGTCCGCCGGGGCGGTCTCGTGGGGTGAGTCGTCAGGCGAGCCACGGTTAGCCTCACAGCGGACTGCGCGGGGGTGTCGATCGGGTGGATCAACCATTGTGCTGAACGAGACACGGGACCTCTCGGTGACGCGGATGTCTGGGGTGGCACTGGCGAGCGCCATCCGGCAACGCCGGGTCAGCGCTCGGACCGTCGTCGAGGCCCACATCGCGGTCTTGGAGAGCACCCAATTCCGGACCAACGCGTTGGCTGTACCCCGGTTCGAGGCAGCCCTCTCCGAGGCCGACGAAGCCGATGCCCACATCCTTCGGGCCGGGAACGACGACGAGCTGCCAGAGCTCCTCGGGGTGCCCTGCACGATCAAGGAGATGATCGGCGTCGAAGGCATGCCGCACACCGCGGGGCTGCTGTCTCGTCGCCATCATCGAGCCGCCCGTCCAGCGCCAGCCGCACAACGTCTCCTCGACGCAGGCGCCATCGTTCTCGGCCTGACGAACGTCGCCGAGCTCGGCATCTGGATCGAGTCGAACAACCGCGTCTATGGCCTCACTCGCAACGCTTACGACCGGCGACGGACCGCAGGAGGATCCTCCGGCGGAGAGGCTGTCGCCGTAGGAGTTGGTGGCTCGCCCGTCGGGCTGGGCTCGGATATGGGGGGCTCCATCCGCATCCCCGCGTTCTTCAACGGCGTGTTCGGCCACAAACCGTCCGCCGGCCTGGTTCCGAACACCGGCATGTTCCCCGACGGCATCGGCGACATCGGTCGACTGCTGACGATTGGGCCGATCGCTCGCTACGCCGAAGACCTCATGCCTCTGCTGCGAATCATCGCCGGCCCCGACGGACACGACCCCTTCACCAGAAGCCTCACCCTCGGCGATCCCGCCTGCGTGAGCATCCAGGGACTCACGGTCGCTGTCAGCGAGAAGACCACCTACCTCCCCGTCGCTAAGGACGTCCGAGACGCACGCGAGCGTGTGGTCAATGCCCTCGCAGCAGCCGGAGCCCACATCCGCCGCGTCCCGCTGCGATCCATACGCCGCGCGACCGAGGCTTTCCTGGCGACCTCCGCCGAGGTTGGCGGAAGCCTGGAGGAGATCATCACCAAAGCAGGCTCACCCCCGATCACGGTGAAGGCCATCTTGCGCCGCACAGGCGGACACAACCTGATGACGCTGCTCGCCATCATTGGGGAACGACTCCCAGGCACCGACCGCCGCATGCGCCGCGCCCAGGCCGCGGGCAGGGCTTTGCGTGAGGAGATCACCGCAGTGATCGGCGACGGGGTCCTCCTCCACCCGCCGTTCGCCCGCACGGCTCCCCGACTGCACACGACCACCATGCGGCCCTGGCTGCAAACCCCGTGCTCGGTCTTCAACCTCGCCGGCGTTCCCGTGACCCAGGTCCCTCTCGGACTCAACAGTCGTGGGCTACCGCTCGGTGTCCAAGTCGCCGCCAGTCACGGCCAAGACCACCTGACCATCTCTGTCGCCCAGCACCTCGAACGAACCCTCGCCGGATGGGTCCCGCCACCACCATCCGGTACGTAGATCCCTACGTCGACACTGATCTACCTACCCGATGGCAGTGGACCTAATGGGACAGCTTTCAAACCCTCAACCAGCCCTTGAGGCCCTCGCTGCCCTGGACATCGGGACAGCGACACCCTGACCTGATCCGGACCTGTCGCGGTCCAGGATCCGCACCCTGCTCGATCGTTGTCCGCCAGCTCGGTCAGGGCGTGGCGAAGCGGGCGTCGAGCCAGTCGAGCAGGGCTGGAGTGTCGTGGTCGATGGTGCCGAAGTGGACGCCCAGGATCGGGTCGCGGGCGACGGTGCCCGCCGGGTAGCGCTGATACTCGATCGTGGCCCCCGTCGTG
Source organism: Acidimicrobiales bacterium (assembly GCA_036505485.1). Classification (GTDB taxonomy): domain Bacteria; phylum Actinomycetota; class Acidimicrobiia; order Acidimicrobiales; family VFJN01; genus DASXTK01. The sequence continues at coordinate 2,253 of DASXTK010000033.1, forward strand.
GCGTTGGCCGCCTCCAGCTCCTTGACCAGGACGTCGACCCCGGGCAGGGGCGCGGGGTTGGCGTAGACGCGCTCATCGTCCTCGGCTTGGGTGATGCGCACGGGCACCTTGAAGGTGACCGCCGGGTTCATGCCCGCGAGCTGCTGGTTGAAGCGCAGCTGGTGCGGGTTTGGCACCGCGGGGTAGGTGGCGGTGAACTGCTGGTTGCCCTGAAGGCCACCCCACGAGTCGGGCTGGCTCAGCCCAGCGCGACAGCGTTGCTCCCGGTGGGGCCAGCAGCGACGGAGGGCGTCGTCGGACAGGACCTGGGCGGGATCGATGCCCGGATCGCCACCGATAGCGCCGCTGAGGAAGAGCGGGGTGAAGGCGTAGCCCGGGTTGGTCGCGGACGAGGACGCGCCGGCCTGCACCAACTGGAGCACGTGGTTGGCGGGCGCGAGGGCGGATACACCGACGAGCCGCAGCTCCGGTGTCCAGCCCGGAGCGTGATGGCCGGAGAAGAGGGCGGCCTGCCCGCCCTGAGAGTGCCCGACGATGGCGAACCGGTCGGAGATGGCATCGGCGAAGAGGGTTCGGGCGGTGCGGACGATATCCAGCACCCCGTGCGCTTCCGATGCTCCTAGGAGGAAGGGGTGCGAGCGGTCTGTGGTCCCCAGCCCCTCGTAATCGGTCATGGTCACGGCGTAGCCGCGACGCAGGAGGGTGTTGAGGAGCGTCTGGGGAAAGGCGTTCATCGGATGGGCTAGCGACTCGGGCCGGTCGCGGGACGGTGCACAACTGCTGGCGACGCCGACAGTGCCGTGGGCCCAGCTGACCACCGGATACCCGCCGGCCGGAGGTTCGGCGGTGGGTAGGACGACGATGCCGGATGTAGCGATAAGGCGGCCGTGCACGTCCTCCGACGTGTAGAGCACCAGCCAGTTGTCGCCGTCCTCCAGCGCGGCATGGGGGTTGTCCAACGGACGTTGGTAGATCGGGTCGCCGTGCTGGCCCTCGGAGGGGAGCGGCGGGGGTGTGAAGAACGCATCACCCGGCGGCGCATCGTCCGCAGGAGTCCGCACCGTCATGCCAGCGAGTATGACAGCCCCGATCGACCGCAGGCGCGGCGTACTGGCGAAATCGCGCTTCGAGTCGGCAGCCAAGCCGGCTGGACACTCGCGGGTCATTGTGGCTTCGGGGGCGGCTGTCGGGATCGTCTTCGGGTACGTGGACTCATTCCGCCGCACGGATCCACGTACCCGATGCCGAGTGGTCCCACCGAACGGGACTCGAACCCCTGGACACGCATGCCCCGATCGCCCCTACCCGGAGGTACGCGTTCACGTACGCGATACCAGCGGCGTACGGACGTCGAAGCCGCCGACCCGAGCAGGACAACCTCCCGAGGCGTGCAGCGAGGCTGTCACCAGGAGGTACGAGGCTCGTACGCATCTACGTACGGGGATCCAGTGGGCGTAAGAGGACTCGAACCTCTGACCTCGCGCGTGTGAAGCGCGCGCTCTAACCAACTGAGCTATACGCCCTGGAGGGGTGCGACTCTAGCTCACGTCCCAAATGGCGCTACGACATCGATGGCCAGGGTGTCCTCGAGCAGGGCCAGCAGTCGCAACACCGCCACATCGGCATGCTGGGGTCCGATCACCTGGAGCCCCACCGGCATCCCCACCTCGGTGAAACCGGCGCACACCGTGCCCGCCGGCGAGCGGGTCATGTTGAACGGATAGGTGAACCGCACCCAGTTCACGTCGGGCTCACCGTCGATGGTGCCGTTCGCCCCGATCATGGGGGTCTGCCCGGCGACCGTTGGCGTCAGGAGCAGCGAAGCGTCGTGGAACAGCTCCACCAGCGTCACGTTCACACGGTGGCATGCGTCGAGGGACTCGATCACCTGCACCGGCGTGATCGACGCCCGGCCCCACTCCATCAGCGCCACCAGCCCCGGGTCGATCGAGCCCCACTGGTCGGTGCCCCGCAGATGGCCCAGGGTGCGCAGACAGGCCGCAGCCACGAACGCCAGCCATTCCCCCACCGGATCCTCGGCCAGCACCTCGTCGATCACGACGACCTCGGTGCCCAGTGCCTCCAACCGACGGACGGCGGCCTCGCAGACCGCCACCACCTCGCGGTCGGGGTGGGCGTAGCCCAGAGTCGGTGACCAGGCGACCTTGCGGGGCGGGCCCAGATCGGCCAGCGATCGGGACCACGAGGAGTCCGGCATCGGCAGCGAGTACATGTCCGTCGCCTCCGGACCCACGACCGCGTCCAGGCCCAGGGTGACATCTCGGATGGAGCGGGCCATCACACCTTTGGTGGAGAACCCGGGCCAGCCGGGCGGCTCCGTGCCTCCGGACGGCACCCGACCGAGCGATGGCTTCATCCCGGACAGCCCACAGATCGAGCTGGGGATCCGGATCGATCCGCCGCCGTCGGATCCGGTGGCCAACGGCACCAGCCCCGCTGCGATCGCCGCGGCCGACCCGCCCGAGGATCCGCCGGCCGACCGTCCCAACGACCACGGGTTGTGGGTGGCGCCGAAGACCTGGTTGACCGTGTCCGGCTTCCATCCCAGCTCCGGCGTGTTGGTCTTGCCCACGACGATGCACCCGGCCGCCCGCAGGCGCTCCACCAGGGGCGAGTCGTCGGTGGCCGGACGACGCTCGGCGAACGCGGCCGATCCGTGGGAGGTCACGAACCCGGCGGCATCCTCGAGGTCCTTCACGGCGAGCGGGATGCCGGCCAGCGGGCCGATCTCCTCGCCATGGGCGATCCGCTCGTCCAGCGCTGCGGCCTCGGCCAGCGCGGCCTCTCCGTCGACCGCCACGAACGACCCGAGCTTGTCGTCGAGCTGCTCGATGCGTTCGAGCGACGTAGCGACCAGCTCCCGGGCCGAGAGCTTCCCGGCGCTCACCTGAGCGGCGAGGTCGGTGACCGTGACGTCACGGAAGTCCATGCCGCGAACGCTACCCACGTGGGCCCGCCGAAGACGCGGCGAGTGAAACTCACTCCCCCACGGGCCTGGGAGCCAGTGGAACACTGGCGAGCGTGGCTTCTTCCCCGTCTCCGCCCCAGCCGCTCGTCGTCGGCGTGCCGACCGAGGTCAAGAACAACGAGAACCGGATCGCCATCACCCCCGATGGTGTCCGGGAGTTGATCCACCGCGGGGTCAGTGTGTTGGTGCAGGCTGGCGCCGGAGTCTCGTCGTCCATCAGCGACGAGGAGCTGACCCGTGCCGGCGCCCGGGTCGTCGCCGACGCCGACACGGTGTGGGCCGAGGCCGACCTGATCTGCAAGGTGAAGGAACCGCGGCCCGAGGAGTACCCCCGGATGCGGAAGGGCCAGGTCCTGTTCACCTATCTCCATCTGGCGGCCTATCCGGAGGTGGCCGACGAGCTGCTCAGTCGAGGTGTGACCGGAATCGCCTACGAGACCGTGCAATTCCCCGAAGGAGCCCTACCCCTGCTGGCCCCGATGAGCGAGGTGGCGGGTCGAATGGCCACCCAGATCGGCGCTCACTTCCTCCAGCGGGAGCATGGCGGGCGCGGGGTCTTGTTGGGCGGTGCCCCGGGTGTCCGGCCGGCCCGGGTGGTCGTGGTCGGAGCCGGCAACGTCGGCTGGAACGCAGCCTGGATCGCCGCCGGGATGGAAGCCGAGGTGGTCCTGCTGGACCGGAACCTCGACCGGTTGCGCTGGGTCGACCAGATCCACCGCGGGCGGATCATGACGCTGGCCTCGAACCGGGGCTCGGTCGAGCGCTCGGTGGCCCAGGCCGACCTGGTGATCGGAGCGGTCCTGGTGGCCGGCGGACGGGCGCCGGTGGTGATCACCGACGAGATGGTCCAGGGCATGCAGGACCGGTCGGTCATCGTCGACGTCGCCATCGACCAGGGCGGCTGCGTCGAGGGGATCCGGGAGACCACCCATGACGACCCGGTGTTCGAACGCCACGGCGTGTTGCACTACGCGGTGGGCAACATCCCCGGAGCGGTCCCCCACACCTCCACCTACGCTCTGACCAACGCCACGCTGCCGTACCTGGCCGCGCTGGCCACCCAGGGAGTCGCCGCGGCCATCGCCGCTGATCCGGCCCTGGCGCTGGGCGTGAACACCCTGGCCGGCGCCGTCACCCACGAGGCCGTGGCCGAGTCGATCGACCAGCCATACACCTCTCTGGCCGACGTCGTCTGAACTACAAGCTCGGCGAAAAGCCGCGGCAATGGAGTTGGGATCTGGCCTGACCTGCTGCGATAGTCGACGTTATGGGCGCGGGGACGATCGACGAGGACTTTGCGGACGAGACACGACCAATAGCCCCCGGGGCCGGCTCGGCCCGCAGCGCCCTCCGCCACCCCACCTTCCGACGGGTGTTCGTGGGCGCGTTCCTGTCGAACATCGGCAACTGGATGCAGATGGTCGTCCTGGGCGGGCTGGCCTACCACCTCAGCGGGTCGTCGACCTTCGTCGGGGTGATGGTGTTCGCCCAGCTCGGTCCGCTGCTGTTGCTGTCGCCGGTCGGTGGGCTGATGGCCGACCGCTTCGACCGCCGCCGGCTCCTCATGATCGTGACCGGCACCCAACTCGGGCTGAGCCTGGCCCTCGCCGCCATCGCCCTGTCGGACAACCCCAACAAGGTCGCCCTGGTCGGCGTCGTCTTCGCCATCGGGATGGGCCAGGCGGTCTACGGCCCGACCTACAGCTCCCTGCTGCCCCAGTTGGTCGATCGTGACGACCTGGCCGGTGCGGTCAGCCTGAACTCGACCCAGATGAACCTGTCCCGGGTCATCGGGCCGGCGATCGGCGGAGTGCTCAACTCGCTGGTCGGCGCCTCCGCCGTGTTCGTCGGCAACGCGGCCAGCTACCTGTTCGTGATCGGCGCCCTGCTGACGGTGCAGCTCCCGGCGCCCATCGTCGACCACACGGCGTCGAAGGGGATCCGGGCCCTGGGCGACGGCTTCCGGATCGCCCGCAGGGACCCGGTGGTGTGGCGCTGCCTGGTCATCCTGTTCTGGTTCTCGCTGATCTCGCTGCCCTTCGTCGGGCAGTTCCCGGTGCTGGCCGAGCGCAACCTGGGCATCGACTCCCAATCCATCCCCTACGGCGTGCTGTACGCCTGCTTCGGGCTGGGCGCGGCGTTGGGCTCGCTGTCGGTGGGCACCGTGTTCAACCGGCACGACAACGCCCGCATCACCCGGATCAGCCTGATCGGCTTCGCCGCCGCGCTGAGCCTGTTCGCGGTGCTGCGCTCCCCCACCCCGGCCTATCCGGTGGCGGTGCTGGTGGGCTTTGCCTACTTCGCCCTCATCACCGCCCTGGCCGTCGTGTTGCAGGAACGGCTGGCCGATCGCGAGCGGGGCCGGGTGATGGCCCTGTGGATCATGGCCTTCGGCGGAACCGTCCCCATCGGCAACCTGCTGGCCGGACCGCTGATCGACCGCACGTCGGTGACCACCGTGATCCTCGTGGGAGCGGCGTTCGCGCTGGCGCTCACCGGCTACGCCCGACTCGACCGCGACCGCGACAGAAAGAAGCACGGCGCAGCCGTCTCCACAACGGCGACAACGCCAGCAACGGCGACCGCCTGCGCCGGCCGCTAGGCCGGAGCCGAGGTCGGCGTCGGCGTCGGCGTCGGCACCAGGGCGGCACGAAGCAGCGCCAACAGCTCGTCCCGGCGGCGGACCAGGGACGCCAGCGTCGGTTCCTCCCCGAAGGCCCGCAGCACCTCCAGCTCGGTGGCCAACCCGGTCACCAT